>NZ_JAVWXA010000018.1:0-52898 GCF_036662295.1 Stenotrophomonas sp.
CGGGATGAACACCTGGTAGCGGTGGGTCTGCCCGTCGAGCGTGACCGCGCGGGCCTCGAACCGGCCCACGTCGCCACGGGGCGGCGCGCACCCGCTCAAGGCCAGCATCGCCATCGCCCACAACAGCCAGCCCGCGTGTCGTCGTGCCATTGCCCATCCTCGACTGGAATCGTTTTCAGTCTAGGCCGCCGGCCGCCGCCAGGCATCTTGCAGTGCGTCAGTGTGGGCGCGGCGCGGCGGCCAGGATCGCCATCTGCTCGATCGCCTCGGGATGGCCGTCGGCGGCCGCGGCCTGCACCTGGGCCAGGCTGGGGTGCACCACCAGCAGGATCGGGTTCTCGCACTGCGGGCAGTCGAACTCGGCCTCGTCCTCGTGCAGTTCCATCGGCATCTGCCGCGCGCTGCCCTGCCACTCGCAGGCGGGGCAGGTGTGGGTCTGGTCGCGCCAGCCGGGCAGGAAGTAGTTGTCCAGGGTCAGGGCCATGCGGGGTGCTCGTCAGTGCAGCAGGATCAGGGTGGCCAGGCCGAGGAAGCTGAAGAAGCCCATCACGTCGGTCACCGCGGTCACCACCACGGTGCCGGCCACGGCCGGGTCCACGTTCATGCGCTTGAGCAGCAGCGGCAGCAGCACCCCGGCCAGGGCGGCGGCGCAGAAGTTGATGATCAGCGCCAGGGTGATCACCAGCGACAGCAGGAAGCTGTGGAACCACAGGAAGGCGATGATGCCCACCACGGTGCCGATCAGGGTGCCGTTGATCAGCGCCACCCGCGATTCCTTCCACAGCAGGATGCGCGCGTTGCTCTGGCCCACCTGGCCCAGCGCGATGCCGCGCACCATCAGGGTCAGCACCTGCACCGCGGCATTGCCGCCGACACCGGCCACGATCGGCATCAGCACGGCCAGCGCGACCACCTTCTGCAGGGTCAGCTCGAACTGGCCGATCACGGTGGCGGCCAGGAACGCGGTGCACAGGTTGATGCCCAGCCAGACCACGCGGCCGCGCACGGCGCGCTTGATCGGCGAGAATAGGTCTTCCTCCTCGTCCAGGCCGGCGGCGCCCAGCGCCTGGTGCTCGGCCTGCGAACGGATGATGTCCACCACGTCATCGATGGTGATGCGGCCGAGCAGGATGTTGTTGTCATCCACCACCGGTGCCGACACCCAGTCATGATCGGAGAACTGGCGCGCCACTTCCTCGGCGCTCTCCCCGACATCGATGGCCGGCTGCTCGTCGTCGATCAGCCGGTTGATCGGGGTGTTGTCCTCGTGGGTCACCAGCGAGGCCAGCGACAGGCGGCCCAGGTACTGGTGACGGCGGCTGACCACGAACAGGTGGTCGGTGTGGTCGGGCAGTTCGCCGCGCAGGCGAAGGTAGCGCAGCACGACGTCCACGTTGACGTCGGCGCGCACGGTCACCACGTCCGGGTTCATCAGGCGGCCGGCGCTGTCCTCGGGGTAGGACAGCACCTGCTCCAGCCGCTCGCGGTTCTCGCGGTCCATCGACTTGAGCACTTCGTCGATGACCGTATCGGGCAGGTCTTCGACCAGGTCGGCCAGGTCATCGATGTCCAGGTCTTCGACCGCGGCGATGATCTCGTCCGGGTCCATGTCGGCCAGCAGGCTTTCGCGCACTTCTTCGCCGACGTGGACCAGCACCTCGCCATCGTCTTCCGGATCGACCAGCCCCCACACGATTTCGCGCTTGCCCGGCGGCAGCGATTCCAGCAGGTTGCCGATCTCCGCCGGCGCAAGCGTGTTGACCAGCCGGCGCACCGGCCCCAGTCGCCCGCTGTCCAGTGCATCGGACAACAGCCGCAGCTGGCGTGCCGTCTTGTCGTGGCGTACGGCTTCGGCCATGGGCAGCTCCTGCGGAAAAGAAAAGGCCGCTATCCCGGGAAGGATGCGGCATCGGCGGTGGTCAGCGCGTCATTATCGCGTGGTTGTGTGTCAATCGGGTAGGGCGCAGACGGCGATGCGCGTGGGACGCACGCATTCAACGCCGGTCGTGCCGGCCGCTGGCCGGCTCCGCATGAACCTTCGGAACGGTATGCGTGGTTGCCGGCCAGCGGCCGGCACTACCGGGCCTTTTCCAGCCAGCGCTCGATGCCGCGGCGGTCGCGGGCGGCCAGCAGCTTCGGCGCCATCGCCTGCAGCACCGACAGGTCGCTGTCGCGGATCGCGCGGCGCACTTCCAGCAGCGTGCCCGGGTGCAGGCTGAACTCGGTGAGGCCCAGGGCCAGCAGCATCGGCGTCATGCGCGGGTCGCCGGCGATCTCGCCGCAGACCGCCACCGGGATGCCATGCTCGCGGCCGGTGCGCAGGATGTGCGCAAGCAGCCGCATCACCGCCGGGTGCAGCGGGGAATACAACTCGCCCACTGCTTCGTTGTTGCGGTCGGCCGCCAGCAGGTACTGCACCAGGTCGTTGGTGCCGATGGACAGGAAGTCGACCAGGTCGATGAAGCTCTCCAGCGCGATCGCCGCGGCCGGCACTTCGATCATCGCCCCGAACGGGATGTGCTCGGCGACCTCATGGCCTTGGGCGCGCAGCAGCGCGGCCTGCCTGGCCATGCGCCGGCGCACGGCGAGGATTTCCTCGCGGGTGCTCACCATCGGCAGCAGGATGCGCAGCTTGCCGTAGGCCGAGGCGCGCAGGATCGCACGCAGCTGGGTATCGGCCACGGCTGGCCGGGCCAGCGACAGGCGCACCCCGCGCAGGCCGAGCGCGGGATTTTCCTCGTTGCTCAGGGTCAGCCCGGTGCGGTCGGCCTTGTCCGCGCCCAGGTCCAGGGTGCGGATGGTGACCGGGCGCCCGCTCATGCCCAGCGCCGCGTCGCGGTAGGTCTCGAACTGCTCCTGCTCGTCGGGCAGTTCATTGCGCTGCAGGAACAGGAATTCGGTGCGGTACAGTCCCAATCCGTGCGCGCCCAGCGCATGGGCCTGGGTGACGTCCTCGCTGGATTCGGCATTGGCCAGCAGCGCGATGTCCACGTTGTCGCGGGTGCGCGTGGGCTTGGTCCGCAACCGGCCCAGCTCGCGCTGTTCGCGCGCATGCTCGCGCAGGCGCACGCGGTAGTCGCGCAGGTCGGCCGCCTGCGGGTTGATGGTGACCGTACCGTCGCTGCCGTCCATGATCAGCACGTCGCCGTCGGCGACCTTCTGCAGCACGTTGGCCACGTTGACGATCAGCGGCAGGTGCAGGCTGCGCGCCAGGATCGCGCTGTGCGAGAGCGCGCTGCCCCCGGCGGTGACGATGCCGACCACGCCATGGGCCTGCAGCTGGGCCAGCTCGGAGGGGGCGATGTTGTCGCAGACCAGGATCTCCCCGGCCATGCCCTTCACGTCCGGCGGGCGCTTCTGCAGGAAGGCGTGGATGCGCCCGATCACATGGTCCAGGTCGTCCATGCGGCTCTTCAGGTAGGCATCGTCCATGCCATCGAAGACCTTGGCCAGGCGGTCGCGCTGCACGCGCAGCGCATAGCCGGCGCTGTAGGGGCCGCTGCGGATCAGCTCATCCAGCCCGAACAGCAGCTCGGGGTCGTCCAGCAGCAACGCGTGCAGGTCCAGGAACTCGCCGGCCTCCTGGTTCAGCGCGCCCTGCAGGCGCTGGCGCAGGTCGTGCATTTCCGCACGGGCCGCGTCCACGGCCTGGTGCAGGCGGGCCAGCTCGGCCTCGACCTTGGCCGAGGGGATGCGTTGTTCGGCCACTTCCAGGGCATGCGGCAGGCGCACCCGGGCACGGCCCAGCGCATTGCCGCGCGAGGCGCCGTGGCCGGCCAGCAGCAACGCGCCGGAGGCGGTCCGCGTCGGCGTGCCCGTGCCCGGTCGCGACGGCTGCCCCGGCATGCTCAGCTGTCCTCGTCGAAGCGCCGTTCGAACAGCCCCACCACCGCGTCCATGGCGGCCGCTTCGTCTTCGCCGTCGATGCGCACGGTGACCGGGGTGCCCTGGGCGGCGGCCAGCAGCATCACGCCCATGATGCTCTTGGCGTTGATCTCCCGGCCCTTGGCGGCCATGGTCACGTTGCAGCGGAACGGGGCCAGCTCCTGCACCAGCTTTGCAGTGGCGCGGGCGTGCAGCCCCAGGCGGTTGGATACGGTGAGTTCACGTTCAAGCATCGTCGACAATCGCTCCATTGCGAGTGCCTGCCGCGGCAGTGGCAGGTAGTTGATCCAGTCCCTGTTCCGGATAATTCATCACCCGCAACAACATCGGCAGGCTAAGCGCCGAAACCCGGCGAGCCGGGGTGCCCAGACGAGCCAGTTGCCCGGCCAGATTGCTGGGGCTGGCGCCGTACAGGTCGGTCAGGATCAGCACGCCCTGGCCACTGTCCACCCGGCGCAAGGCGGCCGAGGCGAGTGGGAGCAGGACGTCCAGGTCTGCGTCGAACGGTACTTCGAAAGCTTCGGTCTTCAGCGGCAGGTGCCGCAGCAGCCGGGTCGCCACCTCCAACAGGGAGGTGCCAACACCGGGATGGGTTACGAGGAGAATGCCACAGGTCATCTTCGAACGTTAACAGGTCAACATGAATTGGGGGTAGGGGTAAGCCGCACGCGGCTTACCCCGGGTAGCACCCGACCGTGGGTCGGGTGACGTCAAAAAAGGCTTTTTCGCACACGGCCGCCAATCCCACGACAATTCTGTGTTCCAGATGGGGCTCGCCCGCGCGCTCAGTCCTGCTCGCGGTGGAAGGTGGCTACTTCGGCCCAGCCCTGGTCGCGGGCGTGCCGGGCCATGCGCTCGGCCATGTACACCGAGCGGTGCTTGCCGCCGGTGCAGCCGAAGGCCACGGTCACGTAGCTGCGGGTGTCATTGCCCAGGCGGGGCAGCCAGGTGTCCAGGAACTCGGTGAGCTGGGCGGCATAGCGCTGCACGTCCGGCTGGGCATCCAGGTGCTCGCGCACGCCGGCATCGCGCCCGGTCAGCGGACGCAGCGCCGGCTCCCAGTGCGGGTTGGGCAGCACCCGCACGTCGAAAACGAAGTCGGCCTCGGCGGGCACGCCACGCTTGTAGGCGAAGGACTCGAACAGCAGCGAGAGCTTGTTGCCATGGGTCAGCGCGAACTCGGTCACCACCTTGCGGCGCAGCTGGTGCACGTTGAGGCTGGTGGTGTCGATGACCGCGTCGGCGGCGCGGCGCAGTGGGGCGGTCAGTTCGCGCTCGCGGGCGATCGCCTCGGGCAGGGACAGGCCCAGCTGGCTCAGCGGATGGCGGCGGCGGGTGTCGGCGTAGCGCTTGAGCAGGGTTTCATCGGTGGCATCGAAGAACAGCAGCTGCGCCTCCAGGCCGGCGGCCTGGGCTTCTTCGCGCCAGTGCGAGAGCTGGCTCAGGTCGCTCTGGCCACGCACGTCGATGCCCACGGCCAGCCGCCGCGGCGCGGCCGCATCGTGGCCGGCCAGCAGGCTGCGCACGAAATCGGGCAGCAGGTTGATCGGCAGGTTGTCCGAGCAGTAGTAGTCCAGGTCTTCCAGGGTCTTCAGCGCGACCGTCTTGCCCGACCCGGACAGGCCGCTGACGATGATCAGCGTGGCAGAGGCCGGGGCGGAGGCGGGGGCGGGGGTGTTCATGGCGTTCGTCGTTCCAACAGGTTGCTGTGGCGGGCGATGAACATCGCCGCGGGGTCGATACCCTTGGTACGTAGAATGTGCAGCCGGGTGGCCGCCTCGGTCAGGACCGACAGGTTGCGGCCGGGCATCACCGGCAGGGTGATCAGCGGCACGTCCAGGTCCAGCACGTGGCGGGTGCCCGAATCGCCGGTGAGGCGCTCGTAGCCATAGGCACTGGGTTCGGTCATGGGCTTGGTCAGGTGCACGATCAGCCGAAGGTACTTGTTCTTCTTTACCGCTGTATCACCGAACATCTCGCGCACGTTGAGCACGCCCAGGCCGCGCACTTCCAGCAGGTCCTGGAGCAGCTCGGGGCAGGTGCCGTCGAGCACGTCCGGGGCGATCTGGGTGAACTCGGGGGCATCGTCGGCCACCAGCCGGTGCCCGCGGCTGAGCAGCTCCAGGGCCAGCTCGCTCTTGCCCGAGCCGGCCTCGCCGGTGATCAGCACGCCGATGGAGTAGATCTCCATGAATACGCCATGCAGGATCACCCGCGGCGCCAGGGTGCGGGCCAGGTGGTAGGACAGGTGGTTGAGCAGCTCGTGGCCGCGCTTGGGCGAGATCCACAGGGGGGTCTGGGATTCGTCGGCGGCCGCGCGCAGATCTTCCGGGCAGGCCTGGTTGCGGGTGATCACCAGCGCCAGCGGGTGCGAATGCATGATCCGCTCGATCGTCTCCCAGCGCTGGCGCGAGTCCAGCGAGTCCAGCCAGGACAGCTCCTCGGTGCCCAGGATCTGCACCTTGTTGGGGTAGATCGCATTGAGGTAGCCGGCCAGCGACGGGCGCCGGGAGACGGTGTTGCCCGCCTCCAGTTCGCGGCGCTCGCCCTGCTGCCCGGCGATCCAGCGCAGGGCCAGGCGGTCGCGCTGCTGTTCGAACAGCTCACGCGCGGTGATGCTGGTATTCATGCGGCGCTCGCCGGCGGGGGGAATTCGATCACCTGACGCAACGCCTGGCCATCGCGCGCTTCGCGCAGCGCCTGGCGGATGGCGGGCTCGGAAAACAGCTCGGCCAGCTCGGACAGCAGCATCAGGTGTTGATGGGTGTAATGGGCCGGTACGGCGATGGCGAACACCAGGTCCACCGGCTCGTCGCCGCCGAAATCGACCGGGGTCTCCAGTCGCAGCAGGGCGCCGCGGGGGCGTTCCAGCAGGGGCGCGCGGCCGTGCGGGATGGCGATGCCATGGCCGATGGCGGTGCTGCCCAGCTGCTCGCGCTGGCACAGGTTCTGGTAGATCTGCTCGGCGTTGGCTTCGCGGCAGGCCAGCAGCCGGGCGGCGGCGAGCAGTACGCTGTCGCGATCAGCGGCCGGCAACACTTGCGTGCGCACGGCCGCCAGAAGATCAGTCAAGGGCATGTCGGGGGAAGAGCGAGGACGTCAGTCGTCATTGTCGCCCACAGGCAGCGGTGCGTGCTGCTGTTTTTTCTCCTTGTGCTTGATGACAAGGCGGTCCAGCTTGTCGGCCAGGATGTCGATGGCCGCATACATGGTCTGGCCGCCGGCCTCGGCGTGCAGGGTCTGGCCGGGGACGTTGGCGCTGGCATCGACGTGATGCTCGTTCTTGCGCAGGGCAAGGGTCACGCGCACCTCGCAGTGCTGGTCGAAGTGCTTGCCCAGGCGCTGCAACTTGGTTTCCACGTACTCCTGCAGGGCCGGGGTGACTTCTACATCCTTACCAAACGTCTCGATGCGCATCGGGTTTCTCCTTTGTTCGGATTTGCCAATGAACCTTCCGCCAGGCGCGGTGGAGCGTCAGACGATTCTTACCCGTTCGTGCGAGGCGGAAATGTTCATGGCCTCACGATACTTCGCCACGGTGCGGCGCGCCACCGGTATTCCCGAGGTCTTGAGCAGGTCAGCCAGCTTGGCGTCAGAAAGCGGCTTGCGCGGATTCTCGGCGTCGATCAGGCGCCGGATCATGGCCTGGATGGCGGTGCTGGAAGCTTCCCCGCCGCTGTCGGTGTCGATGCCCGAGGCGAAGAAGGCGCGCAGCGCCACGGTGCCGCGCGGGGTGCGCACGTACTTGCGGGCGATGGCGCGGGAAATGGTCGATTCGTGCAGGCCCAGTTCGCCGGCCACCTCGCGCAGGGTGAGCGGGCGCAGCGCCTGCTCGCCGAACTCCAGGAACGCGGCCTGCTGCTGCAGCAGGCTGCGCATCACCCGCAGCAGGGTCTCCCCGCGGGCTTCCAGGCCCTTGAGCAGCCAGCGCGCTTCCTGCAGGTGGGCGCGCAGGTAGCCGGCGTCGGCTTCGCCGCAGCGCCGGATCATCTGCTCGTAGCCGCGGTGGATCACCACCTTGGGCCCGGCATGGGCGGCCAGGGCCGCGCGCCAGACCCCGTTCTGGCGCCAGACCACGCAGTCGGGCACCACGTAGCTGTCATGGGCGAGCTCGCCGATCTGGGTGCCGGGGCGCGGGTCCAGCGAGCGCAGCAGCTGCACGGCGGTGTCCACCTCGGCCAGCGGCGCGCGCAGCTCCTGGGCCAGCCCGGCCACGCCGCTGCGCGGCAGGCGCTCCAGCGGGCCGTCGGCGATGCGCCGGGCCAGGGCCAGGCCGGGGGTGTCGGCGGCCAGCACGTCCAGCTGCAGCTGCAGGCATTCGCCCAGGCTGCGCGCGCCGACCCCGATCGGGTCGAAGCGCTGGATCTGGTGCAGCACGGTGAGGATGTCCGCTTCATCGGCATGAATGGCCGGCAGCAGGGTCTCGGCGATGGCCGACAGCGGTTCGCGCAGGTAGCCGTCGTCCTCGAAGGCGTCGATCAGCGCCGCGCCGATGCTGCGGTCGCGCGTGGACAGGTGCGACAGGTGCAGCTGCCACAGCAGGTGGTCGACCAGCGATTCGGTATCGGCCACGCGCTCGGCGGCGCTGCTGTTGTCGTCGTCGTCATCGAAGGAGCCGCTGCTGCCGCTGCTCCAGTCGCTTTCGCCGGGGGCCCAGTCATCGGTGCCGGCCGGCGCGCGCTCGCCGGCGGCCTCGGGCGGGCTGTCGGCGGTGTTGTCCTCGTTCTGCCCGGGGGCGCCGTCGGTGGCCGGCTCGGCGTTCTCGGCCCAGTCCAGCAGGGGGTTGGTTTCCACCGCCTCGGCGATTTCCAGCTCCAGTTCGGCGCTGGACATCTGCAACAGCTTGATGGCCTGACGCAGCTGCGGCGTCATGACCAGTTGTTGCCCCAGCGATGTCTGCAGCCGTGCTTTCATGCCTGTGCCGAACGAAGGGAAGGCGCTGCGACGGCCGCCGGTCAGAGCTTGAAGGTGTCTCCAAGGTAGACGCGACGGACGTCGGCATTGTCCAGGATCGCGTCCGGTGCTCCCTGCGCCAGCACGCTGCCTTCGTTGAGGATATACGCGCGGTCGCAGATTCCCAAGGTTTCGCGCACATTGTGGTCGGTGATCAACACCCCGATGCCGCGCTGCTTGAGGTGGGTGACGATGCGCTGGATCTCCCCGACCGAAATCGGGTCCACGCCGGCAAAGGGCTCATCGAGCAGGATCAGGCGCGGGCGGGCGGCCAGCGCGCGGGCGATTTCGCAGCGGCGGCGCTCACCGCCGGACAGGCTGGCGCCAAGCTGGTCGGCCACGTGGCCGATCTGCAGCTCATCCAGCAGCGAATTCAGCTCCTTTTCGCGGCCGGCCTTGTCCAGGTCCTCGCGCAGTTCCAGCACCAGGCGGATGTTGTCGGCCACGGTCAGCTTGCGGAACACCGACGGTTCCTGCGGCAGGTAGCCCACGCCCTGCTTGGCGCGGGTGTACATCGGGTCGGCGGTGATGTCCTTGCCGTCGAGCACGATGCTGCCCGCGTCGGCTTCGACCAGGCCCACGATCATGTAGAAACAGGTGGTCTTGCCGGCGCCGTTGGGGCCGAGCAGTCCCACCACTTCGCCGGCCTCCAGGGTCAGGCCGAAATCCTTCACCACTTCGCGCTGCTTGTAGCGCTTGCGCAGGCCCTTGGCGACGAGCATTACTTCTTGCTCCCGGCAGCGGGGACGGTGGTCTTGGTGGCCGGACCGGCCGCGGCCTTGTTCTTGGGCGGGATCACGGTGCGCACGCGGGTGCCGTCGCCGCCGCTGTTCATTTCGCCGGTGCGGGTGTTGTAGGTCATCTTCTGGCCGGCGTTGGTGCCGCGCGCGCTCTTGACGTGGTAGTTGCCGGTGAGCACCAGCACCTCGGCCTTGATGTCGTAGTCGATGCGGTCGGCGCTGGCATCCATCCAGCTGCCGTCGTCGAGCTGCTGCTTGAGCTTGGCCTGCTTGCCGGTGAACACCGCGCGCACCGCCTCGCCGTCCTTCATGTAGATCTCGGCATCGGAGGAGCGCAGGTCCAGCGTGCCCTGGGTGATGGTCACGCCCTGGGACAGGGTGGTCTTGCCATCGCCGATCAGGGTGCCGGTCTGGGCGCCGGCATCGATGGTCATGTCCTGGTCGCGGTCGGTGGACTTCGCGCTGGCCAGGCCAGGGGCCAGAAGACTGATCGCGCAGGCGGCTGCAAATAGGATCTTCATGAAAGGGGTCTGTCCTGCGAAGGTGGGGGTCGAGGTCCGGCGGCTGCCGGGCCAGGGGGTCGGGGGCTACGGTGCCCGGCGCCGCTGGGTGGCGTCGCCAGGGCGTCGGCTCAGCGTCTGGGCGTGTAGCGGCCCTTGGACTGGCTCAGGAAATGATACGTCTTGCTCTTGGAATCCAGCTCGAACCCGACGCCGGACTGGGTCATGCCCGGGCGGGTCATGGTGACCAGTGCGTCGGTCTTGGCGCTGTTCTGCCTGGGAAAGACGTCCAGATGGTCGGTGCGGAAGGTGGTCGGGGGCACGTTGCCCACCTTGGGGCTGTCGCCGCTGACGTTGCCGGTGAGCTTGAGCTGGTCGCCCTTGGCGCTCACCCAGCCCTTTTCGCTGCGCAGCTCCCAGTGGTTGCCCTCGTTGTCGGGCAGCAGGAACAGCGGGGTGGCGATGGACATGGTTTCATCGCTGCGCGAGCGCTCCAGCAGCGGCGCCTGCAGGGTGGTGGATTCCTTGCCCTGGTCATCCAGCGCCACGATCTGGAAATCGTGCAGCACATAGTCCTTGGTGCCGTCGTCGGTGACCTCGGCAGCGGGCTTGTCGCGGTGGCGCAGCAGCGACCAGCCGCTCAGCAGCGCGGCGACCAGCAGCAGCCCGCCCAGGGCGGTGCGCCAGCTCATGCGCCGAACCTCGCCAGCACCGCGTCCACCTTGCCCTGCGCGGCCAGCAGCACGTCGCACAGCTCGCGTGCGGCGCCACGGCCGCCATCGGCACGGGTCTGCCAGTGCACGCGTTCGGCGATCCAGGGGTGGGCATTGGCCGGCGCCACCGCCAGGCCGACCGCGCACAGCGGGGCCAGGTCGGGCAGGTCATCGCCCATGAAGGCGACCTGGTCCAGGCCGATGCCGTGGGTGTCGCACAGCGCGCGCACGCTGGCCAGCTTGTCGCCGACCGCGATCTGGGTGTCGATGCCCAGGTCCGCGCCGCGCTTGAGCGCGGACTGGCTGTTGCGCGCGGTGATCAGCACCGGGTGGATGCCGTGTTGTTGCAGCAGTTTCAGGCCAAGTCCGTCCTGCACGTAATACGCCTTGCTCTCGTTGCCCTCACGGTCGTAGTAGAGCCGACCGTCGGTGAGCGTGCCGTCCACGTCGAAGCAGGCCAGCCGGATGCGGCCGGCGATGGCATGCAGGTGGGACGGGAAACCGGGCAGCGGGGAATAGGGCATCGTCAGGTCGGGGCGCTTGGCTGAATGAGGGAAGGGCACTGTGGTTTAAACCACCCGCGCCCGCAACAGGTCATGAATATTCAGCGCGCCGACCAGCCGGCCGGCCTCGTCGACCACCATCAGGCCGGTGATCTTGTGGGTTTCCATCAGCCGGGCGGCCTCGGCGGCAAGCTGGTCGGCGCCGATGGTGCGCGGGTTGCGGGTCATCACCTCGGCGATCTTCGCGCTGCGCACGTCCAGCGCGGTATCCAGGGCGCGGCGCAGGTCACCGTCGGTGAACAGGCCGATCAGGCGCTGGTCGGCATCCACCACCGCGGTCATGCCCAGCCGCTTGCGGCTCATCTCCACCAGCGCCTCGCTCAGGCTGGCCTCGGCCCCCACCTGCGGCAGCTCCTCGCCGCTGTGCATCACATCGGTGATGTGCAGCAGCAGGCGCCGGCCCAGGCTGCCGGCGGGGTGCGAGCGGGCGAAGTCGTCGGCGGTGAAGCCACGCGCGTCCAGCAGCGCCACCGCCAGCGCATCGCCCATGGCCAGCGAGGCGGTGGTGCTGGAGGTCGGCGCCAGCGCCAGCGGGCAGGCCTCGGCCGGCACGCTCACGTCCAGGTGCACGTCGGCGGCCTGGGCCAGGCTGGACCCGGGCCGGCCGGTCATGGCGATCAGCCGGTTGCCCTGGCGCTTGAGCACCGGCAGCAGCATCAGCAGTTCGTCCGACTCGCCCGAGTAGGACAGGGCCAGCACCACGTCGTCCTCGGTGATCATGCCCAGGTCGCCGTGGCCGGCTTCACCGGGGTGCACGTAGAAGGCCGGGGTGCCGGTGGAGGCCAGCGTGGCGGCGATCTTGCGCGCCACGTGGCCGGACTTGCCCATCCCGGTGGCCACCACCCGGCCCTTGCCGTGCAGGACCAGCTGGCAGGCCTGGCTGAAGGCATCACCGAGGCGGTCGGCCACCGCGGCCAGGGCGTCGGCCTCGATCTGGAACACGCGGCGGCCGCTGGCGACCAGGGCCGCAGCGTCGGCCGGGTGGGGGAGCAGGGGCGATACAGCCATGCGGGCGCCACGCGGAAGAGTAGAATGGGCGCTCATTTTATTAGGAAAGCCCGTTGGACGCCGAGACCATCCGCAATCTGATCGAAACCGGCCTGCCGGGCGCCCGCGCGGACGTGCAGGGCGACGATGGCGTGCACTTCGAGGCCACCGTGGTCTGCGACGCCTTTGCCGGCAAACTGCCGCTGGCGCGCCACCGCATGGTCTATGCCACCCTGGGCGATCTGATGGGCGGGGCCATCCACGCGCTGGCGCTGAAGACGGTGACCCCGGCCGAAGCGGGCTGATCCGCCTTCCCACGGTCGGCGCTGCTGCCGACGACCCCAGCCGGCCCCCGGTCGGCTCTCCCTCATTCCAATGTAGGTTCCATGGCCAAGATCGTAGTGACCGGCGGCAAGCCGCTGCACGGTGAAGTGAACATTTCCGGCGCCAAGAACGCCGTCCTGCCCATCCTGTGCGCCACCCTGCTGGCCGATGCGCCGGTGGAAATCACCAACGTGCCGCACCTGCACGACGTGGTGACCACCGTGAAGCTGCTCGGCGAGCTGGGCGCCAAGGTCACCATCGACCAGGGCACCCTGTCGCGCGGCAGCGCGATCGTGGTCGACCCGCGCCCGGTCAACCAGCATGTGGCGCCCTATGAGCTGGTGCGCACCATGCGCGCCTCGATCCTGGTGCTGGGCCCGCTGCTGGCCCGCTTCGGCGCGGCCGAGGTGTCCCTGCCGGGCGGCTGCGCGATCGGCTCGCGGCCGGTGGACCAGCACATCAAGGGCCTGCAGGCGCTGGGGGCGGAGATCGTGGTGGAGAATGGCTTCATCAAGGCCACGGCCAAGCGCCTGAAGGGCGGCCACTTCACCTTCGACATGGTCAGCGTCACCGGCACCGAGAACGTGCTGATGGCCGCGGTGCTGGCCGAGGGCACCACGATCCTGGACAACGCGGCGATGGAGCCGGAAGTCACCGACCTGGCGCACTGCCTGATCGCGCTTGGCGCGAAGATCGAAGGCCTGGGCACGGCGCGCCTGGTCATCGAAGGCGTGGAAACGCTGTCCGGCGGCCGTCATGAAGTGCTGCCCGACCGCATCGAGACCGGCACCTTCCTGGTGGCCGCGGCGATGACCGGCGGCAAGGTCACCGTGAACCGCGCCCGGCCCAACACGATGGACGCGGTGCTGTCCAAGCTGGTCGAGGCGGGGGCGAAGATCGAGACGACCGAAGACAGCATCACCCTGGACATGGAAGGCAAGCGGCCGCGCGCGGTCAACCTGACCACGGCGCCGTACCCGGCGTTCCCGACCGACATGCAGGCGCAGTTCATGGCGCTCAACTGCGTGGCCGACGGGGTGGGCGTGATCAACGAGACGATCTTCGAAAACCGCTTCATGCACGTCAACGAGCTGCTGCGCCTGGGCGCGGACATCCAGGTGGAAGGGCACACGGCCATCGTGCGCGGCGCCGAGCACCTGAGCGGCGCGCCGGTGATGGCGACGGACCTGCGCGCGTCGGCGTCGCTGATCCTGGCGGGGCTGATGGCCGAGGGTGACACGACGATCGACCGGATCTACCACCTGGATCGCGGCTACGAAAACATCGAAGAAAAGCTGTCCTCGCTCGGTGCAAGCATCCGGCGCGTGACGGCATGATCCTGCGCGGCGCTTTCACCCGTCGTCGCAAGGCGCTGCTGGTGATCGTGCTGGTGGTGCTGGCGTGGCTGGGCTACGCCTGGTATGCCGACATCGCCATCACCCAGGGGATCGAACAGCAGGACATGGACTGGAACGCCGATGGCACGGTGAGCCGGACCGAGGTGATGCAGGCGTTCTATGCGGTGGCGGTCAAGAGCACGCAGGAAGGCAACCGGCATTGCCGCAGCTTCTACTGGCGCGGCAGCGGCGAGCAGATCCGCGTGGACTGCAAGACGGTGTTTGGCGACGAAGCCAGGAAGGAATGATGAAAACGCCCGCGCAAGCGGGCGTTTTTTTGGTATGACGCTGCGTCTTCTTTGAAGCTGCGTCTTCTTTTGGGTGCCGCGCGCGCGTCCGGGGCCCCTTGGCGGCCGGCAGGCCCTTGCGCAAATGTCCCCCGGCCGACGCCTGCGGCGCCGACCTCCTCCTTTATTTTGCCAAGGACCTACCGGCCGCCAAGAGGCACGGCTTGCGGTGGGGGAAGAGCGGGCATCCACGGATGCGCTGGATGGAGAGGTCAGGTTGGTTTGCTGTCAGGCGTCGATGTTGAGGGATAGCTCACCGGCGCGGTGATGATGCAGGTGCCCGCCACGCATGCACTCGCGGTATCCCGGCTGCTACTTTCCGCACGCGACGCCGCTTGGCGGCCGGCAGACCCTTGGCCAAATAAAGGAGGAGGGGACGGCCGCAGGCCGGCGCCGGGGGACATTGGCGAAAGGGTCTGCCGGCCGCCAAGCGGCCCCCAACGCGCGCGTGCCAGCCGAACGAAGACATTCGGCCGACCGAGGCTCGGCAAGAGGCGCTTAGTTCATCCCTTTGATGGTCAGATCCAGCGCGTCCTTGCCGCTTTCGCGCTGCAGCAGGCGGGCCGGGACCGGGAACTCCTTGACGATCCAGGCGATCAGTTCCTTGTTGCCGTCGGTCCGCGAGACCTTGGTCGCGTCATAGGACTTGCCCGCCACCGTGATCTTTTCCTGCCCGACCACCTTGTAGGTCATCGGCTTGATCCGGCCTTCGTCCACCATGCGGTAGCTCAGCGGCTTGCCCGCGGCCAGGTCGCGCGCGATCGCCAGGTTGATCAGCAGCGCGTCCATGTCACCGGCCTTCAGCGCCACCGGGCCGCGGCGGTCCGGCTTCACATCGCCCGTCCACGTCGCCTGGTTGCTGCTCCAGTTGTAGGTGGCATCCACGTTGCGCTTCTTCACCAGCAGCACCGAGCGGTCATTGCTGCTCAGCGGGCGCAGGCGCCCGTTGCTTTCGTCGAACACCGTGCTCTGGCTCAGGTCGGCCAGCTGGTTCTTCACGTTCAGGCTGTAGCGCCACTTGTTGGCGCCTTCGCTGCTCAGCGTCATCGTGCCATTGGCCTGCATGCCCATGTAGCTGGCCTGGTAATCGGCCTTGAACGGTTGCAGGGCCATCGCCGGCAGGCTCACCACGGCCAGTGCGCCAGCGGCGATCCAGGTCAGCGGGCGGTTCATCAGGTTCATGCTCAGACTCCTTGGTATTCGATCAGGCGCAGGTCGATGCGATCTTCGCCGTCTTCGCGTTGCAGGATCCGCACCGGCGTTGGCACGCCGTTGGCGATCCAGAGGATGGTTTCGTCATTGCCGCCGTTGGTCCGATGGACCCGCAGCGCGTTGTAGGAGAGATCGCCCACCTGCACGTTCTCGGTGTCCGGCGCGGCCTGGTAGTCGTGCTGGCGCACCCGGCCCACGTCCACGTAGCGATAGTGCATCTGCCCGCCCGGGCGCGCGTCGCGCATGATCGCCAGGTTGATCAGCAGCGCGCTCTGGTCGCCCGGCTGCAGCGGGATCGGCTGGGTGCGCTCCTTCTTCAGGTCGCCCAGCCACTGCGCGGTCCCGGCCTGCCAGTTGTAGGTGCCGCTCACCTTCTTGCCCAGGAACAGGCCCTTGCGCACCGTCGCCTGGCTGATCGGCACGTAGGTGTCGCCGCGCTTTTCGAACACCGTGCTCTGCTCCAGGTTGAGCCCGAGCACGCTGGCAAAGCCGCGCCGGCCCACCACCTGCATGTCCACCCGCCACTGCGCGCCGCCGGTGTGGGTCACGCGCATGATGGCATCACCCGCTTCCTTGCCCTTGTACAGGGCCTGGTAGGTGGCGCTGAACGGCTCCAGCGGCGGCGCTTCCCAGCTGATGGCAGGCACGGCCGGCAGCGGCGGCGTCGCCGGTGGCGCGGTCGCCTCCTGGGCGTGCGCGATCGCCACGGTGCACAGCAGGGACGCAATCAGCAGCACGGGCTTGGACGAAAGGATCTTCATGCGGACACGCGGCGGGAGGAGGGGAGAGGATGCCAGCGGGCGGATCAGCAGCGCGTGTGCGCGCGGCTCACTCGTTCAGCTTGCCGGCGCAATCTAGGCGCAACGGGCTAAACAGGGGGTGACCGTCGAGGTGCAGCGCGCCGTCGCGTTCAGCCACGCGCCCGGCCACCAGCCATTGCAGGCTGGCGATCAGCAGCGGGTGCTCCACCGACAGCACGCGCTGGGCGAGGGTTTCCGGGCTGTCGCCGGGCAGCACTGGCACCCGTGCCTGGGCCAGTACGGTGCCGGCGTCCAGTTCGGGCACCACGAAGTGCACGCTGGCGCCATGCTCGGCGTCGCCGGCCGCCAACGCCCGCGCATGGGTGTGCAGGCCCTTGTAGCGCGGCAGCAGCGAGGGGTGGATGTTGACCAGGCGGCCGGCGAAGCGGGCCACGAAGGCCGGGCCGAGGATGCGCATGTAGCCGGCGCAGACCACCCAGTCCGGCGTGAACCCGGCCAGCGCATCGCCAAGCGCGGCATCGAAGCCGGCGCGGTCGGCGAAGTCCTTGGGCGAGCGGGCCCAGCGACGGTCGTCGGCCACGCTGCGCAGGGCCGGCGCGTCCGGTTTGTCGGACAGCACCGCCACCACCTCGGCCTCGAGCCGGCCGGCGTCGATCGCCGCCAGGATGGCCTGCAGGTTGCTGCCGCGCCCGGAGGCCAGCACCGCGATGCGGCTGCGGGCGCTCATCGGCCGGCCTCGCGCCGGGCCAGCGGCCACACCAGCAGGCTGCCGAGGGTGGCCAGCAGCATGTCCGCATGGGCATCCCACGGGTCGCCCTGCTGGCCGTTGTAGGCTTCGGCCGCCTCGGGCGAGAGCAGCAGGGCGATGGCCCATTCCAGCCATTCGTAGACCAGGCTGGAACACATCACCGCCATCACCGCCAGGCTGAAGGCCTGGCCGATGCGCAGCGCCGGCCACGCATGCCGGGCCAGCTGGACCAGCGCCGGGGTGAAGCAGAGGCCGTAGAGCAGGTGGATCAGCCGGTCGAAATGATTGCGCTGCCAGCCGAAGGCCGCGTTCGGCGACCAGCCGGTGGCCGCCTGCAGCCACGCGTCGTAGGGCACGTTGGAATACAGCCAGCGGGCGGCGATGCAGTGGATGGCAATGAACCCGCAGATGGCCACGAAGGCCCCGTCGCCCAGTGCCCAGCGCCGGTTGACGAGCCACAGGGCGACCAGCCCGATCACCGCCAGCGACCCGTGCAGCGCCTGCTCGGCCGGCCACAGCGGGTGGATCCAGGTGGCGGCGAACACCGCCAGCACGCCGGCGAACGCGGCCTTCTGCGGCAGGGAGACGGGGCGGGCGCGGCGGCCGTGGTGGGTCATGCGGGTCGGCCGGGGCATCAGGGCGGGGAAGGCGGCGCGGCGGCGCCGGCCAGGAAGCGCTCACGCACCGAGGTGCGCGACAGGACGATCAGGGTGAACACCCCCAGCACGGTGCCCAGTGGCACGGACATGCAGCACAGGCCGGCGGCGATCAGGCACAGGGTGTGGCGCTGCTGCCGCGCCAGGCAGCCCGCGGCATGGCCGATCAGGCCGGCCATGGCGATCATGGCCAGCACGCCCAGGCCGCCCAGCACGGTGAACACGGTGCCCAGCAGCTGTATTTCGGCCGGCGAGGACGCGGTGCTGCTGTCCACCGGCATGGCCCCGCAGAGCACGGCAATGCCCAGCACCAGATAGATCAACGGGAACAGGGCGCCCAGCGCGAACAGCGCGGCCATCACATAGTGGAAGACCGACAGCAGCCGCAGCTGCGCCAGGTCATCCGGGGCGGGGCGCGCGCCGGGCGGTGTCGGCGCATGGGCCGGCACCGGGGGCGGCGCGGCGCCGGCCGTGCGGGGTTCCATCGGCCGGATCAGCCGATCTTGACGCGCTCGGCACCGTTGGCGACGGTGACCTCGCCAATGGTCCAGTGCGCCAGGCCCTGGGCGGTGACCGCGTCGGCCACGGCCTGCACCTGGTCGGCGGCGACCACCAGCACGAAGCCGATGCCGCAGTTGAAGGTGCGCCACATCTCGGTGTCGGCGACCGCGCCTTCGCGCTGCAGCCACTGGAAGACCGGCGGCAGGGTCCAGGCGTTGGCGCGGATGTCCAGGCCCAGGCCCTCGGGCACCACGCGGATGATGTTCTCGGTGAGGCCGCCACCGGTGATGTGGGCCATGCCGTGGATGGCCGCGCCGTGGGTCTTGAGCAGCGCCAGGATCGGCTTGACGTACAGGCGGGTGGGCGCCATCAGCGCATCCACCAGCTTGACCCCGTCCTCCAGCTCCAGCTCGGCCGGGCGACCGGCGCGGTCATAGATGCGGCGCACCAGCGAGTAGCCGTTGGAGTGCGGGCCGGAGGAGGCGATGCCGATCAGGACGTCGCCGGCGGTCACGCTGGCGCCGTCCTTGAGCTCGCTCTTCTCCACGCCGGCCACGGTGAAGCCGGCCAGGTCGTACTCGCCGGGGGCGTACATGTCCGGCATTTCAGCGGTTTCGCCGCCGATCAGCGCGCAGCCGGCCTCGGTGCAGCCGTTGGCGATGCCGCCCACGACCGCCGCGGCGGTGTCGATGTCCAGCTTGCCGCTGGCGAAGTAGTCCAGGAAGAACAGCGGCTCGGCGCCCTGCACCAGCACGTCGTTCACGCACATGGCCACCAGGTCGATGCCGATGGTGTCGTGGCGGCCCAGCTGCTGGGCCAGCTTCAGCTTGGTGCCCACCCCGTCGGTCCCCGAGACCAGCACCGGCTCGCGGTACTTGTTGGACAGGTCGAACAGCGCGCCGAAGCCCCCCAGCCCACCCATCACCTCCGGGCGGAAGCTGCGCTTGACCAGCGGCTTGATGCGCTCGACAAATTCGTTGCCCGCGTCGATGTCGACGCCGGCGTCGCGGTAGGTCAGGGGAGTGGGGTTGGACGGGGAGTTGGTCACGGGCGTCGGGGCTGCGCTGGGGTGAAAGTGCGATTTTAACAGGCCACGTTGGCGCGCAGGCCCTATTCGGGCAACAATTCCCCCCGGATACGCTCAATGGAAGTCCTGATGCGCCGCAGCCTCTTTTTGATGATGCTCCTCACGCTATGCCTGCCGGTGGCCACGATGGCCCAGAGCGGACTGCGAACCGAAGGCGACGTGGCCACGGCCAGCGGTGCTTATGAAGCCGAAGTGCCGGTCAACAGCCAGGCCGACGCCGACCGCAACGGCGCGCTGGCCCGCGCGCTGGGCAACGTGCTGGGCAAATTGTCCGGCGATCGCAGCGTGATGGGGCGCCCGGGCGTGGCCCAGGCACTGCGCGGGGCCAAGGATTACGTGGCCAGCTATGACTACCGCCAGGACCAGAGCACCTCGGCCAGCGGTGCTCCCAGCTTCCGCACGATGCTGGTGGCGCGGTTCCGCCAGGATGAGGTGGACGGGCTGATCGCCGCGCTCGGGCTGCCGCTGTGGCCGCAGCCGCGGCCCAAGCCGGTGGTCTGGCTGGCCATCGACGATGGCACCGGCCCGCGCCTGGTCAGCGTGCAGCAGGCCAATGCGGCACGCCCGCTGCTGAACCGCGCCATCGAGCGCGGCTACAAGCTGGGCCTGCCCGGCGGCAGCGCGGCCGAACAGGCCGTGGTCGGCGCGATCTGGCGCCAGGACACCGCCGCGGTGGCCCGCGCCTCGGCCCGCTATGCCCCGCCGATGCAGCTGGTGGGCAAGCTGTACCGCGCCAACGGCGGCTGGGTGGCCGACTGGGTGTTCGTGGATGGCGGCAAGGAACTGAACAAGTGGACCACCAAGGACACTGACGCCCGCCGCGCCATGGCCAGCGGTGCCGACGGTGCCGCCGATGCCCTGGTGCGCCGCTATGCCAAGGCCGGCGTGGCCACCGGCGCGGCCGGCACCTACACCATCGTGGTGGTGGGGCTGGACAGCGCCGAGGACTACCTGCGCCTGGCCGCGGGCCTGCGCGAGAGCCCGGTGGTGCGCAACATCACCCCGCTGCGCGCCTCCGGCAACCGGCTGGAGCTGGCGCTGGAAATGACCACCGGCCTGGCCGGGCTGAACCGCATGCTGGGCGACAACGGGGTGATCGCCCCGCTCGCGCCGCTGCCGGTGCCCGTCGACGCCGATGCCGCCCCCGGGACGCCGCCGCCGCCGGCCAGCAACGAGTACCGCCTGCGATGATCCTCACGCCTGAAGCGGAAATCGCGCAGTTCCTGCGCCGACTCAAATACGTGCTCGCCGCGCTGGCGGTGGGCTGGGTGATCTGGCTGCTGGGGCCGATCCTGACCCCGTTCGTGCTGGCCCTGGCGCTGGCCTGGCTGGGCGACCCGCTGGTGGACCGGATCGAGGCTACCGGCCGCTCGCGCAACACCGGCGTGGTGCTGGTGTTCGTGGCGATGGTGCTGATGCTCACCGCCGCGCTGCTGATCCTGGTGCCGATGATCGAGCGCCAGATCGCCACGCTGGTGGCGGCCATCCCGCAGGCCCAGCAGTGGCTGATGCAGACCGGCATCCCCTGGTTCGAGCAGAAGACCGGGCTGGAGATCATGCAGTGGATGGACCCGGACCGGTTGATCGAGTGGGTGCGCAGCCATTGGCAGCAGGCCGGTGGTTTCGCCAAGACCTTCTTCGGCTATGTCTCGCGCTCGGGCTTCACCATGGTGACCTGGGTGGTCAACCTGCTGCTGCTGCCGATCCTGGCCTTCTACTTCCTGCGTGACTGGGACAAGCTGGTCGAGCGCGTGGCCTCGATGATCCCGCGCAACCACATCGGCACCATCACCAAGCTGGCCCGTGAATCGGACGAGGTGCTGGGCGCCTTCATCCGTGGCCAGTTCCTGGTGATGATCGCGCTGGGCGTGGTGTACGCCGCCGGGCTGTCGCTGGTCGGGCTGAAGCTGGGCCTGTTGATCGGCCTGGTGGCCGGCCTGATCAGTTTCATCCCCTACCTGGGGGCCACCACCGGCATCGTGATGGCGGTGGGCGCGGCGCTGGTGCAGGCGCAGGGCTTCGACCTGAAGCTGCTGATCCTGGTGGGCGTGGTGTTCACCGTGGGCCAGCTGCTGGAAAGCTACGTGCTGACCCCGCGCATCGTGGGCGACAAGATCGGCCTGCACCCGGTGGCGGTGATCTTCGCGGTGATGGCCGGTGGCCAGCTGTTCGGCTTCCTGGGCATGCTGCTGGCGCTGCCGGTGGCGGCGGTCAGCAACGTGCTGCTGCGCTATGCCCACCAGCGTTACCGGCAGAGCGACCTGTATGCCGGTGAGCGTTCGGCGATCGTGCTCGATTCGTACATCGACAAGCCGACGATCATCGTGGACACCTCGCCGAAGGCGCCCGACCTGCAGTGAGCGTCGTCCCGCAGCTGCCGCTCGCCCTGCGTTACCCGCAGGACGAGCGCCTGGAGACCTTCATCGGTGCCCCGGACGGGGCACTGGCGCAGCTGCGCGCCATCGCGGTGGGCGCCGCGCACGACTGGGTGTACCTGGAGGGCGCGGCCGGCACCGGCAAGACCCACCAGGCGCTGGCGATGTGCTCGCTGGCCGAGCAGGCCGGCCGGCAGCCGACCTACCTGCCGCTCAAGGCGGTGGTGGGGCGCACGCGCGCGGCGCTGGAGTCGCTGGAGGGGCGTGACCTGGTCGCGCTCGACGGCCTGGATGCGGTGGCCGGGCAGCGCGAGGACGAAGTGGCGCTGTTCGATTTCCACAACCGCGCGCGCAGTGCCGGCATCACCCTGCTGTACACGGCCCAGCACGCGCCGGACCAGCTGGGCCTGGTGCTGCCGGACCTGCGGTCGCGCCTGCAGCAGTGCGTGCGCCTGCAGTTGCAGCCGCTGGACGACGAAGGCCGCGCGGCGGTGCTGCGCGAGCGGGCGTTGCGCCGGGGCCTGGCCATCGACGAGGCGGCGATCGAGTGGCTGCTCACCCGCACCGGCCGCGAGCTGGGCAGCCTGGTGAGCCTGCTGGACTGGCTGGACCGCGAATCGATGGCCGCCCAGCGCCGCATCACCGTGCCATTCCTGCGCCAGGTGCTGGAAGACGGCCCGCACCGGTTGTAACGCCCACCGGCGATCATCTGCCCGCAACGCCCACCGATGGTAGAGCCACCCCATGGGTGGCTGCGCGCGGTGCCGGAACGAAGCGCAGCCACCCATGGGGTGGCTACCGGTGGGTGGGCATCGACATGGCGGTTGGTTGTGCGCACCCGCAATGCGCTTTGGCGCGCCGGATATTTGAAGACGGCCCACACCATTTGTAACGCCCACCCGCGGTCATCGGCCCGCAACGCCGCCCGGTGGGTGCACATCGACACGGCGGTTGGTTATGCGCACACGCAATACGCCATGGCACGCCGGATTTTTGAGGACGGCCCGCACCGTTTGTAACGCCGACCGGCGTTTATCTGCCCGCAGCGCCCACCGATGGTAGAGCCACCCCATGGGTGGCTGCGCGCGGTGCCGGAACGAAGCGCAGCCACCCATGGGGTGGCTCTACCCGTGGGTGTCAGCGTGCCTCCACCGCGCGCTGGGTCAGCGCAACTGCGCGTCCAGCTCAGCCAGTCGCTCCGGCGTGCCCACGTCGGTCCAGCGGCCGCGATGGTGCTGCCCGCTCACGCGGCCTTCGGCCATGGCGTGGCGCAGCAGCGGGGCCAGGCCGAACTGCGGCGGTTGGGCCTCGGCGCCGGGCGTGGCGCCGATCACCTCGCGCCAGCGGTCGAGGATCGTCGGGCGGTACACGCCGATGCCGGCATAGGTCAGCCGCGCCGCGTCGCCGTCGTCGCTGACGCGGCCATCGGCGGCCAGCAGAAAGTCGCCGCGCGGGTGCTGGGCCGGATTGTCGACCAGCACCACGTGCGCATCGCCGGCCGGGGAGTCGCTCAGCGTGGCGAAATCCAGGTCGGTCCACACATCGCCGTTGACCACCAGGAACGGCGCATCGCCCAGCACCGGCAGCGCGTTGAGGATGCCGCCGCCGGTTTCCAGCGGTACCGGACCCTCGTCGATGAGATGCAGGCGCAGGCCCCATCGCGATCCGTCGCCCAGGGCGGGGGCGAACTGCGCGCCCAGCCAGGAGGTGTTGACCACCACCTCGCGCACGCCGGCCGCCGCCAGCTTTTCCAGGTGCCAGGCGATCAGCGGCTTGCCGCCGGCCACCAGCAACGGCTTGGGCATGTGCAGGGTCAGCGGACGCATGCGTTCGCCCTTGCCGGCGGAAAACACCAGCGCCTTCATGCGCGTGCCGGGATCGGGCCGGCCAGCTGCGCCAGCGCCGGTTTGATGCGCCGCTGCAGCAGGTCGTCCAGCGCGGCCAGTTCGGGATGGCGCGGCAGCACTTCCTCCAGGTAGGCGATGAAGCGCGGCGCATCCTCGAAATAATGGCCCTTGCCATCGCGGTCGCGCAGGCGCACGAACAGGCCCAGGATTTTCAGATGGCGCTGTATGCCCATCCAGTCGGCGTCGCGCAGGAACTGCGGCCACGGCCGCACCGGCAGGCCCGCGGCCAGCGCCAAGGCGTGGTAGCGCGCCAGCCATGCGTCCACCTTGTCCAGGGGCCAGCTCAGGAAAGCGTCCTTGAACAGGCTCACCGGGTCGTAGGCGATCGGCCCGCGCACCAGGTCCTGGAAGTCCAGCACGGCCGGGCCACCGTCGACCGGCATCAGGTTGCGTGGCATGAAATCGCGGTGGGTGAGCACCTGCGGCTGGTTCAGCGCGTTGTCCATCAGCCGGCGATGCACGGCCTGCAGTGCCTCGATCTCGCCGCCGTCCAGCTGCAGGCCCAGGTGGCGCTGCAGGAACCACTCGTCGAACAGGCCGGCATCGCGCTGCAGCAGCGCCTCGCCGAAGCTGCCCATGTTCTCGGGCACCGGAATCTGCTGCAGGCGGATCAGCTGGGCGAAGGCGGCATCGAACCACGCATCGGCGTTGTCGGCATCGATGTGGCGGGCCAGGGTGGGGCCACCGAGGTCCTCCAGCAGCAGGAAGCCCTGCTCCACATCGCGCGCCAGCACCTGCGGCACGCGCACGCCGTTGGGCGCCAGCAGGTCATGCATGCGCAGCCACGGGCGCACGTCTTCCAGCCCGGGCGGGGAGTCCATCACGATGTGGCTGCCACCGATGCTGGTGGCGCGCCAATAGCTGCGGAACCCGGCATCGACCGAGGCGCGGTCGAGCGCCAGCTGCGGGTCGTTCAGCGCGGCGCTGGCCCACTGGCGGCGCTGTTGGGCGCGCAGGGGATCGGAAGCAGGATCGTTCATGGACAGGTACGTCGAAGCGGCACCGGAGGCGCCAGGGGAAAGGAGAGGGTGGGGGTCAGCGCTTGTCGCCGCCGCTGACCAGGCGCAGCAGGGCGAGGACGGCCACCGCGCCGAGCACCGCGCCGAAGAAACCGGCCGGTTCGCCGGCGGCATACCAGCCCATGTACTGGCCGAACCAGCCGGCCACCAGGGCACCGACGATGCCCAGGCCGATGGTCAACAGGCAGCCCATGCGGTGGTTGCCGGGCATGAAGAAGCGCCCGAGCAGGCCGACGAAGAAGCCGACCAGGATGATGTAGAGCCAGCTGGTGCTGCCGAACAGTCCGTTCATGCCATCTGCGCCGGGGAAGGATGGACGCAGCCTAGCAAGGCCAGGCTGCGTCCGTCACGGGCAGTGCGATCAGCAGCAGCCGTGGCCGCCGTGGCGGGTGCCGCTGTCGGCGGCGACCGGCGAACCGCTGGTCTCACCGCGCAGGCTGGCCGCGTAATGCTCGCTGATCACCTTGGACACGCAGGCGGTGACCTTCTTGCCCATCGGGATGTGCAGGAACTCGTTCGGGCCGTGCGCGTTGGAGTGCGGGCCGAGCACGCCGGTGATCATGAACTGGGCACCGGGGAACTTCTCGCCGAGCATGCCCATGAACGGGATCGAGCCGCCTTCGCCCATGTACATCGCCGGCTTGCCGAAGAAGGTCTGGCTGGCCTCGTCGATGGCCTGGGTCAGCCACGGCGACATCGCCGGTGCATTCCAGCCGCTGGAGGCCTTTTCCAGGTCCAGCTTGACCTCGGCACCATTGGGCGGGTCACGCAGCAGCGCGGCCTTGAGCAGTTCGCCACAGGCCTTGCCGTCGGCGGTCGGCGGCAGGCGCAGCGACAGCTTCACCGCGGTATGCGGGCGCAGCACGTTGCCGGCCGAGGCCAGCGGCGGCATGCCGTCCACGCCGGTCACCGACAGCGCCGGGCGCCAGGTGCGGTTGAGCACCAGTTCGGTGAGGTCCTCGTTCATCGGCTTGAGGCCGTCGACCATCGGGAATTTCTCGAAGATCGCCGTGTCCACCACGTCGGCGGCCCGCTTGGCCTGTTCCAGGCGCTCGGCCGGAATCTCAACGTTCATGCCGTCGATCAGGATGCGGCCGGTGTTTTCATCCTCGATGCGCGACAGCAGCTGGCGCAGCAGGCGGAAGCTGGAGGGCACCACGCCGGAGGCATCGCCGGAGTGCACGCCTTCGTTGAGCACCTTGACCGAGAAGTTGCCGCCGGTCAGGCCGCGCAGCGAGGTGGTGCACCACAGCTGGTCGTAGTTGGCGCAGCCCGAGTCCAGGCACACCACCAGCGACGGCTTGCCGATGCGGTCGGCCAGGTGGTCCACGTAGGCCGGCAGGTCGTAGCTGCCCGATTCTTCGCAGGCTTCGATCAGCACCACGCAGCGCGCGTGCGGCAGCCCCTGTTCCTGCAGCGCCAGCACCGCGGCCAGCGAGCCGAACATGGCGTAGCCGTCGTCGGCGCCGCCGCGGCCGTACAGCTTCTCATCGCGCAGCACCGGCACCCACGGGCCGAGGTCCTCGTCCCAGCCGGTCATTTCCGGCTGCTTGTCCAGGTGCCCGTACAGCAGGATGGTGTCCTCGCCGGTTTCGGCGCCGGTGGCCGGGATCTCCAGCAGCAGCAGCGGCGTGCGGCCTTCCAGGCGCACCACCTCGACGGTCAGGCCCGGCAGGTTCTGGGCGCGGGCCCAGTTCTCCATCAGGGTGACGGCCTGCTCCATATAGCCGTTGGCGACCCAATCAGCGTCGAACATCGGCGATTTGTTGGGGATACGGATGTAATCGACCAATTGCGGGACGATTTCGCTGTCCCACTTTTCATTGACGAATTGGCCGAGTTTGGCGCTGTCCATCTGACACTCCGGAGGCATTGGCTAGTCCTCACATTCTACGCCCGTGGCGGGGGTAGGGATTTCCCTACACCACGTCAGGTATTTGGCTGGCTGTGTGAATGGTTTGTGGACGATAGGCTGTGTGTATGTGGCGAGGGACGCTGGAGCCTCCGACGGGATAGCCGGCAGGCACCGGTGCCGAGCCACAGGGAGTTGCAAGGTGGGGCCTTGGTTTTCGTGGATGGCGCTTGCGCTGGGACTGTTGTTGATGGGCGCCGCTCACGCGGTCGATCGCATCGACATCAATACCGCTGATGCGTCGACGCTGCAGCAGGGATTGGCGAACGTGGGGCCGCACAAGGCCGATGCGATCGTCGCGTACCGGCGACAACACGGACCTTTCCTCCGGGTCGAGGACCTGGCACGGGTGAAGGGGATAGGGACGGCAACGGTCGAACGGAATCGACAACGGATGACGACGGGGGTCATGAAGAGCCCCGCCGCGGAACCGCCCAGGAGGGCGTTGCCGGCATCCGTACCAAGGCGCTGACCAACAGGACACGTCGGAGACCGGCAGGACGCCGGCACCGGTCGCCGCGCAGGACGCGCGGCGGCACCGACACACGCAGGGACGCAAGGCGCAGGGACGCGGCGCGGAAGGATTGGCGCGGATCCACCAGGACGGTGGCATCCAGACCCGGGAAGGGCTGTGATGGCGGAAAGATAGACGGCCGAGTGCAGGAAGCATGGCCGGCACCCACACTGG
This sequence comes from Stenotrophomonas sp., assembly GCF_036662295.1. GTDB lineage: Bacteria > Pseudomonadota > Gammaproteobacteria > Xanthomonadales > Xanthomonadaceae > Stenotrophomonas. Next base: position 27,216 of record NZ_JAVWXA010000018.1, read on the forward strand.
GCAGGATGCACAGGGGGAAGGCGGGACGCCGACAAGGACGTGATGATTGCCCGGTCTACGCAGGGATGCGTGACCGGGCAATTTCTTTTTGGGGCGCTCGCTGATTGCGGGTACGCCGACCGCCGGCCGCCGCATGGTTTGAGGGTTGCCACGCATGGCGTGGCACTACCCGGGCGGATCGGGCAGGGCCGCGGCGCCCACACCTTTCGCATGCAGCACGTTGCGGTAGCGTGTGCACTTCACTGGATGGAATGACTGCCCATGGCACCTCGCTGCGCGTTGCTTACCCTGGCCCTGGCCACCCTGTTCGCCGCCGGCATGGGCAGCGCGACCGCCGCCGCGCCGCCTGCCAGCGTGGCGACGGAGAAGGCCACGGCCGCGCCGCGCGGGCCGACCGAGCTCAAGCCCGGTGAGTTCCTGTGGCACCCGGAGATTTCGCCGGCCGGCCCCATCGTGCTGGTGGTGAGCCTGGATGAGCAGCGGGCCTACGTGTACCGCAACGGCATCGCCATCGGCTTGAGCACGATAAGTTCTGGCAAGACCGGGCACGAAACGCCGACCGGGGTGTTCACCATCCTGCAGAAGGACAAGGACCACCGCTCCAACCTCTACAACAGCGCGCCCATGCCCTACATGCAGCGGCTGACCTGGGACGGCATCGCCCTGCATGGCGGCAGCCTGCCCGGGCACCCGGCCTCGCACGGCTGCGTGCGGTTGCCGCAGGCATTCGCGCAGAAACTGTTCGGCGAGACCAAGCGCGGCGATACCGTGGTGGTGGCCGATGCCAAGAGCGCGCCGATGACCCTGGCCTATCCGGCGGTGCTGGCGCCGGTGAACAGCACCGGCAAGCCGCTGCTGGAAACGGTGGATGCGCCGGAGTCGTACTGGAACGATGCCGCCGCGCCCAGTGGCCAGGTGGGCATCCTGGTGAGCCTGCACGACCAGCGCCTGTACGTGCTGCGCGATGGCGTGCTGATCGGCGAGTCGCGGCTGCAGGCCAAGGCGCTGCCGGCCTTCGAGGGCACCACGCTGTTTGTGATGCAGCAGGGTTACACCGACGTGCCGAGCCCGCTGGACGCGCACCAGCGCCTGCACAAGTGGACCGCCTACCCGCTGCTGGGGCAGAGCGCCGGCAACGCCAGCCCGGACCTGCTGGCCACGCCCAGCCTGCCGATGGCGCTGCCGCCCGCGTTTGCCGAGCAGCTGTACGCCGCGCTGGTGCCGGGCACCACGCTGCTGGTAACCAGCCTGCCGGCGGTGCGGCCGGTGGCCGATGAACAGAACCTGCAGCCGGTGTTGGAATCCGATGCGGGCGGGTCCACCTTGTAAGGATTGGTCCTGCCGGTACGCCGTCGATGCCTGTGTCTCCGTTCTTCCTCCTTGCGCCGTGCGCGGTGCTGCTCTCGCTGACGGCGTCGGCCGGTGCCGCGCCGGCCGCCCGGCCGGCCGCGCCGGCGTCGATGCCGCCGGCACAGATGGCCGACCTGCTGGCCCGGGCCGCGCCCGGGGCCGATCGCAAGGTGCTGCAGCTGGCGGCCACGGCGATGCGCTGCGCGTTGCGGCGCCCGGAACTGGGCGTGGACCCGACCCGGCTGGGGGTGATCGACTATTCGCGGCCGTCCACCGAGCAGCGCCTGTGGATCTTCGACCTGGCCTCGCAGAAGCTGCTGTTCGAGGAATGGGTGGCGCATGGGCGCAACAGCGGCGGCAACCAGACCACGCAGTTTTCCAACCGCGATGGCAGCTTCATGTCCAGCCTGGGGGCGTTCACCGCGCAGGAAACCTACATGGGCGGCAACGGCTATTCGCTGCGCCTGGACGGCCTGGAGCCGGGGTTCAACGACCATGCGCGCGACCGCGCGATCGTGATCCATGGCGCGCCCTACGTGAACCCCACCATGGCCCGGCTGCAGGGGCGGCTCGGGCGCAGCCTGGGGTGCCCGGCGGTGCGCCTGACCGTGGCCAGGCGGCTCATCGACAGCCTGCGCGGTGGCACGATGGTGTTTGCCTATTACCCCGACAAGGCCTGGCTGGCGCAGTCGCAGCTGCTGGCCCCGGACTGCGGTGGCAGCGCCGGCTGAGCGCGCGCTGGGGCACAATGGCCGCATGCCGATCGATACCGTCCTGGGCGCGCCCACGCGCGTCATTCCGAGTTACGAGTACCGCCGCGAACGCTGGCGCAATGGCCTGGGCTGGACGCGCGAAATCCTGCGCCTGCCGGACAGCGACGACTGGCAGGTGCGCTTGTCGATCGCCGAGATCGAGCAGGACGCCGCGTTTTCGACCTTCCCCGGGATCGAGCGTGAGCTGGTGCTGCTGCGCGGGGAAGGGCTGCGCCTGCGGTTTGGCGACGGCGCCGTGCATACGCTGCTGCCGCCGCACGACCGCCTGCGGTTTGCCGGCGAGGCGCCGGTCAGTGGCGAGCTGGTGGATGGCCTCACCCACGACTTCAACCTGATGTGGCGGCGCGATGCCATCGCCGCCGAGCTGCTGCACCGTCCGTTGGTGGGCAGCATGTTCTTCTTCACCGAGCCGGGCACCGCCTGGGCGATCCACCTGCTGGCCGGCCAGGCCGAGCTGGAAGGCGAGCCGGGTCTGCCGCCGCTGGCTGCCGGTGACACCGCCTGGCTCGCCGCCGGACCGCGCCGGCGGTTCGCGTTGACCGGCGGTGGCGAGCTGCTGGCGATACGGGTGCAGGCAGCGCCCTGACCGGTTGATGCCGATCGTTGGTCGGCACGAGGGTGAGGGTGCGGGTGCAGGTGTGCGGCGCGCCACGACCCACGGTCGCGGCCTGCCGGATCAATACACGTCGCGCCGATAGCGGCCGGCGACGATGAGCGCTTCCTTGCCGTCGCGGCCCAGTGCGCGTTCGATCACCGCATCCACGGCCGGGGCCATGCCCTGCAGGCTGCCGCAGACCAGGATCGTGGCGCCTTGCCGCGACCATTCCCACAGGCGGTCGATGTGGGCCTGCAGGCGATCCTGCACGTAGCGGTGCGCGCCGCCGTCGCGGCTGAACACCGTATCCAGATGCTCGATCCAGCCGGCCTGGTGCCAGGCGGTCAGCTCGTCGCCGAAGTAGAAATCGTGCGCGTGCGTGCGCTCGCCGAACAGCAGCCAGTTGCGCCGTGCGCCGGCCTCGATGCGCGCGCGCAGGTGGGCGCGCAGGCCGGCGATGCCGGTGCCGTTGCCGATCAGGATCAGCGGTGCGTCGGGCGGCGGGGCGTGGAAGTTGGGATTGCTGCGGAAGCGCAGGTCGATGCGGCCGCCGGGTGCGGCGTGGTCGCACAGCCAGCCGCTGCCCAGCCCGGGGTGCCCATCGGGGCGCAGCTGGCGGCGCAGCAGCAGTTGCACCTGGCCTTCGGCCGGCAGGCTGGCGATGGAGTATTCGCGATGCGGCAGGGGGCGCAGCGCGGCGACCAGCGCGGCGGCGTCACCGGCGGGCGTTTCCCCGGCGCTGGGCAGATGGGCGCGTGAAAGGTGCGCGTGCAGGGTTTGCCCGTCGACCTCCTCGCTGCCGTCGCGGGCGGCGTTGGCCAGCCAGGCATCGACCTCGGCCGGGGACTGGCGCGGGCCGATCTCGACCACGTCGCCCGCCTGCCAGTGCGGCAGCACGCCGTCGGCCGGCACCAGCGCCACCTGCCAGGTGGCGGCGCCGGGGCTGCCCACGTTGACCGGGGCGCGGCTGTGCAGTTGCCAGTGCAGGTACTCGGCCGGTGCCCAGTCGGGCAGGTCGGTGGCGCTGCCGCCAAGCTGGCCCAGCAGCTGCTGCCAGTGGCGCAGCGCGGCCGGGTCGGCGTTGTCAACCTCGACGGTATCGAACAGCGGATGCGCGCCGTGCTGGCGCAGCCAGGCATCGAGCTGGTGGCCGAACGCGCAGAAATGGCCGTAGCTGCGGTCACCGAGGGCGAGCACGCCGTACTGCAGGTGTGGCAGCGCGGCCGGCTGCTCCATCACCTGGCGCAGGAATGGCAGGGCATGGTCGGGCGCATCGCCCTCGCCGGTGGTGCTGGCGATCAGCAGCACGCGCGTGGCCTGCTGCAGCGCGCCCGCATCGAGCTGGTGCAGGGCCCGCACCCGCACCGGCAAGCCGGCCGCGCGCAGGGACTCGGCGCTGCGATCGCCCAGCTGCCGGGCAAACCCGGTCTGGCTGGCCCATACCAGCAGGATCGGGGCCTGGCCGTCGGCGCCGGCACGATCATCGCGCGTGCGTCCGCGCCAGGCGATCAGCGCACACAGCGCCGCATAGGCGAGCACGCTGCCCAGCGCCCAGCGCCAGTGCGACGCCAGCGGGGCCACCTGCCAGCCGGTGTCCGGCAGGTGCAGACGCAGCAGCAGGCCGGCCAGCACCGCCAGCGCGACCATCACCAGCACGTTGCCGAGCACGGCGCGCGAGGGCGTGCTCATGCGCGCGCCGCCGGCGACGCATCGATGCGCTGCCGGAACGCCGGGCTCATGCGCTCGACGATGCCCGCCGCGCCGCGGCTGACGAAGCGCGCCGCCAGGTCGTGTGCCGTGGCGAAGGCCAGGCCCTGCTCGACGCCCATCACGGTGAGCGCGGTGGCCCAGCCGTCGGCGGCCATCGCATCGGCGGCGACCACGGTGACCGCCGCGGCGGCGTGGTCCACCGGCGCGCCGGTGCGCGGGTCCAGGGTGTGGCTGAACTGCCGGCCGTCCTGTTCGAAGTGGTGCCAGCGATCACCGGAGGTGGCCACGGCCAGGTCGTCCAGGGCCAGCACGCGCGGCGCATGGGAGGCCTGCGCGGATTCCTCCGGGCCGGCCTCCACCAGCACGCGCCAGGGCTGGCCATCGGGCTTGCGCCCGTAGCCGTGCAGTTCGCCGCCCACTTCCACCAGTGCGGCGCTTATGCCCTGCTGGCGCAGCCAGCGGCTGGCCTGGTCCACGGCAAAGCCCTTGGCGATCGCCGAGAGGTCCAGTTCGGCCGCGCCGGGTTGTTGCAGCACGCCTTCCTGCCAGTGCAGGCGCTGCCAGCCGCAGCGGGCACGGGTAGCGGCCAGCGTTGCCGCGTCGGGGATGCGCCGGGCATGGGCCTGCGCGCCGAAGCCCCACAGCGCCACCAGCGGGCCGATGGTGGGATCGAAAGCACCTTCGCTGCGCGCGGCGATGTCCAGCGCGGCATCCAGCACCTGTGCAAACAAGGGCGGCAGGACGTGCGCGCTGCCGGGCGCGGCGCGGTTGAATCGGGAAATGTCGCTGGCCGCTTCCCAGGTGCTCATCTGCGCCACGATGGCGTCGAGCTGGGCCTGGATGCCGGCATGCAGCGGGTGCAGGTCACGCGTGCGCGCGGCCACCAGCTTTACCTGCCAGGTGGTGCCCATGGTGTGGCCACCGAGGCTGGCGATGTCGAGATCTGCGTTGTTCATGGGGGTGGGCATGCCGGGCGTAGGCGGCCGGGCTGCCGGTCGGAGGAGGGGGAAGCCCCCTTCCCGGAGGAAGGGGGCGCGCCGCAGGCGCCGGATGGAGCGGGCAGGTGCCGGCGGCAACAACAGAGGCGAAGCGCGGTTACTGCGGCAGCACTTCCAGGGTGGCCACGTAATTCAGGCGGCGGGTCTTGGCCTGCTTCAGCGAGGTCTTCTTGTCTTCGCTGCTGGTTTCCAGCCAGTACATGCCCGCTTCCGGCCAAGTGATGCTGAACTCACCCTTCTTGTCGCTGGTGACCTTCATCTCGTCCTGCGCGTTGCGGTAGCGGGTGCCACCGCGGGTCACTTCGAAGGCCAGGCCGGCGCGCGGCTTGCCATCGACCAGCACGCGGAAGCGGGCCGGTTCGCCGGCGACCAGGTCATTGGGGTGCCCCAGCGCGACCATCTCGATGCCCTGCTTGGTGGGCTTGAGCGCGGTGGCGTTCGGCGTGCCGTTGGTGACGAAGGTTTCGATGCGGTTGACCGACTGGGACACCTGCAGCTTCTTGGCCTTCTTGGGCACTTCGTTGGCGAAGGCCGCCGGGGTACCGCGCCAGCGCTTGGGCGCGCCGTTCTCTTCCCAGTTGGCCGACAGGCTCGAGCTGACCGAGGCCAGGCGGTAGGTGCCCTGCTGGGTCAGCTCGACGTCGAACACGCTGCGGAACTTGCCGGTGGAGGCGTTCTGCGGCTGCACCACGGTGCCGTCGGGCGCGGTGATGATCAGGCTGTCCAGGCGCAGCGGGACGTGGTTGAAGTAGAACAGGTCGTTGGACACGGCCGCATCGACGGTGATCCACGGCTTCTCGCCGGCGATCACGGTCTGGGACGGTTGCAGCCAGGCCTTGTGGGCCAGGGCGGAGAACGGAAGTGCGGCGGCCAGGGCGGCGGCTAGGACAAGCGAGCGCTTCATCAAAAACTCCATGTAAGGGACAACGTCGGTGAAAGAGGCCAGGTGGCCGATGCTACCTGCCTTGGAGGGCGGGCGGTGGATCAGGGTTTGGCGGTCAGCGAGACCAGGCCCAGTTCGGTGCTGCCCTGGGCCTTGCCGGTCTGCACGCTGGTGGCCGGCCAGGTGAAGGGGATCTTGAGCAGTTCACGGCCGCCGACCTCGCGCACCGCTTCCACCACCAGGGTGTAGTTGCCCGGGGCGAGGGCCTTGAGCGCGGGCTGCCGGTCGTTGAAGGACAGCGCCTGCTTGCCGGCCGGGCGGGTGGGGCCGGTCACCCCGTCCACCGGCACGTCCAGGGTGCGGCCGCTCTTGCGCCACCACTGGCGCAGGTCCGGCAGCCACTTGGTGCCGTGGCCTTCGTTGCTGCCGGTCTGCTGGTACCACACCGACAGGTTGGCGGCGACCTTCTGGTCGGCACCTTCCAGCCACACGGCCACATACGGGCGGTGGTACTCGGCCACGGTGAGCTTGGGCACCTCCACGTTGATGTCCAGCGTGGCGGCATAGGCCGGGGAAGTGGCCAGCAGGCCGCTCAGGGCGATGGTCAGGGTAACGCGCATGGGGCGGCTCCGTGGGGAACGATCAGTGGATGAGAAGAAGGGCGATCAACAGCGGGATCATCAGGCCCAGGCCGACCAGCGGCCAGGTCATGCGGCGCTGGCGGGCATGCAGGTGCAGCAGGAACAGGCCGGTGATGCAGAAGACCAGGCAGGCCACCGCGAACACGTCCAGGAACCAGCCCCAGGCCGGCCCGGCGTTGCGGCCCTTGTGCAGGTCGTTGAAGTAGGAGACCCAGCCGCGCCGGGTGGCCTCGTACTCCACCGCGCCGGTGTCGCGGTCGATGCTCAGCCAGGCGTCGCCACCGGGGCTGGGCATGGACAGGTAGATTTCGCCGTCGGACCACTCGGCCGGCCGGCCGCCGATGGAAATGGAGAGCTGGTCGTCCAGCCAGCGCACCGCCGGCCGTGGCAGCGGGGCGTTGCCATCGGTGCGCGTGCCCAGGCCGGCCAGCAGGTTGGCCGGCAACGCCAGCTGGCGGTTCTGCACCTGGGGCGTGGCTTCGATGCGGCGGGCATGGTTGAGCGTGATGCCGGTGGCCGCAAACAGCAGCATGCCGATCAGGCAGACCGCCGAGCTGATCCAGTGCCACTGGTGCAGCGTGCGCAGCCAGAAGCCGCGGCTTTGTTGGTGCTGCACGCTGGAGGGGGAAGGGGCCACGGTCACTGCACTGGGATCTGAATGGCGAATTACACCATTGATGAGAATGGTTCGCAATTTCTGCCTTCGCCCGGACGAGGCGGCGGTTGCCAGCACGGGCAACCGCCACCCCGGCGCGCGGTCAGAACCTGGCGTTCAAGGAGAGCCAGTAGCTGCGGCGCTGGTCCTTGGTGGCGTAGTCGTCCACGCAGTTGTACTCGCTGTCGCTGATCAGCACGCACGACTGCGACACGAAGTCCTTGTCGAGCAGGTTGTTGACCCGCGCGTTGAGGGTCAGCCACGGGGTGATGTCCCAGCTGCCGCCGAGGTGGAAGATCGTGTAGTCCTCGTAATGGCGCACCTGTGATGCACTCACGCCGCCGACGTTGCTGACCAGGGTGTCGCGGTAGCGGTCATAACGCCCTTCGCCGATCAGCGACAGGCTGATGGCATCGCTGAGCTGCCAGTTGAGGCTGGCATTGGCCATGTGCCTGGCCGGGGTGGTGGTGCCACCCACCGGCTTGCCCTTGTCCACGCCACTGGTCTGCTCGGACCGGGTGAAGGTGTAGTTGCCGCGCAGCTGCAGGGTGTCCAGCAGGTCCACGTGGGCCGCCGCTTCCACGCCGCGGGTTTCGGCCTTGTCGATGTTCACGCTCTGGCTGAAGGTGCTGTAGCCCAGCGCCGCCCAGCCCGGGCCCACGTCCACGCAGTAGCCGCTGCCGGCGGGGGCCACTTCGCAGTTGGGGAAGGTGCCGCCGCTGGCGATCTTGTCGTCGAACTTGTTGAGGAAGCCGGTGATGTTGAAGCCCCAGGTGCTGCCCTCGTAGTACGCGGCGATCTCGTAGTTGGTGCTGGTTTCCGGCTGCAGGTTGGGCGAGCCCACCAGCGGCAGCACGCCCTGGCCGCCGAAGCCGGTGACGCCGGGGAACAGCTGGTCCGGGCGCGGGGTCTTGTAACCGGTGCTCACCCCGCCCTTGATCGTCCACGCATCGCTGGCATTCCACACCAGGTAGCCACGCGGGCTGACATGGCTGCCGAAGATGTTGTGGTCGTCATAGCGCACGCCGACGGTGGCGGTGAGGGTGTCTGTGAGCGACCAGTTGTCCTCGGCGAACACCGACCACATGCGGTGCTGCTGCTTGACGTTGTCGCGGTAGCCGGCGCCGTCCATGCCGAACACGCCGTCGACCATGTCGGTGTCGTTGTACTGGCCGCCCACGGTCAGCTTGTGCGCGCCGAAGGTCATGTCCAGCATCGTGTCCAGCACGTAGCCTTCCAGCTCCATGGTGCGCAGCGGGCGCGGCAGGAAGGCCTGCAGGCGGGCCTGCTCGCTGGCGTTGAGGGCGGTCAGCGCGTTGCCGCGGCCGGCGGCGCAGTTGGCGGCCGCCCCGGTGCGGCGGCAGACATCGTTCCACAGGGTCTGCAGGTCGGCGCGCTCATCCAGGGTGAGCGGCAGCGAGCGGCCGAGGTTGTTGCTGGTGGTGTGGGTCAGCGTGGTCTGCCAGGTGCCGAAGCGGTAGCGGCCCTGGTGGGTCAGCGCGAGCTGGTCGCGCTCGTAGCGCTGGTAGGCGGTGTAGCCCACGCGCGGCTGCACCACGCGGCGGGTGACGGTGCCGCTGCCGTTCGGGTTGGGAATGGTGGCGTTGCCCACGCGCCACAGGCTGGCGGCGCTGTCCAGGGTGCCGGTCTGGCCCTCGCTGTTGTCGTACTTCTGGCGCGAGACGTCGTAATCCAGGCTGAGGTCGTGGTCGTCGTTGATCGTCCAGTTCAGGCGCAGGCCGGTGTTCCAGTTGGTGTTGGCCACCGCCTTGCCACCACCGCCGAAGCCGATGCTGCGCGACCACAGGGTGCCGTCTGGCAGCGGCAGGTCGTCCCACTCGGGGTTGGAGGCCTTGGCGTCGTAGTAGCTGCCGCGCACGGCCAGGCCCAGGCGGTCCTTGAGCAGCGGGCCGGTCAGGTAGACATCGGTGGTGCGTGCATCGCCGAACTGGTCGTCCTGCTGGACGGTGAAGCCCTGGGTGACCGAGCCGTGCCAGGCCGCCTGGTTGCGCCGGGTGATGATGTTGATCACCCCGCCCATGGCGTCCGAGCCGTACAGCGTGGACATGGGGCCGCGCACCACTTCGATGCGCTCGATGGCATCCAGCGGCGGCAGGTAGGCGAACTGGCCGCCGCCGAAGTTGTTGGGGTAGAGCTGGCCGACGTTGCTCTGCCGGCGGCCGTCGATCAGCACCAGGGTGTATTCGGACGGCATGCCGCGCATGGAGATGGTGGCGCGGCCGTTCTTGTCGGTGGTTTCCATGCCCACGTCGATGCCTTCCACGTCGCGCAGGGCATCCACCAGACTGGTGTAGGGGCGCTTGCTCAGCTCTTCGCGGCTGACCACGCTGATGCTGGCCGGGGCATCGGTGATCTTCTGCTCGAAGCCGGCGGCGGTGACCACCACCTTGTCCAGGGTGGTGGGCGCGGCGGCGTCGCCGTTGGCGAAGGCGGGCGCGCTGAGCGCACCGAGCAGGGCGATCGTGAGCGTGCAACGGGACAGGGACGTACGACGACGCTGGCGCTGGGCCATGGCAGGTAACCTCGAAGGAAAGCAGACGGACGCGCGCCGGCGCGGCCGGCAGGCCACGCCACGCACAACGGGATCAGGGACAGGCCCGCAGGGCGGGCAGGCAGACGGCGACTGGCATCGACGGCGCGATGGCGCCGCAGGCGATGCGCGGGATCAGCCCGGCGGGGGCGCCTGGCCGCGCTGGACGCGCAGCCCGGGGGCGGCGGGCAACGGCGTGGCCGGCGCCGACACGATGGCGGGGGAGGCCTGCGGCGGCCGTGCCACCAGGCTGGCCATCAGGCTGTACAGCGCGTCCTGCGGTTGCAGGCGCGGCGGCTGCGGCGCCGAGGCGGTGCGGGCCGCGGCCGTGCGCCGTGGCTTGGCGGGTGTTTCTTCCTGGGGCGTGGTTTCGCCCCCACTGGCCGGGCGGTCTTCCGCCGGTTGCTGCAGCACCAGCGCGGCGCTGCCGGACAGGGTGCGCTCGAGCACCGGCAGGCCGGTGAACAGCATCGCCAGCAGGGCCAGCCACGCCAGCACGCTCGCCAACGCCGGTCGCTGCCCGCGCATGGCGGGGGCAAAGCTGCGGTGGCGGTGGGGGTGGCGCAAAGGGGCAAGTCCGGTTGACGGCGACCCGGGCCTCCGGAACGCAACGCGCCGAATTGTAGTGAGATGCGTTACCGGGTGCAAATGGGAATGATTTGCGATTAAGGGCGCTGGCGTGACCGCGGCACCGGCGCCGGTGCGATCAGACCTCGCTCCAGCGGCGCAGCAGGTTGTGATAAACGCCGGTGAGCTGCAGCACCGCGGCCGCATCCGCACCACCGCTGCGCAGCGTCTCGATGGCGCTGTCCATCTCCAGCAACATGCGCCGCGCGCTGTCGTCGCGGACCATGCTCTGTACCCAGAAGAACGAGGCAAGCCGGGCGCCCCGTGTCACCGCGTTGACCCGGTGCAGGCTGCTGGACGGGTAGACCACCAGGTCGCCGGCAGGCAGTTTCACTTCGTGCTCGCCATAGGTGTCGCTGACCACCAGCTCGCCGCCGTCATAGGCGTCGGGTGGGCTCAGGAACAGGGTGCAGGACACATCGGAACGGAGGTGGGAACGCTGTTCGCCGTGGCCGGTGATCATCACCGCGCCGTCGACATGCAGGCCGTACTCGCCACCGCCCTGGTAGCGGTTGAAGCGCGGCGGCAGGATCCGCAGCGGCAGCGCTGCGGCAAAGAACAGCGGGTGCCGCTCCAGTGCCGCCAGCACCACCCGGCCCAGTTCGGCCTTCAGGGGTGAGGCATCGGCCAGTTGCTGGTTGCGCTTGACCTGCGCGCCCTGCGCTCCCACCGTTTCGCGGCCATCGGCCCAGTCCGCCGCCGCAAGCGCGCGCTGCAGATGGGCCAGTTCATCGGCGGAAAGTACGTCTGGGACATGCAGCAGCATGGTGGGATCCTCTGTGCGGCGCGGGGGGCCTCCCCGCGCCGTACACGCATCAGAAGCGGTAGTCGGCGCTGAGCAGGAACGAGCGCGGCGCGCCCGGGGTGTAACGGTACCCGCTCTTGTTGATCGCGGCCACGTACTGCTTGTCGAACAGGTTGTAGGCGTTCAAGCGCAGCACCAGGTGCGGGTTGATGGTGTACGAGGCCACGGCATCGTAGACCGTGTAGGACTTGGTGAAGGCCGGGGTGCCCACCGCGCCGTCGGTCCCGCGGTGCATCTGGCCGGCATAGCGGACGCCGCCCCCCAGGGTGAGGCCGAACGGGAGGGTGTAGCTGGTCCAGCTGGTGAAGGTATCGCCCGGCGTGTAGGTGAGGTTGCGGGTACCGTCGGCGGCCACGTTCGCGCCTTCCTCCACTTCGGTATCCAGGTGGCTGTAGCCGGCGCTCACCGACCAGTTGTCGGTGATGCGGCCTACCGTGGACACCTCGATGCCCTGCACCGACTTCTTGCCGGTCTGGGTCGGGTTGCCGGCGTCATCGAGCACCTGCGTGTTGATCTCGTTGCTGACCTCGGTCTTGAACAGCGCCACGTTGAAGGCCAGTGCGTCGTCCAGGAAGCTCCACTTGGTGCCCACCTCGAACGTCTTCGCCTTCTGCGGATCCAGGCGGGGATTGTCGGCGCTGCTGGCCGAGCTGCTCAGCTGGAAATTGCTGCCGCCGGGGGGCTGCTGGGAGATGGCGTAGTTGGCATACAGGCTGACCAGGTCATCCACCTTGTATACCGCGCCGACCTTCCAGTTGAGCAGCGTGTCCGACTGCGACAGCGACGGATTGCCGATCACCGTGCCGACGGGATTGCTGCCACACGCCGGGCCGCGCCCGCCGCAGACCGCCGCGCTCTGGTACTCGGTCTTGTAGTGGTCCGCACGCAGGCCGGCGGTGAGCAGGAAGCTCTCGCCAATGTTGAGCGTGTCGAACAGGTAGGCCGAGGACGTGGTGGTCTTGCCGTGGCTGTCGGCGCCATTGTGGGCCCAGGTCAGGCCGGTGGCATTCCAGTCCGGTGCGTACAGGTTGGCCGCCGACCACACGCTGCCGCCGGTGGCGGCCTGGCCGAAACTCTTCAGTTCTTCGCGGGTGAACTCCAGGCCGGCGCTCAGGTTGTGCGCGATCGCACCGGTGGCGAAGTCGGCGCGCAGGTTGAGCTGGTCGGTCAGGATGGTGTTCTGCTGGTCCTTGAAGGTCGGCAGGCTGCGCGCCAGGGTGTAGCTGCCCAGGTCGGCGGCCGTGGTGTAGCGGATGTTGCCGGTCGGCGCACCATTGCCGCCGCGGGTGCCGGTGCCCATGAAGGCGGTCAGCATGTAGTCCTGGTCGGTGCGTCCCCAGCGTGCGGTATTGGTCAGGCGCACGTTGTCGTTGATGTCGTGCTCGATGCGGAAGGTGGCCATCTTCGCGGTGACATCGTCGTGGTCGGCACGGGTACCGTAGAAATTCTCCGGATCCACCGGGTGGCCAGCCAGCTGCTCGAGCGTGGGTTGCGGGGTCCAGCCCGGCAGGCCGAGCGTGGGGACGCCGCCGTCGGGCACGTTGTCCTGTTCCACGTAAAGCAGGTTCAGGTAGTAACGGGTGGCGGTGCCCAGGCCGAAGGCAAGCGACGGCGCGATGCCCCAGCGGCTGTTGTTGACGTGGTCGCGGCCGGGCTGGTCGTTGTCCTGCCACATGGCGTTGAGCCGCAGGGCGCTGGTCGCCCCCAGGGTCTGGTTCCAGTCGGCGGTGGTGCGTGCCTGGCCGTCGGTGCCCGCCGAGACGGTGCCGGACACCGCGTCGTGCAGGGTGGCCTGCTTGCTCACCATGTTGATCGCGCCCGTGGGCGCGGAGCGGCCGTTGTCGGTACCGGCCGGTCCCTTGGCCACTTCCACCTGCTCGGTGTTGAACACATCGCGCGAGATCGAGCCGATGTCGCGCACGCCATCGACGAAGATGCTGCTGGACGTGTCGAAGCCGCGCATGAAGATGCTGTCGCCGGTATTGGTGTTGCCGTTTTCGCCCACGTAGAACGTCCCCACGCCCGGGCTGTTGCGCAGGGCATCGGTCAGCGTGGTGGCACCCTGCTGGTTGAACAGGTCGGCGGTGATCACCTGCACGGTCTGCGGGGTGTCCTGCAGCGACTGGGTGAACTTGGGCGAGGCGATCTTGTCGGCCTTGTAGCCGCGCACCCCCAGCACGTGCACCTGGTCCAGGGTCTGCGGCGAGGCGCTGCCGGACTGGGCGAGGGCGCTGCCGGGCAACGCGGCCAGGCTCAGCCCGGTGACCAGCCCGGCGGTGGCCAGACAGGCGGCGCTGCGCGAAGAGGGGGAGTGCTTGCGGCTCTTGATCATGGAGAACGGTCCAGAAGGGCGAGGGAAGTGCAGCAGGGGCATGCGGCGATCGGGCGGGCCGACCAGAACGACATGCAGCGCAGGGGAACAGGCGCAGCCGCCGGCTGCGCGGGGCGCAGGCGGGGCGGGACCACCACGCGGTGCGTGGCGGCCGGATCAGGCGTGGGGAGGGGCGTGGCCGGGGTTGAGCCGCAGCGACGGTTCCATGCGCTGCCAGGCCAGCGCATCGGCCGGCCACAGCGGCACTACCGCCACCCAAGCGGTGCGCCGCAGGCGCAGGGTCACGGTGGCGGGGTCGGCGTGCGGGTCGGCACCGCCTTCGGCAGCCGCGCCCGGCTCGCTGGCCGGGATCTCCGGGGCCGGGGCCGAGGGCAGGGTAGGCGCGCTGGTGGCACCTTGGGCCTGGGCCGGTTCGGCGGCCAAGGTGGCATCTGCCAGGGCCTGGTGCGGCGCGAGCGCCCCGGGCTTCAGCCAGCCGGCCGCCAGCAGGACCACGCAGAGCGTAGCCCACAGGGCGGCGATACCGATGGCGGAACGGCTGGAGGACACAAGGGAACCGGCAGGCGCGGCCGGGCGGCCGCGGCGCACATGGTAATGCTAGTAATTCCCATTTTCAAAACGCCGCTGTTCAGTCGCGGTCGTCGCGGGTCCAGACCCCGTCGTGTTCGCGCTTGACCGGGAACCGGGCCACCGGCGAATAGGCCGGGGCGCACAGGGCACGGCCGTCGCGGATGTCGAAGCGGGCCCCGTGCAGCACGCATTCGATGCTGGCTTCGGCGGTATCGAAGGTGCCCGAGGACAGTTCGAACTCATCGTGGGTGCACTGGTCTTCCAGCGCGTACAGCTCGCCGTCCAGGTTGAACACCACGATCGGGGTGCCGGTGACCTCATCGAACGTGCTTTTCATCTCGCCCGGCAGCAGGTCGGCGCTGGCGCAGACGAAGGTCCAGGTGTCGCTCACGCCTGCGCCGCCAGCGGCTTTTCCAGGATCTCGAAGCGCAGGTCGTCGCGCTTGGGGATGCCGAAGCGTTCATCGCCATAGGGGAAGGGCTTCTTGATGCCGGTGCGCGCGTAGCCGCGGCGCTCGTAGAAGGCGATCAGCTCGTCGCGCACGTCGATCACGGTCATCTGCATCACCGGCACGCCCCACTCGCGGGCGGCGTGGGCCTCGGCGGCGTCCATCAGCTGCTTGCCGATGCCGCCGCCCTGCTGGGCGGGGTCGACCGAGAACATGCCGAAATAGCCCTTGCCGTTGTCGTCGGCCACGTGGGCACAGGCCAGCAGCCGGCCGTCACGCTCGGCCAGCAGGATGGTCGAACGCGGCCGGGCCAGGTCGGCCTGCAGGCCCTGCGCGTCGATGCGGGCGCCGTCCAGCAGGTCCGCTTCGGTGGTCCAGCCGGCACGGCTGGCGTCGCCACGGTAGGCCGAGGTGACCAGGGTGATCAGGGCGGGAATGTCGGCGGCAGTGGCCGCGCGGTAGGTCAGGGTGCTCATGCCTGCATTCTAGGCGGGGGCGCACGCGGAGGGGAGGGGCGGTCGTTCATGCGGGGGGTCGGGCACAGCTACAGCCTGGACTTCGGATACGGCGGTCCAGGCCGGAACACCTGCACGTATGCGCCCTTCGCTGAGCCCGATGGGTGGGCGTGCGGTGGCCATTACTGACGGCGTGCCGCGCGCGGCGGAGCGGCCAGCCGCGCATGCGTCAGGCGCCTTATCATGCCAGGCAGGCATGGCAGGGAAGCACAGCGGATGGAGTTGCAGCGGGTTTTCAATGATGGATCGGCCTGGCAGTTCGGGCCGTATTTCGACTATCTGCGGGAAATAGCCCCCGCGCTGCCGCCGGCCCTGCGCGCCTTCGCGCTGGACGTGGACCGTTACGACCTGCAGGGGGCGGGGTCGCTGCACGATGCGCGGATGTCGTCGTTTACGGTGATCAAATCGTCCGTGGACGGGAGCGACGGGGCGACGGTGCGGCTGGAGGTGGTGTTCCTCGACCAGGCATTCGCGGGCGAGCTCGTGATCGTCTACACCGGGGTGTCCGGCTATCGCCTGCAGGAGTCGTTCCCGCTGGAACGCCCGGGCGTGGACGTGCTGGTGCACGAGTTCGCGCTGCTGGAGGCGGAGCGCTTCGAACACCGGGTGTTGTTCGAGGATGGCGGGGGATACGTGGTCACCTTCGCCGGCTTCTCATGCAGCCATCGCCCGCTCACCCCGTCGGCCGCCGATGCGATGGCGGCGCCGGCCGCGTAACCGTTGCAGACCGGCCGCCGCGGGCGGTGCGTCCGTCAACGCATGAAGAATTCCACCGGGAAGGACAGTTCCACCGGTGCCGGCCGCTCGCCGGGCACCTTGGGGAGCGGCGCAGCGCGGCGGAAGGTATCCAGCGCGGCCTGGTCGAGCAGGGCGAAACCGGAGCTCTGTTCCAGCGACAGGTGCAGCAGGCTGCCATCGCGGGCGACGCTGACCCGGAGCTGAGCGATGCCTTCCTGGCGGCGCGCGCGCGCGGCATTGGGATAGCGGCGGAAGCGCTCCAGGCGCGCCATGACCCGGCCCTCCCAGCTGTCGCGGCCGGGCGTGGTCACGCTGGGGCCGGTGGGCAGCGGCGGGCTGGGCGGCGCGGCGGCGACCGAGGCCTCCTGCTGCTGCGGGGCCAGCGCATCCACGCGCGGTTGCGGCGGCGTGGGCGGCGGGATGATCCAGTTGGCGTCGGCACGCGGTGGCGTGGGCGGCAGCGGGCGCGGCGGTTGGGGCGGTTGTTTGAGCACGGCCGCGGCGGTGCTGGGGGTGGGCGCAACGATGTCTTCCAGCGGCACTTCCGGCGCGCTCGGGGGCAGCAGGATCAACTGGGTACGTTCGGCCGGTGGCGGCGGCAGGGAGACCGGCCACGTGGCGTGCGTCCAGAGCAGCGCAGCGAAGGCGCCGACATGGGCCAGCAGTGTGATGCCGGCGGCCAGGGCGTGCGCATGGCGGTCAGCGAACCGCTGGCGACGGGGCGGCAACGGCGAACCGACACGCAGCAGGCCGGTGCGGGGGGGAACGGACGACATCGCCAAGTGCGCAAATGAGAAGTATTCGCATTGTCGCATATCGGCGAGGGGGAGCTGTGACGCCAGGTGGTGGCGCCGGCGCGCGGCGGGTATGCGCCAGCGGCCGGCCCACCGGAACGCAGAACGCCGCGATCCCTCGCGGCGTTCCGGGGCAGCCAGGCGTCGGCGGCGGTCAGCCCAGCAGCTTGCGCACCTTGTTCAAGGCCACGATGAAGCGCTCGATCTCCGCGTGCGTGTTGTAGAACGCCAGCGAAGCACGGCACGTAGCGGCCACGCCGTAGTACTGCAGCAGCGGGTGCGCGCAATGCTGGCCCGAGCGCACGGCGACGCCTTCCAGGTCCAGCAGGGTGGCCAGGTCGTGCGAATGCGCGCCCTCGACCAGGAAGGACACCACGGCCGCCTTGTCCGGCGTGGTGCCGAAGATGCGCAGCCCCTCGATCTTGCCCAGCTCTTCGTTGAAGTGCGCCAGCAGCTCGGTCTCGCGGGCTTCCACGTGGTCCAGGCCCAGCGTGTCCAGGTAATCCACGGCCACGCCCAGCCCGATGAAGCCGGCGATGTTGGGCGTGCCGGCCTCGAACTTGTGCGGGGCCTCGTTGAACACGGTGCCCTCGAAGCTGACTTCCTTGATCATCTCGCCGCCGCCGATGAACGGCGGCATCGCGTCGAGGTGCTCGCGGCGTGCCCACAGTGCGCCGGTGCCGGTGGGGCCACACATCTTGTGGCCGGTGATGGCATAGAAGTCGCAGCCGATCGCGGCCACGTCGACCTTGCGGTGCGGTACGGCCTGGGAGCCGTCGACCACGGTGACGATGCCGCGCCTGCGCGCTTCCCGGCAGATCTCGCGGACCGGGTTGACCGTGCCCAGCACATTGGAGACGTGGGCCACCGCCAGCAGCTTGACCTCGGCGGTCATCGCCTTGCGCAGGGCATCCAGGTCCAGCGCGCCGTCGGGGGTGATCTCGGCCACGCGGATCGTGGCGCCGGTGCGCTCGGCCACCAGCTGCCACGGCACGATGTTGGCATGGTGTTCCATGCGCGAGACCAGGATGACATCACCGGCCTTCAGGCGCGGCAACGCCCACGAGTAGGCCACCAGGTTGAGCGCGAAGGTGGTGCCACTGCACAGCACCAGCTCGTTGGCGCGCACGTTGAGGAAGCGTGCCAGCTTGGTCCGCGCGCCTTCGTAGGCGTCGGTGGCCTCGGTGCCCAACGCGTGCACGGCGCGGCTGACGTTGGCGTTGTAGCGGCGGTAGAACTCATCCACCGCGCCGATCACCTGCACCGGCTTCTGGCCGGTGTTGGCGTTGTCGAAATAGACCAGCGGCTTGCCGTGCACTTCGCGCATCAACAGCGGGAAATCCAGGCGCACGCGATCCCAGTCCGGGGCCACCGTGGTGTCGGCGGCCGGGCGCGGGGTGGACAGGTTCATGCCACGCCCGCCCGGGCCAGGGCCAGGTCGAGCTGGTGGCGCAACTGCCCGGTCAGGCGCGCATCCAGTGCATTCAGCGGCTCATGGCAGAACGCGGCGCTGAGCAGCTGCTG
Organism: Stenotrophomonas sp.; assembly: GCF_036662295.1. GTDB lineage: Bacteria > Pseudomonadota > Gammaproteobacteria > Xanthomonadales > Xanthomonadaceae > Stenotrophomonas. The sequence goes on from NZ_JAVWXA010000018.1 coordinate 45,725, forward strand.
GGCCTGGTCGGCGGGCAGGCCGCGCGAGCGCAGGTAGAACAGCGCGTTGGCATCGAGCTGGCCGACGGTGGCACCGTGGGCGGCCTTCACTTCGTCGGCGTCGATCACCAGCGTGGGCTGGGTATCGATCTCCGCATCGGCCGAGAGCAGCAGGTTCTTGTTGGACAGGTTGGCATCGGTGCCGTCGGCGCCGGCGCGGATGTGGATGCCGCCATGGAACACCACGCGGCTGCGCTGGGCGGCCACGCCGCGCCAGACCATCTGCGAGGCGGTATCGCGGCCGATGTGCTCGATGCCCAGGCGCGTGTCCACGTGGCGGCGGGCATTGCCGAGCAACACGCCATTGGCGGTCAGCTGGGCGGTATCGCCTTCCAGGCGCACGTTGAGTTCGTGACGGCTGAGCGCAGCGCCCAGTTCCAGGTCGATGCGACGGTACTGCGCGTTGCGGGCCAGCACCGCGTCGGTGCGCAGCAGGCTGGTGCCGCGCGCGCTGTCGGCCTGCACGCGGGCGTGCGAGAGCACCGCATCCTGGGCCAGGTGCACGTGCACCAGGGTGTTGCCCAGGTGCGCGGCGTCGCCGACATGCAGGTGGTGCTCGACCACGCCCAGGGCGGCGCCACGGCGCAGCTCGACCAGGTGGCGATGGTGCCAGGCCAGGTCGGCGCTGCCGGCCACGCTGACGAACACCAGCTGCAGCGGCAGGGCGACCTGTGCGTCTTCGTCCACGCGCACCACCACGCCTTCGTCGGCGAGGGCGGCATTGAGGCGGGCGAACACTTCCTCGCTGCGCTCGAAGCGCCGGCCCAGGAAGCGCAGGGCGTCGTCGCCGGCGGCCAGCGCCGCGGACAGGGTCTGCACCTGCACCCCGGCCGGCAGGGCCGACAGGTCGCTCAGTGCCTCGGCGGGGCGGCCGTTGACGAACACCAGGCGCGGCGACGGGATGTCGGCCAACAGCGCGGGATCGACATCGGCGCCGGTCAGCGGCGCGGGGCTGAAACTGCGCCGCTCCAGCTGGCGCAGCGAGGTGTACTTCCAGGCTTCGGTGCGCGGGCCGGGCAGGCCGGCCTGCAGGGCGGCGTCCAGTTCGGCGCGACGCGCGTCGCTGCCGCCGAAGCCGCTGGCGAGGGAATCCAGCAGGACGCTCATCAGACCGCTGCCTCCGGCACCACGCGGTCCTTCAGGAAGTGGTAGCCGTGGGCTTCCAGTTCCAGGGCCAGTTCCGGGCCGCCGCTCTGCACGATCCTGCCATCGGCCAGCACGTGCACCACGTCCGGCTTGATGTAGTCGAGCAGGCGCTGGTAGTGGGTGATGACCAGGAACGAGCGATCCGGCGAGCGCAGCGCGTTGACGCCGTCGGCCACGCTCTTGAGCGCGTCGATGTCCAGGCCCGAATCGGTTTCATCCAGGATGGCCAGCTTCGGCTCGAGCACCGCCAGCTGGAAGATCTCGTTGCGCTTCTTCTCGCCACCGGAGAAGCCTTCGTTGACGCCGCGATGCAGCAGTTCGTCCTTGAGGTGCAGCACGGCCAGCTTCTGCCGCACCAGCTTGAGGAACTGCATCGAATCCAGTTCTTCCTCGCCGCGCGCCTTGCGCTGGGCGTTGAGCGCGGCGCGCAGGAAGTAGGTGTTGTTCACGCCGGGGATTTCCACCGGGTACTGGAAGGCCAGGAACAGGCCGGCGGCGGCGCGTTCTTCCGGCGCCAGCTCAAGCAGGTCACGGCCTTCGAACTGCACGCTGCCTTCGCTGACGTCATAGCCTTCACGGCCGGCCAGCACGTTGCCCAAGGTGGACTTGCCGGCGCCGTTGGGGCCCATGATGGCGTGCACCTGGCCGGGCTTCACGTCCAGCGACAGGCCCTTGAGGATTTCTTTTTCGCCGATGCGGGCGTGGAGGTTTTCAATCTTCAGCATGATACGAATCCGGGGTAGCGCCACGCGTGCGTGGCTGTAATGTCAAACGAAGGCGGGTGGGTGATTACCCGACCGAGCCTTCCAGCGAGACTTCCAGCAGCTTCTTGGCTTCCACCGCAAACTCCATCGGCAGCTCGCGGAAGACCTGCTTGCAGAAGCCGTCGACGATCATCGAGACCGCGTTTTCCTGGTCGATGCCGCGGGCGCGGCAATAGAACAGCTGGTCGTCGGAGATCTTGGAGGTGGTGGCCTCGTGCTCCACCGTCGCGCTCGGGTTCTTGACCTCGATGTACGGGAAGGTGTGGGCGCCGGAGGTCTTGCCGATCAGCAGCGAATCGCACTGGGTGTAGTTGCGCGCGCCGTCGGCATTGCGGTCCACCTTGACCAGGCCGCGGTAGGTGTTCTGGCCACGGCCGGCGCTGATGCCCTTGCTGACGATCTTGCTCTTGGTGCGCTTGCCGACGTGGATCATCTTGGTGCCGGTGTCGGCCTGCTGGCGATGATGGGTGAGGGCCACCGAGTGGAACTCGCCCACCGAATCGTCGCCCAGCAGCACGCAGGAGGGGTACTTCCAGGTGATCGCCGAGCCGGTCTCGACCTGGGTCCAGGTGACCTTGCTGCGCGCGCCCCGGCATTCGGCACGCTTGGTGACGAAGTTGTAGATGCCGCCCACGCCGTTCTCATCGCCCGGGTACCAGTTCTGCACCGTGGAGTACTTGATCTCGGCATCGTCCAGCGCGACCAGCTCGACCACCGCGGCGTGCAGCTGGTTCTCATCGCGCATCGGCGCGGTGCAGCCTTCCAGGTAGGACACGTAGGCCTTGTCCTCGCAGATGATCAGGGTGCGCTCGAACTGCCCGGTGTGGCCGGCGTTGATGCGGAAGTAGGTGCTCAGTTCCATCGGGCAACGCACGCCCCGGGGGATGAACACGAAGCTGCCATCGGAGAACACCGCCGAGTTGAGCGCGGCAAAGTAGTTGTCGCCCACCGGCACCACGGTGCCCAGGTACTGCCTGACCAGCTCCGGGTGTTCCTTGATGGCTTCGGACATGGAGCAGAAGATCACGCCCTTCTCGGCCAGTTCCTTGCGGAAGGTGGTGCCCACCGAAACCGAATCGAACACCGCATCCACGGCCACGCCGGCCAGCTTGGCGCGCTCGTGCAGCGGCACGCCCAGCTTGTCGTAGGTGTCCAGCAGCTCCTTGGGCACCTCGTCCAGCGAGGCGTACTTGGGCCCCTTGGGCGCGGAGTAGTAGCTGAGCGCCTGCAGGTCGATCGCGGCGATCTGCAGCTTGGCCCAGTCCGGCATCGGCATGGTCAGGAAGTGACGGTAGGCGTCCAGGCGCCACTGCGTCATCCATTCCGGCTCGTCCTTCTTGGCCGACAGGGCACGGATGGTGTCCTCGTCCAGGCCGGGCGGCAGCGAATCCGATTCGATCTCGGTGATGAAGCCCGCCGCATACTTGCGGCCGAGCTGCTCGTGGATCTCGCGGTTGGGGGTATCGCCGGGGGCGACGGTGTCGAGGATATCGGTGGCCATGGGGGCTGCCTGTGGATCAGGAGACGACATCCGCCGCGATCACGCGGCGGGGGGCGTCAACAAGGGGAAGAGGGGGCAGGATCTGCGCCAGGCTGACCGCGCGCAGTGCTTCGGACACCACGTCGTTGATCAACCGCCAGCTGCTGCGCGCGCCGCACTGCAGCTCGCGTCCGCACTGGCTGTGGTCGTGGGCGCACTCGGTCAGGCCCAGCGGGCCCTCCATGGCTTCCACGATCTCGAACAGGGTGATCTGGGCGGCCGGGCGGGTCAGCCGGTAGCCGCCGCGGACGCCGCGCAGGCCTTCGACCAGCCCGGCCTGGGCCAGCGGCTTGAGCAGCTTGCTGACGGTGGGCGGTTCGAGGCTGGCGAACTCGGCCAGTTCGGTCGCACTGAGCACCTCGCCCGGACGGGCGGCGAGCACGGTCAACACGACGGTGGCGTAATCGGTGAGCTTGGTAACGCGGAGCATGGGGAGGGCAGAGCCGTAAAGCGGACTGAAATTGTACGCTTTTATCCCCGGGCATCCAACCCACCCCGTTCAGGGGCGTTCCGGGTCCGGCCACGGAGGGCCGGGGGAGGGCATCGCTTTGGCAATCACAAAGATTAAGCGAGAATCGAACCCACCCCTTCCGCAACGGCCAGCCACATGCCCAAGAAGATCCAAGCCCGCAAGTCCTCCATCCACGGCAACGGCGTGTTCGCGCTGGCGCCGATCAAGCAGGGCGAGCGGGTCATCCAGTACAAGGGGCTGCTGCGCAGCCACGCCGACGTGGATGCCGATGATACCGGGGACGTGGAAAGCGGTCATACCTTCCTGTTCACGCTGAACGATGATTACGTGATCGATGCCAACTACAAGGGCAATGACGCGCGCTGGTTGAACCACAGCTGCGCGCCCAACTGCGAGGCGGTGATCGAGGAAGCCGAGGGCGACGACCGCCGCGAGGACAAGGTGTTCATCGAGGCGATCAAGGACATCCAGCCCGGCGACGAGCTGACCTACAACTACGGCATCACCCTGGCCGAGCGCCACACCGCGCGCCTGAAGAAGATCTGGGAATGCCGCTGCGGTGCGAAGAAGTGCACCGGGACGATGCTGCAGCCCAAGCGCTGAGCACGCGGCGGGCGGCCCGCCACGAGCGCGGCGGTGTGACTGCCGACGCGCCGTGCACATGCCGGTCACCGCTGCCCAATGCGTGCCTGCGCAGACTGGAGGCTCCTTTCACTGGAGCCTTCCATGGCACACGCACTCGACGGAAAGAACGTGGCGATCCTGGCCACCGACGGTTTTGAACAGTCCGAACTGCAGGAGCCCAAGCGGCTGCTGGAATCCTGGGGCGCCACCACCACGGTGATCGCGCCCGGCGACAGCGCGACGATCCGCGGCTGGAAGGACAAGGACTGGGGCGAACAGGTGGCGGTCGACCAGCCGCTGGCCAGCGCCCGTGCCGATGCCTACGACGCCCTGGTGCTGCCGGGCGGGGTGATCAATCCCGATGCGCTGCGCATCGATGCGCAGGCGGTGGCCTTCATCCAGGCCTTTGGCGCCAGTGGCAAGCCGGTCGCCGCGATCTGCCACGGGCCGTGGTTGCTGGTGGAATCCGGGTTGGCCAAGGGCCGTGCGGTGACCTCGTGGCCGTCGCTGAAGACCGACCTGGGCAATGCCGGGGCGCAATGGCGCGATGCCGAGGTGGTGGTGGACGGCAACCTGATCACCAGCCGCAAACCGGATGATATTCCGGCCTTTGCCGATGCGGTGGGGAAGGCGTTGGTAGGGTGAGTGGCGGGGTGCCGACCCACGGTCGGCACCCACGGGTGACGATCGGTATTACCGGCCGAGTACGCCTGCCGGGACGAGGGCGCCCAGGTCCTGGTTGAAGGTGACCACCAGCTTGCCGTTCTGCACCTGGGCCGACTGCACCTGCAGCGCGCCGAGCACGCTGGCCACGGTGGGGTCGATCTTGTAGATCGGCTCGCGGCGCGCGTAGTCGGTCAGCCAGGCATTGAGCAGGCCGCGCGTGCGCGAATCGAGGCGGCCGCCATTGTTGGCCGGGGTGAAGTCATCCACCGTGGGCTGGTCCAGGTGGAAGCCTTGGGTCTGGGCGTCATAGCGCAGACCGCTGCTCAGCTTGACCTTGCCCAGCGCGGCCGGCGCACTGCCGGCGGTGGCCATGGCCACGTCGAAGCCGAGATCGAGCCGGTTGCCCTGCGGCAGGGTGAGCTTGGGATGGCTCATGGTCATGGCGATCAGGCCGCCCAGCGCGTCCTGGGTGCGCGGGAAACTGCCATCCAGATACTGCTGGACGTCGCTGGCACCGACCGAGAGCTGGCGGCCGGAGACGCTGGGGGCGGCCTGGGCGCCGACGGCGGCGGCGATGAGCACGGTGCAGGCGGCGAGGCGGGTCAACAGCGGGCGTGCGTTCATGGGGTCATGCCGGGGAAGGTGAGAGGCCAACGATAGCGCCTTCGGCTGAATCCAGCTTGGACGCCGCGCGCGTTGACCGGGCGCGGCTCAGTCGAGCACCGGTTGCAGGGAGGCGGCAAAGATTTCCCAGCCACTGCCATCGGGCCTGGGGCGCAGGCGGTACCAGCCGGTATAGCGCTGCACGCCGTCGTGGGTGGCGGCACGGATGTTGACGGGCACTTCGCGCAGCCGGGAGGGGGTTTCGTCGTCGCGCGCGATGGGCAGGCCGGTGTCCACGCGCAGGGTGCGCAGGCCGGGGAGGTCGCGCAGGGCGGCATCGGCGCCGCTGGCACTGTGGCTGCCACTCCAGTACGCGTCGGCGGCGCTGCGATCGCCGCGCATGACGGCGTTGAGATACTGGCGCACGACCTTGCCTTCGTTGTCGGCGCCGGCGGCGACGGCGCTGAGGACGGGCACGGGAATATCGGCGAGCGTCGGGTCGCTGGCGGGGTCCTGCGCGGGATCGGCGGCGGCGTGGGCGGGCGGACGGTCCTGGCCGGTATCACGTTGGCAGGAACAGCCGCCGAGCAGGAGCGGCAGCAGGAACAAGGCACGGCGCATGGCAGTCTCTCCCCCGGGGAAGGGGAGAGTGTAGCGGTGGGGCGACCGGCTCAGGGGGCGTGCTGGATGTCCTGCAGGGCGTCCAGGACCTGGCCGAGTTGCGGTTGCAGGCGGGTGAGCGGGTGCGCAGGCTCCTGGGCGTGGCGTTGGGCAAGGTCGTGCAGGAGCTGGGTGGCGACGATGGCCGCAGCGCGTTCGTCGCCGCTGAGGCCGGTCTGGCGGCGGGCGACTTCAAGCAGGCGCATCCAGTCCTGCTGGGCGCGGTGTTCCAGTTCGATCGTGCAGCGGCCACTGCACTGCACGCCGTCTTTTTCAATCGGGGTGACGGTAATGCGGTAACGCTGGGAAGGGCTGGTCATGGCGGCGCGCGTTGGGGGGACGGATCCACCATAGGGGCGGCCGTGGCCGGGAGCGACGGGTGCGGTCGCACGCAGTGTTCCACCTTGTGCGTTCCAGCAGCGGGCGCTGGCCCGCCAAGGGCCGTGGCAGCAGGTTCTGCGCGCGTCCTGGCGTTGGTTTTTGTGTTGGGCAACGCTGTGTTGCGCTGTGATGGGGGTATGGGGGATTGGTTCAAGACGGCTACAGAGCGACGAGCCGGCGAGCGCGTTGCCCTACGTGTGAGGGCGGGTACGGGCGGGGGTGCGGGACACGCTGCAAGTCCCGCTCCGCGGCCCGGCCCAGCCGCTGGCGGCTGTGCGT
>NZ_JAVWXA010000019.1:0-15755 GCF_036662295.1 Stenotrophomonas sp.
CCGACGATGAGGGCGCGCTGGAGGACCGGATCGGCAGCGATGACCCGGCCGCGTGGCCGAACCGCCTGCGCCGGCTGCACGGCGTGCGCCAGGTGGGTGAGGCGCTGTATGCCGTCGGGGCCGGCCGGCAGGTGCATCGGCGCGCGCTGGCCGCCGGCGGATGGACCCGGCACGACCACGGCTGCCGGGTGGTGGCCGGCAGCGGCGATGCCAGCAGCTTCCACGACCTGCACGGGCGCGATGACGATGAACTGCTGGCCGTGGGCAGCCAGGGTGCGCTCTGGCGCTGGAACGGCGGACAATGGCGCGCGCTCGCCGGCCATGGTGAGGCGCCGCTGCATGCCGTGCAGTACACCGGCAACGGCTACTTGGCCACCGGCAGCGCCGGCACGGTGCTGCGGATCGACCAGGACCAGGTGCAACCGCTGGCCCATGCGCACACCGGGGAAACCTTCTGCGGCATCGCACAGGCCTTCGGCACGGTGTACCTGTGCAGCGAAGCCGGCGGCCTGTTCCGGCTGGACGACCACACCGTGTCTGCGCTGGACATCGACGCCGACCCCGACGGTGGCGGTCACCTCGCCGGCAGCGAGGACGGCCTGCTGTGGGTCACCGCCGCACGCGTCCGTCGCCTGGACCACGGCGGCTGGCACGACATCACCCCGGACTGACCCGGCAACGCCCGGCCAACCTCAGATGGCGGCCGCCTGCGCGAACACCGCCAGGTACATCGCCAGCACCGCAAACGCACCGCCCAGCAGCATCGGGGCCAGCCCGATCAGGGTGGCCACCACGCCGCGCAGCGGACCGCCGAACCGCCAGGCCAGCACCACCAGCAACGGCCCGAGCCAGACCAGCAGATAGCCGCCGGCAAAGGCGCGCGTGAGCCAGGGCAAGGCGGCACCGGCGGCCTGCATCGGCCCCATCAGGGGCGGCAGGATCACCGCGCCCATCAGGGTGATGAGCAGGGCGGCCACCCCGCTGCTGGCCAGGCCCAGGATCAGCCCCGCGAGGCCGCCTGCCCGTTGCACATTGCCGGCGGTGCGCGCGGTGCGGGCGCGCGGCCGGCTCATGCGTCCACCTGCTTGCAGACGGCCTCGATGCGGTGACCGTCGGGATCGGTCACGAACGCGGCGTAGTAGGTGTCGCCGTAGTCCGGGCGCAGGCCGGCCGGACCGTTGTCCTGCCCGGCGTGGTCGAGCGCGGCGCGATGGAAGGCCTGCACGGCCGCGCGCGAGGGCGCGCTGAAGGCCAGGTGGAAGCCGGGCCCTGGCGCGCAGGCGTCATCGCGCTGCTTCAGGCACAACAGGTCTTCCTCATCCACCAGGCCATAGCCGATCGCGCTGTCGTCCTCGAATACCCGTCGGTAGCCCAGCGCGCCGAGCACGGCGTCATAAAAAGCGCCGGCGATGGCCAGGTCGCGAACGCCCAGGGAGAGATGGTGCAGCATGCGGACATCCTTGCCATGAAGTGCGGGGTGCAGGCTGCATTGTAGGGGCGATCGTGCGGCCGCTCGCCGGCTTGCCCGCCGCACAACGGGGTGGCAGCGGCTTGACCTGGATCAACTGCCTGCCAGCGGGGATGCCTAGGCTGGAAATTCCCACAGGAAATCCCCTCATGAACATCCTCATCGGGCTGCTGCCCTTCATTCTTTTCGCCCTGGTCGAGCGCCTGGCTGGCATCCCGGCCGGCCTGTGCGCCGGTGCGCTGAGTGCGCTGGCGCTGTGCCTGCGCGACTGGACCGGCCCACGCCGCCACAGTGGCCTGATCGAACTGGTGTCACTGCTGCTGTTCGGCTCGCTGGCGGTCTACGCCGGGCTGTATTCACCGCACTGGACGGTGATGGGCGTGCGCATCGTGGTCGATGCGATCCTGCTGCTGGTGATGCTGGCCTCGATGCTGATCGGGCGTCCATTCACGCTGGGCTATGCCAAGGCCGATGCGGACCCGGCCGACTGGCTGTCGCCGCGCTTCATCCGCAGCCACTACGTGGTGTCCGGGGTGTGGACCGGCGCACTGGCGGTGGTGGTGCTGGCCGATGCGCTCATCCTGTTCTGGCCGCGCGCGACGCTGGCCGGGGTGGCGCTGATCGTGGCCGCGCTGATGGCGGCCAGCCGCTTCACCAGCCGTTACGCGGCCTCGCTGCGCACCTGAGCGCTGGCCTCGCGGCGCAGCGCGGTCGGGTCGGCGGCGGCCATGGCCTGCAGCCGTTCGCGGCCGCGCAGTTCCACCTCGCGCCCCTCCATGGCCACCAGCCCCTCGTCCTGGAAACGGCGGATCAGGCGGCTCAGGGTTTCCGGGGCGAGGCGCAGGTAGCTGGCGATATCCATGCGCGACATGGTCAGCTGCCAGCGGCTGGACGAATACCCGCGCGCGGCCATGCGGTCGGCCATGCCGATGAGGAAGGCGGCCAGGCGCTCGTCCGCATTGTTGTTGCAGGACAACTGCGTGGCCCTTGCGATGTCGCGGCTCATCAGGCGGAACAGCTTGGCCTGCAGGCGCGGCATGCGCGCGGCCAGCGCGGCGGTATCGCGGAACGGCAACCGGCACAGGGTGACCGTATCCAGGGCGATGGCATTGCACGGATGGCGCTCTTCATCGATGGCACTGAGCCCGATGAAATCACCCGGCATGTGGAAGCCGATGGTCTGCTCGCGCCCTTCGCGATCGACCGAATAAGTCTTGACCGTGCCCAGGCGGATGACCGCGATGGACTGGAACGGGTCGCCCTGGCGGAACAGGAAGCTGCCGGCATGCACCGGCGCGGTGTGCTCGATCAAGCCTTCCAGTTCATCCAGGTTGGCCGCTTCCATGGCGCCGGGGAAGCAGTCCGGCCCGAGCGGACAGGCGCAGCAGGCCTTGGGGCGCACCGACGGCGTGGCAAAGGTCGTACCCATGATCGTGTATCTCCAGCGCTGAAAGCGTTGCCCGGAACCGGGCACGTCTGGCAGGTCATGCCTGCCGCCTTCCCCCTCAACCCGATACAGAGAAAAACGCGGTGGATCCTGTTGCGCCATGTCGAGGCCGCCGCCAAGCGGGTTACCAACATGTGGACTACGGTTCCATAATATTTATGGGAACGCTGTTCCGCAATATGGGAAAACCAGTATTTATACTGGTTTCGCCTATTCAGGTTTCGATGGCGGGGCTGGGGGCTGAAGGATTCAGCGGTCAGGGCGGGCCTGCGGGTTGATCGTGTCGCACTTGACCCACGTCAAGTGGGCGGTGGCGGCGCCGCCCTAACGTATGTCCACCGGCCGCAGTTGCTGCGGGTCACGGCAATCCCACCTTTTACTCGGAGTCTTACCCATGAACCGTATCTTCCGCCTTGCCCCGCTCGCCCTCGTCGGCGCCCTCACCCTGGCCGGCGTCGCCCAGGCCCAGGAGCCCACCGTGAACATCGGTGAGCGCCACGGCAACCTGCGCACCGCGCAGGAACACATCGTGCAGGCCTACCAGCTGGTGGGCGTGGCGCAGCAGGACAACGACGCCCGCCTGGGCGGCCATGCCGAACGCGCGCGCCAGCTGCTGATCCAGGCCGACCAGGAACTGCGCATGGCGGCCAATGCCGCCAACAACAACGGCCGTCCGTAAGACCGGCCAGCAACCCGGCCAGGTGTCACCCTCCCCCGACCGACGCGGCCCTGCCGCGTCGGTTTTTCAGTTGGCGGGTGGCGGTGCGGGATAGTGTGTCGGTGCGCATGGTCGACGCGCGCTCAACGTCGGCCGGTGGCAGATCGGTTGGTAGAAGAGGATGGTGCGCTGCGTGGCGTTTCGGCAGGCGGCTTTGCTGCAGCTTCAAAGGCAGCCGGCCAGCGGCCGGCACTACCGGGGTCCATGCCTTCCGACGGCGGTCGGCATTACGGGGCCACGCCTTCCGAGGGAAGCGGCAACGGCTTAGCCGCCCTTCCCCACCCGCGCCGCCGCCCGCGCGCGCGGCGATGTCCTGGCCAGTGCGCCGACGATCTGCCCGGCCACCTGCGCCTCGTCGGCGGTGCGCCCGAAATGGTCCACGTAACGGCCATTGCGGTCCAGCAGGAACACGAAGGTGGAGTGGTCCATCATGTACTGGCCTTTCTGGCCGTACGGCACTTTCTTGTAGTACACGTGATAGCCATCGGCCACCGCCGCGACCTGCGCCGCCGTCCCCGTCAGCCCCACCATGTCCGGCCCGAACAGGGACACGTACGCCTTCATCTTCGCGGGCGTATCGCGCGCCGGATCGATGCTCACAAACACCGGCGTCAGCGCCGGCCCGCCCTGCTTCTGCACCCGCCGTGCGATCCGTTGCAGCCGCGCCAGGTCGGTGGGACACACATCCGGGCACGAGGTGAAACCGAAGTACAGCAGCACCGGCTTGCCGTGGAAGCTGCGGTCCGTCACCGCCCGCCCGTTCTGGTCGGTCAGCGTGAACCCGCCGCCGATCAGCGGCTGCGTCTGGGCCGCGAGCGGCTGCATCGACAACAGCAGTAATGACATGGTGATTGCCGGCACCAGCGCCGGCCACAGGCTGCGGTACATATCAATGCGCTCCGCTGTAGGTGAGCGCGAAACCGACCAGGTTCGAGTCCTGGCCAGCCTGCGCCTGGCTGCCCACCGACAGCGCCATCGTCAACTGGCCGGTCAGCCGGTAACCACAACTGAGCTCGTTGAGATAGTCGTGCCGGCCCGCGCCCGGCGCCCACGGGCGACGCTTGTCGGTGCGCGTGGCACCGAACACCCAGCGCCCGTAGTCGATCGTCAGCGAGGTGGTCAGGTAGCGCGTGTCGTTGCCCGCGATCGCGTTTTCGTTCTGCACGTCGGCATATTCCACCAGCGGCACGATATCGAAGTAGCGGCCGCGCAACGTGGTATCCAGGTCCGCGCTCGAGGCCGGCGCCCAGATGTAGCGCGCCGACACCACGCGGATCACCTCATCGTCCGGCGGCCCGGCATCGGCCTGCGCCGTGCCGGCCCGGTTGCGCATGTAGCCGGCCTGCAGCTCCAGGAACGGCAGCGCCGGGATCGAATCCCAGTTCACCGTCACCGCATACGAATCCAGCTTGCCGGTGTTGGCCGGCCCGCCGTCGCTGCGCTGCGCGCGCCCGCCACTGCGGAAGAACGGCCGGCTCAGTTCGGTGGTGTCGGCCGTGTACAGGTTGAGCCCCCCCTGGATCATGCCCGCCTTCTGCCCGAACCAGCGGTAGGCGTAGGTCGCCCCGAGCATGCCGCCGAGGTCGTAGGTGGACACGAAATCATTGGTGTACAGCCCCGGCGCGGCATCCATCGCCCGCCCGAACGGCACCTGCAGCTTGCCCACCTGCAACTGCGTGTGCTGGGTGAGCTTGTAGTAGTTGAGCTCGTTGACCACCAGGCCGATGTCGCCGAAGGTGCGCTTCTCGCCGTTGGCCGGCGGGTTGAGCGGGTTGATCTCGGTGGACAGCCGGATCTGGTCGTTGGGGCTGAAGCGGACGTAGAAACTGCTCTGGATGTCGGGATAGAAATCGGTGGTGTTGCGCGGGGCGGTGGCACCGTCGCCTTCGCTGCGGCTGAAGTCGTACTGCATCACCGCGCTGTAATCCATGCCCACGTTGGGGTAATAGCCCTTGTCGGCGTGCGCCTCGTTGCAGGCCAGGCCCAGCCCGCCCACCAGCCCCACCACCAGGGTGCGTCTGCACAGGATGCTCATCACTTGTCCTCCGCCGGCAGCTGCACATTGGCCGGCAAGGTGAACTCGCGGCCGCTGTTCTTGAGGTAGCTGCAGGTCTGGTTGTCGCCGTAGATACCACCCAGCGGCGCCAGCGTGACCGCCTGCGCGTAGTCTTCCGGGCGCACCACCTGGACCACCTGCATCATGCCGCCGTCCTCGTGCTCGAGGATGTGGCAGTGGTAGACGAACTTGCCCAGCATCACCGGATCACGGAACGGAATGCGCAGCGTGATCGAGCCCCGGGTGGGGATGAATACCGTATCGCGGTAGCCGCTGAACGGCACCGGCTTGTCGTTGATCGCCACCACCTGGAAATCGGTCTGGTGGATGTGGAACTGGTGCAGCTCCTGGGACGGGTTGTACAGCCGCCACTCTTCCACGTCGCCCAGCTTGACGGTGGTGTTGACCCGGCGCGGATCGAAGCGCTCGCCGTTGATCATGAACGCATCGCCATCGGTGGCCGAATCCTGGAAGGCGAACTGGCGCACGTGGGCCACCTTCACCTTGCCCAGGTCTTCCAGCACCGGGTAGGCGCTGGTGATGCGGCGCGTGGCCACCGGCGCGCCAGCCACCCGCATCGTGGCGATGCGCGCGCCCTTGTACTGGTCGCCGGCCGCGCCGGTATTGCCCGCCGCCAGCTCGACCGCATGGTCGCCCACCGCCGGCCCCACCACCAGGATGCTGAAGCGCGCCGACGGCCCGATCAGCAGTTCATCGGTGTCCACCCGCTTGTTCACCGTATTGCCGTCGCGCGAGAGGATCTGCACGTTCTGGCCGTTGATGCGGATGCGGAAGTACTGGTTGGCCGAGATGTTCATCAGGTGCCAGAGCTGGGTCTCACCGGGCTGGATGCTGATCACCGGGTCGGCCTGGCCGTTGACGGTGCGGATGGACGGCGCGCTGGTGACGATCGCGCTGGCCAGCTTGCCGGTGAGGGTCTTCTGGAAGTTGCGCAGCACCAGCACGCGTTCCTTGATGCCCTTCAGCTCGGGGAACGGATCGAGGATGCCGTCCACCAGGATCGGCCCGGCGATGCCCGACTCCACCTGGCGCTGCGCGCCACCGTGGAAATGACTGTGGTACCAGTACGCGCCGGGGCTGTGGTCGGGCGGCAGCTTGAACCGGTACAGGCCTTTCTCGTGCGGGCCCACCTCACGGAAGATGCTGTCGCCCGAATCCAGCGGGGTGACGGTCATGCCGTGGAAATGCAGGTTGGTCTTCTCATCCATCTGGTTGTCCAGCGTGATCGCCACCGTGCCGCCAGGGCGGGTGCGGATCAGCGGCGCGTCGTAGTCGCCGTTGAACACCAGCGCGCGGTAGGGCTGGCCGCCCACCGATACCGGTGACATCGCCGGGCGCAGGGTGCCCTTGCTGACCCCGTCGGCGCCGTAGCGGATCTCCGCCGGGGCCTGCAGCGGCGCACCGGGCGCGGTGGCATCGGCGGGCGCCTGGGCCACGCTGGCGCCGGTCCACAGCAGGGCGCCGGCCAGGACCACGGCGTAGACGTCGTGCAGCCGATATCGGCGGGGTGCGGGTGTGGGGGTGCTCGGGTGGGCGTGCATGGGCGTACCTGCAGGTGGACGTAAAGGGAGGGCGGCGTCAGTTGCCGGCGATGGCCCAGGTGATGAAGCCGGTGGCGATCGCGCTGAGCACCAGGCCGATGAGGAACAGCCAGTCGGCCACGGCTTCCAGGATCTGGTTGCGCTTGCGGCGGCGCGTGCGCAGCGCCCAGTACGCGCTGAGGCAGGCGCCGAGATAGATGAGCGAATTGATGCTGAGCAGGTCATCGCCCAGGGTGTCCACCTTGCGCAGCACGGTGACCACGTGCAGCACGCCGACCACGGTCATGCACACCCCCATCATGGCCGCGGAGGTGGTGAAGATATGGACGCAGATGTCTTCGTCCAGGTGGGCGGTGCGCGCAGGGGCGCGTGATGCGGTGGAGCGCATGGGGGTCTCGCTGCGGACGGTGCCGGCCAGGGTGGTCGCGGCAAGCGAACGGTAGCCAGACCGGTCGGGCCGGCGCATGACCTAGGTCAAGTGGAGCCGCATCGGCCGCCCCGGCGGCCGCATTCAGTCGACCGGCGGCGCGCCGCCTGGCCGGCGCCGGCGGCTCAGACCACGCCCGCGTCCACGGTGAAGGTCTGCCCGGTGCACATCGCGCTTTCATCGGCGCACAGCCACAGCGCCATCTCGGCGATGTCGGCCGGCTGCAGGTGGGTCTTCAGGCATTGCCGGGCCAGGTAGCGCTCGAACATCGCCGGGTTGGCCGCGCCCTTGGCGCGCTGGCGCTCGGTGAGCACCCAGCCCGGGGCGATCGCATTGACCCGGATGCCGTCGGCGCCCAGCTCGCGGGCCAGCGCCTTGGTCATGCCTTCCATCGCCGATTTGAGCGTGGCATAGACCGGCACCCCGGCCACGCCCATCTTCCAGCTGATCGAACCGAGGTTGACGATGACGCCCTGCCCGGCCTGGCGCATCGGTGCGGACAGCGCCTGGGCCAGGAAGAACGCATGGCGCAGGTTCACCGCCACGCGGTCGTCCCAGTCGGCCACGCTGACCTGCGCCAGGGGCTGGGCCTGGTCGTTGCCGGCGTTGTTGATCAGCGCATGCGGGCTGCGCCCCTGCAGCAGCGTCTGAACGGCGGCCAGGCTGGCCGGGATGTCACGCAGGTCGCACTGGGCGAAGGCCGGTGCGGGCAGGCCGGCGTCGACCAGCGCCTGCACCGTGCGGCCGGCGGCGTCGGCGTCCACGTCCAGGAAGCGCACATCGCTGCCCTGGGCGGCAAAGGCGGCCACGATGGCCGCCCCGATCCCGGCCGCGCCGCCGGACACGACCACGGTCTTGCCGGCGAGCGAGGGATAGTGGGCCATCTCAGCCGCCGTACTCGCCGACCGGCGTGCCCGCCACCTCCACCTGCAGGGCCAGGATGCTGCCCGACAGCGGCGCGGCGGCCAGCTGGGTGGCCGACAGGCGGATGCGCGCGGTGGTGATGTACAGCGTTTTCAGATCCGGGCCCCCGAAGGCGCAACTGGTCGGGCGCGGGACCGGCAGGTCCACGGTGCGCACCAGCTGGCCATCGGGCGAGAAGCGCTTGAGCGCCCAGCCATCCCACATCGCGCACCAGACATGGCCTTCGGCATCCACGGCCAGGCCGTCGGGCATGCCCTCCGAATCGCCGAAGCGGGCGAACACGGCCTTGTTGGACAGCGTGCCGGTGGCCAGGTCGTAATCGTAGGTGTCGATCTGCCGGCGCGCCGAGTCGGCCAGGTAGAAGCGCCGCGAATCCGGGCTCCAGCCCAGTCCGTTGCAGATGTGGAAGCCGGTTTCGATTTCCACCAGCGTGCCGTCGGTGTCCAGCCGGTACAGCGAACCGCGCTCCGGGCTGGCATCGATGGCCAGCGTGCCGGCCCACAGGCGGCCGGCGGCATCGCACTTGCCATCGTTGAACCGCCGCCCGGACATCTGCCCGGGCGTGGCCAGCAGCGACATCTCCCCGCTCTGCAGGTCCAGCGCGCGGAACCCGCTCTGGGTGGCGGCGATGAAACCGCCGGCGCGGCGCGGCACCACCACGCCCACCAGCTCGCCCAGCGGCGTGGTGCGCGTATCGCCGGTGACCAGGTTGGACAGGTTCACCGACGGCGCCAGGATGTCCACCCACAGCAGCGAGCGGCCGTTGCCCAGCCAGTGCGGGCTTTCGGCCAGGAAGGCGCTGTAGGGAATGGCGCAGCGCACGTGCCGGTCGGCGGCGTGGCTGGGGGTCACCGAGCTGCTGATGGACATGAAGGTTTCGCCCACGTTGCCGGAGATGCGGCGGGCCGCTTCGATCACGTCCCGGCCCAGTGCGTGCAGGCGCTCCAGCGGCAGCCGGAAGGACGGGCCGCTGATGCTCACCGCGCCGATGGCATCGCCACGGTGGTCCAGGATGGGGGCGGCCACGCCGCTGACGCCCATCGCCGATTCCTCCACCGAGACCGCATAGCCACGCGCCTTGATCAGGTCCAGTTCGCGCTGCAGCTCGCCCAGGTCCAGGATCGAATGCGGGGTGAGGCGCTTGAGCGACGTGGTGGTGAGGTAGCGCTGCAGTTCTTCCGGCGGCCGGTGCGACATCACCGCCTTGCCGATCGCCGTGGCCACCGCCGGCAGGCGGCTGCCGACGCCGTTGGCCAGGCGCATGGCCTGGACGTGGTCGCGCTGGTCGATGATCAGGATTTCCTTGTCCTCCAGCACGCCCAGCCGGGTGGTTTCCTGGGCCAGCTCGCGCAGCCGCAGCAGCTCCGGCTCGGCCGCGCTGCGCAGGTCGAAATCGCTCCACACCTTGTGCGCCATCTCGAACAGCCGCGTGCCCAGCCGATAGGTCTGGCTGGCCTCCTCCAGGCGCACCAGCCGGTAATCGATCAGGGTCTGCAGGATGCGATGCAGGGTGCTTTTGGGCAGCCCGGAATAGCGGCCCAGTTCGCCGAACGGCAGCGGATGCGGGGCATCGGCGATCAGGGTGAGCAGGCTCAGCCCCTTGGACAGCGCCTGCGCGCCGGGGATCGCAAAGCGCCGGTCGCCGTCACCGTCCTCCACTACCTCAAGGACGTCGTCGTTGGCGGGCGGATTCCGGGGTCTGGCCATGGGGGAGCTCTCGATGCGCCGCCTCCAGGTGGGCGGCCGGTTTTGATCCTATATTTTAGAACAGTGTTCCGCAAGTTGGCCCAATGTCATGGGGGTGTCATCTGCTGCTGGCGCTAAGCCGGGCGCTGCCGCATGCTGCGCCGCAGGCCCCGCCGCGCGGTGTCCTGTCTTGCCCTGCCCCTGCCGTTGAAGTTGCTGTGCCGGCCTGCCGGCGACGTGGATGAATGCGTGCAACGCGGTTTTGACCGCCCTTCCGGGAAGGCCATCGATGCAGTCCAGACACCTGGCAGTGACGATCCTGGCCGCGCTGGCGCCCTGCCCGGCCTGGGCCGAGCGCGCCGCGCCGGCTGCCGAGCGCGCGCCCGATGCCGCGTCGTCCTCGCCCACGGTCACCGCGCTGGATGCCATCACCGTGACCGCCCAGTACCGGGAGGAAAACGCGCAGAAGATCGCGCTGGCCGTGTCGGTGGTGGATGGGCAGACGCTGCAGCGCCGCCAGGCCACCGACATCGGCAACCTGGTCGGCGTGGTGCCCAGCGTCACCTTTGCCGCCGGCAACGAGCTGCGCAACAGCGCGATCCGCATCCGCGGGGTGGGCACCGATGTGTTCAGCACCGGGGTGGAGCCGAGCATCGCCACCGTGCTGGACGGGGTGGTGCTGCAGCGGCCCGGCGCGGCGTTCAGCGACCTCTACGACGTGGAACGGGTGGAAGTGCTGCGCGGCCCGCAGGGCACGTTGTTCGGCAAGAACGCCTCGGCCGGGGTGATCCGCATCATCACCGCCGCCCCGGATTTCGAGCGCCGCAGTGGCGCGTTCAACGCCCAGGTGGCGCAGGACCAGGACTACCGCGTGGATGCGGCGGTGTCCGCGCCGCTGGGCGCCGGGCTGGCCTACCGCGTGGCCGCCTTCTATCGCGACCAGCCGGGTACCGTGCGCAACCTGCATGACGGGCGCCTGCTCAATGGCCAGCAGGCGCATGGCGCGCGCGGCAAGCTGGCGTGGCGTGCGGAAGACGGACGCTCGGACATCACCCTGAGCGCCGATGTGAGCCGCCTGGACGCCGACTGCTGCGCGCTGCCGCTGCTGCAGGCCAGCAGCCAGCCGCGCGCGCTGGACACCGGCACCGACGTGGGCCGTGGCAGCCGCACGGTCAACAACGACGTGGTGCCGTTCGTGCGCCAGGACAATCGCGGCGTGGCCCTCACCGCCAACCTGGGCGTGGGCCGGCACACCTTGACCGGGGTGTGGGCCTGGCGCCGCTTCGACAACCACAGCGACGTGGACCTGGATGACACCCAGGCGCAGCTGATCACCCGCAACGACAACCTCGAGGCCAGCCGCACCACCTCGCAGGAACTGCGCCTGGCCTCGCCGACCGGCGGCGCCATCGACTATGTGCTGGGCGCGTTCCATTTCGATGGCCAGGTGCGCAACCGGCTGGACCGGCGCGGCCTGAACATCGGCGCGGTGAACGCCCTGCTCGGCGATGGCCGCGTGCTGGGCGAACAGGCCGTGCTGGCCGGCCAGTCCACGGTGGACAGCCGCAATTCCTCGCTGTTCGGCCAGGGCAACTGGCATCCCCGCGAGCGCCTCACCCTCACCGCGGGCGTGCGTTTCATCCGCGAGCGGCAGACGCTGCGCTTCGTACGCCCGCGCGATGGCCTGTTCACCGGCAGCGGCCAGCCGCCCACCAACCCGGCCTTTGGCCCGGTCACCGGCCACTACCGGGACCAGGCCAGCATCGGCCGGCTCAGCGCGGCGTGGGCGTTTACCCCGCAGGTGACCGGCTATGTGGGCTGGAGCAGCGGCTACAAAGGCCAGGGGCTGGCGGCCACGCTGGGCCTGACTGCCGCGCAGTTCGCCCGGTTGCCCGCGCCGGCGGAGACCTCCAGCCTGGTCGAGGCGGGGCTCAAATCCACCCTGCTGGACAACGCGCTGCTGCTCAACCTCACCGCCTTCCGCACCCGCATCCACGATTACCAGGGCCAGACCTACGACATGCCCTCCGGCCTGTTCCTGCTCACCAGTGCCGGCGGCGTGGCCATCGATGGCATCGAGCTGGAGTTCACCGCGCGGCCGCACCCCTGGTGGAGCGTGACCGGCGGGGCCACCTGGCTGGATGCGCGCTTTGTCGGCGTGCGCAACGGCCCCTGCTACAGCGGTCAGGGCGCCGCGCAGGGCTGCGCGCCGGCAGTGCCCGGTGGCGCGGCGGTGCAGGACCTCGACGGCAAGCCCTTCATGAACGCACCGCGCTGGCGGGCCGTGCTCAGTGGCCGCTACGACGCCCCGCTCACCGCGCACGTGGATGTGTACGTGCAGGCCGACTACCGCTGGCAGGAGCGGGTGATGCTGGACATCAGCCAGAACCCACGCATGACCCAGCCGGCCTACGCGGTGGCCGACCTGTCGGCGGGGCTGATCTTCGCGGCCGGCCGCTACGACCTGGGCGTGTTCGTGAAGAACGTGGGCAACCAGCGCTACGCCGCCAACGTGATGGCGGTCAGCGCGGCCGGCGGCCCGGACGCCTATGCCCTGCAACTGGCGCGCGATGTGCAGCGCTATGCCGGGGTGAGCTTCCGGATGCGCTTCTGAGCGGCGCGCGCACATGGCCCTGATCGACCTGCTGGTGCTGGGCGCCTATCTGCTCGGCACGCTGGCCATCGGCCTGCATTACGCCGGGCGCAACCGGCGCTCGCGCGACATGTTTGCCGCCGGCGGGCGATCACCGTGGTGGGTGTCCGGGCTGAGCGGTTTCATGACGCTCAAATCGGCCGGCACGTTCGTGGTGTGGGGCGGGCTGGCCTATCGCGAAGGCGTGGTGGCGATCGCCATCAACACCTGCATCGGTGTGTCGGCGCTGCTGGTGGGCTGGTGCGTGGCCGGGCGCTGGCGGCGCACGGGGGTGACCACGCCGGCGGAATTCGTGGCGTTGCGGTTCGGCCCGCAGGCAGTGCAGTTCTACACCTGGGCCATGCTCGCCGTGCGCGTGGTCACCACCGGGGTGGCGCTGTATGCGCTGGCGGTGATGCTGGTGGCACTGGTGCCGCTGGCACCGGGCCACCCGCTGCGCGACCCGTCCACCGGCCACCTCTCGCTGGCGCTGGCCATCGCCGTGTTTGGCGCGGTGGTGATCGCCTACACGGTGGCCGGCGGGCTGTGGGCGGTGCTGATGACCGACGTGCTGCAGTTCGTGGTGCTGCAGCTGGCGGTGCTGCTGGTGATCGTGCTGCTGGGGCTGGACGTGCTGGGCGCGCCGTCGCTGGCGCCACTGCCGCCCGGCTTCTTCGTGCCCGTCTCGGCGCACTATTCGCTGTGGTTCATGGCCGGCTGGGTCACGGTGCACTTCTTCCTGGTCGGTGCCGAGTGGGCCTTCGCGCAGCGTTACATCTGCGTGCCGAGCGTGGCCGATGCCCGCCGCAGTGCGTGGCTGTTCGGTGCGCTGTACCTGGTGAGCCCGGCCCTGTGGCTGACCCCGCCGATCCTGTTCCGCATGCTGCACGCCGATGCCGACCCCGAACAGGCCTACATCCTGGCCAGCCAGCAGGTGCTGCCGGTGGGCATGCTGGGGCTGATGATGGCGGCGATGTTCTCGGCAACGGCCAGCGCGGTCAGCGGCCAGCTCAACGTGTTTGCCGGCGTGCTCACCGAGCAGTTCTACCGGCGCCGGCTGCGTCCGCAGGCCAGCGAGGCGCAACTGGTCCGCGCCGGGCGGATCTTCACCTTTGCCATTGGCGTGGCGCTGGTGGGCGTGGCCCTGTGCGTGCCGCGCCTGGGCGGGGCGGAAAAGATCGTGCTGACCCTGACCGCCCTGCTGTTCGGGCCGCTGATGGCCCCCACCCTGTGGGGCCTGCTGAGCGGGCGCAACGGTGTGCGCAGCGTGTATGTGACCGCCGCCGCCAGCCTGGCCGCCGGGCTGCTGGTGCGCCTGGGGCTCGCGGCCGGCGGGCCGTGGGACGGCAGCCTGCCCGCGCAGTGGGTGCAGGCCAATCCGCGCCTGGCCGACGTGCTGGTGGGGGCGCTGCTGCCGGTGCTGATCCTGGCCGTGGCCGAGTGCACCGCGCGCGGCGAGCAGCCGCAGTGGCCGGCGGTGCGCGCGCGCATGGCGGCCTATGCACCCACGCCGCTGGGCGCGGCCGATGCGCTGGACCGCACGCCGGCACGGATCATCGCGATCGCGCTGGGGGCATGCGGGCTGCTCAGCCTGGGGCTGCTGGCGGTCAACAGCGCCGGGCGCACCACGCTGCTGGTGTTCGGGCTGGTGCTGCTGGCGATCGCGCTGCTGGCCGGGTGGATCGCGCGCGGGCCGCTCCGCCGCGTGGGCTGAGCGCGTCGCGGGGCAATGCGCCGCACTTGACCTGCATCAAGCGCGTGGCCGGCCAGGCCGCCTACTGTCGCTCCTGCGATGGCCGCCGCATCCGGGAATCGTCCCGCTGCCGCACCGCGCACCCTACTTTTTCTGGAGACAGTGTGATGAAGCGGCTTTCATTCGGAGTGGCGTTGTTGTTGCTCCTTCCCTTGTGCGCGGCGACGGCGCAGGCAGCCCCCAAGGCCGAGGCAGCGGCGGCCCCCAACGTGGAGCCGATGCCGGCGGCGAACTGGTTGTTCGTGCAGACCGGCAGCGGTTTCATTTCCGACGGCAAGACGCTGACCATCCAGGGCGTGGGTGGGCAGACGCTGATGTTCACCGACCGCCCGGAGCGGATGACCGGGGATGTATCGACGGCAAAATTCGTGAGCTACTGGGGCAGCGGCAAGGATGATTTCGAGAAGGACCCGCCCAATGCCACGGTGTCCACGGTGGTGAACGGGAAGACGGACCTGACGGTGGTGGAACTGCGCAACCCGCGCTTGAACGGCGGCAACCTGACCTACGACATCCGGGTGCTGGGCGGCACGCTGCCGGACATGGGCAGCAGGTGAGCGTGTTCATCGACTGGTGGTACGGCCCGGCGATGTACGGCCCGCGCCCGTGGGGCTGGGGCGGTGGTCCGCGCATGTTCCCGGGCGGGCGCTGCTGGCGTGGGCCGTATGGCCACCTGCACTGCCAACCGTGGTGGGGCTACTGAGTCACTGCCCGCCCTGTCTGAAGCCGCACGCTGGTAGAGGTGCGGTTTTTTTTCTTCGCCTCCTCGACGTGCGCCACCCATGGCGCACTAAGGTCCCGCGAACCCGCACACCCCCGCCCCCGACAGATGGCCGGCGGCCGCCAGGAGATCCACAGCCGAAGCACTGGCCGGTGGTCGGTGGTCGTTGAGAACAAGGGTGGCTGTTGGATGCCGGCCAGCGGCCGGCACTACCGGCTTTTCGGTGCGCACCGACCAACTGTCCTAGGGCGGGTACGGGTGGGGGTGCGGGACCGTCATACGCCATGGATGCCGCACCACGATCTTACAGGGACGTAACTGCAGCGTGGACCGCCCCCCCCCCCCTACCCCCCCCCCCCCC
>NZ_JAVWXA010000019.1:15765-52338 GCF_036662295.1 Stenotrophomonas sp.
CGGCCCGTGCTGCCTCGGGCCCCCCCCCCCCCGCCCGTACCCGCCCGCACACGCAAGGCAACGCACTCGCGTGCCGTGGTAAGGCGTTGGCGGACATGAACCTCGCAAACGCACCACGCCACCCGGCTCAACGCTGGCAGTCGTCAGGTGCGGGCTGCCCTGCCAATCGCTCGCCGATCCATTGGCTTGCCTGCGCTGCACTGTCGCGCGCGATGAAGCCATGGCCCACCTTGGGCAGGGACAGCCATCGCACTGCCGTGCCCTGCGCGCAGGCCTGCTGCCGGTATGCCTCGGTCACGGCCGGCCGCACCAGCGTGTCGGCCTGGCCCTGCGCGATGAACAGCGGCACCTGTGGCGGTGGCAGGCCGGGGATGTTCTCGCGCAACAGGCGCTTCCACGGCTCCACCGAGGCGATGTCCGGCACCGACAGGAACGCCTGCTTCAGGCTGCGCCCGGACCACTTGCGCTCGACCAGGTCGTAGGCCGTCTCGATGCACTCACGGGCCAGCGCGTCCATCGCCGGCGCCGCGCTGGGGTCCAGCACATCACCCAGCGGCAGGCCGTAGACCCGATGCCAGGACCACAACGTCATCGCCGTGATGTTGCGCCCGCCGTCGGAGTTGGCGTCGTCGCGCAGCAGCGTGTCCAGCTGTGTGGCCGGCGCGGCCACCGCGACCCCGGCCAGGGTGTAGCCCGGCAGGTAGCCGGTGGCGAGCTGCGCGGCGAACAGCGCCGCGTGCCCACCCTGCGAATGCCCCCACAACGCGTAGCGATGCCCGGCGTGCGCGTTGGGCAGCAACGCTGCCGCACGCACCGAATCGAGCACGGCGCGGCCCTCGCTGATCCCCACCAGGTAGGGATGCGGCGCCGCCGTGCCGAGCCCGGGATAGTCGGTGGCCACCACGATGTTGCCCTGGGCCAGCAACGCGGCCAGCCCCTGGATTTCGCGGAATCTGCTCCGCGCCCGTGACGGCGCGCACTGCGGCTCCACCCCGGAGGTGGGGTGGGCCCAGGCCACGATCGGGCGGCCACCGGCCGGGGCGGGTGCGATGGGCACCAGCGCCACCGCCGAGACCGCGATCGGGCTGCCGTCCGGGGCCTGCGAGCGATACAGCAGCCGGTACGCCGTAGCGCCATCGGGCGCGTCGGGCAGCGCCTCGCTACGGATCAGGCTGCCCGGCGCGCCCTGCACCGTGGCCGCATCGGCCTGGTAGAACGGCGGAATCACGGTGTCCGCGCCGGCCGGTGGCGGCATGACGCCCGCGGCCAGCAGGGCGAGCAACAGGGCGCGGCGAGGCGCGCGGCGGGAACGGATCACACGGTGCGCGCGGGCCACGGCGTTACTCCTCGCGGGGAATGGCGCCATCGTGCGCCTTCGCCGACCGCCCGGCTTGACCTGGATCAAGCCGCCCGCACGGCAAGGGCCGCATGGTGGACGCTGCCCACCCACGCGCCCGGCGGCGCCTGCGACCTGCCATGTGGAACGACTTCAGCCATACCTTCCTGGTCATCTTCACCAGCCTGCTGCCGGTGATCAACCCGCCCGGCGCGGCCTTGATGGTGCTCGGTATCGTGCCCGACGCCAGCCCGGCCCAGCGCAACATCGTGGCCCGGGCCGTGGCGATCAACAGCCTGGTGCTGCTGGCCGCCTCGATCGGCATCGGTGCCTACGTGCTGTCCTTCTTCGGCATCTCCATCCCGGTGCTGCGCCTGGCCGGTGGCCTGGTGATCGCCGCCACCGGCTGGCGCCTGCTGCAGGCACCGGCCCAGGGCGAACGTGGCTCGCTGGCCGGCGCGGCGCAGGACGAAGCCCGCGAGGACATCGACGCTTCGCTGGCATCGCAGTTGTTCTATCCGTTTACCCTGCCGCTGACCGTCGGGCCCGGCTCGATCGCCGTGGCCATCGCGGTGGGCACCAGCTCGCCCGCCGACGGGCCCGAGGCGGTGCATGTCGCGGCGGCCGGCAGCGCGTTGCTGGCGCTGTGCGTGCTCATCTACGTGTGCATGCGCTACGCCTGCCGCCTGCAGTCGCTGCTGGGCCACACCGGCACGCAGGTGGTGGTAAGGCTGCTGGCCTTCGTCATCCTGTGCATCGGCGTGCAGATCGGCTGGCTGGGCCTGTCTGAACTGCTCGCCCACCCCGGCGCGCACTGAGCGCTTCCGGCTTGACCCAGGTCAAGCCGCCGGCGGCCGCACTCGATAGCCTGTGCACCTGCTCTCCCTGGACCCGCTCCGATGCAATCCCAGCCTGCTGTCCTGGTCTCCGGCGCCGGTGTCGCCGGCCTCGCCACTGCCTGGTGGCTGCGCTACTTCGGCTGCCAGGTAACGGTGGTGGAGAAAGCACCCGCGCTGCGCGGTGGCGGGCATGCGGTGGACATCCGCGGCGCGGCGCTGGCGGTGGTCAAGGCAATGGGCCTGCACGAGGCGATCCACAGCCGCCGCACGCGCCTGGAGGGGTTGTCGATGCTCGACCGCGACGGCAACGAAATCCGCCGCGACGACAGCCGCACCTTCAGCGGCGGCCGGCTGGACAGCCCGGACATCGAGATCTTCCGCGACACCCTGTGCCGGCTGCTGGCCACGGCGGCCGGCGCGCCGGGCGACACGTTCTTCGATGAGCACATCACCGGCATGAGCGAGAGCGCCGATGGGGTAACGGTAAGCTTTGCCAGCCACCTGTCGCGCCGCTTCGATGTGGTGGTGGGCGCGGACGGGGTGTATTCGTCGATGCGGCGCCAGGCCGTGCACGCCGATGACACCTGCCTGCGGCCGCTGGGCGGCGCGCTGGCCTTCTACAGCGCGCCCAACCACCTGGACCTGACCGACCGCGAGTGGATGTACCGCGATGCCGAACTGGGCGTGGTGGTCTACCCCGATACCAGCGGCCAGGAGCTGCGCGTCGGCGCCGGTTTTGGTGCCGAGGTGGACGCCGCGCTGCGCCATGACGTGGCGGCCCAGAAGGCGCTGGCACGGGCCCGGATGCAAGGGCTGGGCGGGCGGCTGCGGCCGCTGGTGGAGGCGATCGACCATAGCGACGCCTTCTACTTCGGCGAACTGGTGCAGGTGGTGCTGCCGCGCTGGTCGCAGGGCCGCGTGGTGCTGGTCGGCGATGCCGCGCACTGCGCCTCGCCGTTCTCCGGCCAGGGCACCAGCCTGGCGCTGGTCGGCGCCTATGTGCTGGCGCGCGAACTCTCGCGCAGTCCCGACCAACCGGCCGCGGCATTCGTCCGTTACGAAACGCGCATGCGCCCGTTCGTCGAGCTCAACCAGGCGCTGGTGGACATGACCCGGCAGGGCCCGGCGCCCGATGCGCAGATGCAGGCGGCGGCCAACGGCATCGAGCTGCACGACCTGCACCAGCCATGACGCCGTTCTGCACACCCCGGGCTGCACGATGGCCCGCCATCGGGCATGCTCGCGCCCATCCTTGCCTGCGTGATTGCCTGCCATGCCGTTCCTGACCACCCCGCACGGTGCCCTGCACTGGCTCGATACTGCCTCTGATCCCGATGCGCCCGCAGTCGTGCTGATCCATGGCCTGGGCGGCGATGCATCCTTCTGGGCCGCCGAACAGGCCGCCCTCGCCGCCCACTTCCGGGTGCTGACGGTGGACCTGCGTGGGTCCGGGTTGAGTGCACGCACCAGCGGCGCATTCGCCATCGAGGATCTCGCACGCGATGTCGTGGCCATCCTGGACCATGCCGGGATCACCCACGCGCACGTGGTGGGCTTCTCGATGGGCGGCGTGGTGGCGCAGGCATTGGCCAGCCATGCCCCCGGCCGCGTGGACCGCCTGGTGCTGGCCGCCACCTTCGCGCGCACCAACCCGCAGGCCGTGCTGTTCCTGCAGGCGGTGGGCACCGTGTATCGCCGCGGCGCCACGCCCAGGCAGGTGTTCGACCTTGTGCTGCCGTGGTTGTTTTCCGAGGCGTTCTTCAGCGACCCGCGCGCCGCGCCCTACCTGGACTACCCCGAGGAGGCCGCGGACGAGCAGACCCCGCAGGATTGGCAACGCCTGCTGGATGCGATGTGCGCGTTCGACGGCCATGCGCGGCTGGCCACGCTGGCCTGCCCGACCCTGGTGATGGCCGGCGACGAAGACCGGCTGGCCACCCTGGCCGATGCGCAGCACCTGGCCAGCGGCATCCCCGGCGCCGTGCTGCACGTGCTGCGCGGGGGCCACCTGATGAACGTGGAATCGCCCGAGGCCTTCATCGAGCACGTGATGCAGTTCCTGCGCGCGCCGCGCTGAGGGTGGCGCGTCTAGCTGGCGCGGTGTTCCACCATCGCCAGCAGCTGGGCGGCCACGCGATCGAACGGGGCGATGTCCTGCGTCGCCCGGCACATCGCCACCGCGCCTTCCACGCTGGCGATGATCAGCGTGGCCTGCGCGGCTGCCGCCGCCGGTGCGTGGCCGGCCTGCACCAGCGCATCCCCCAGGCGCTGCTCCCAGCGCGCGAACACGGCCGCCGCCGCGTCACGGGCCGCGCTGGGATGGGCATCCACCGGCACCTCCACCGCAGCGGCCAGCACCGGGCAGCCCGCCTCGAACCGGCTGTCCAGCAGGCGCTCGCGCCACCGCTGCAGGAACTGCTGCAAGCCCGGCCCCGCGCCCTCGGCCAGCAGCCGCGCCAGCAGCGCATCGACCCGGTCGCCGGCCAGCGTGGTGGCACGCGCCAGCAACTCCTGCTTGCCGCCGGGAAAGTGGTGGTAGGTGGAGCCCAGCGGTGCCTGCGCTGCCTTGCTGACCTCGCGGATGCTGGTGGCGTTGAGCCCCACCCGGGCGAGCATCTCCGCGGCGGCGGCGACCACGCGTTGCGGTGCATCGGTAGCGCGCGGACTCATGGCCCACCTTCTTGCCGGAACAGTCAGCATAGATTAGCGTAACCGTTCTATTACAGTCGTCATAAAACGTATGAATCTGTGGTTCCGCCTGCTCCACCTGCTGCTGTGCAGCTTCTTCCGGCCGCGCCTGGCCGCCCCGTTCGGGGTGTCGCGGCTGCCGTTCCGGGTGCTGCCCAACGACCTGGACAGCAACCTGCACATGACCAACGGGCGCTACTGGAACATCTTCGACCTGGGCCGGCTGGACCTGATCGTGCGCATGGGCCTGGGCCGGGTCGCGCTGCGCGAGAAGTGGGCGCCGATCGTGGGCGCCGGCACGATCCAGTTCCGCCGCGAGCTCAAGCCGTTCCAGCGCTTCACCCTGGAAACGCGGCTGGTGGGTTGGGTCGGCACGCGGGTGATCATGGAGCAGCGCGTGCTGCTGGGCGAGGCGAAGATCGCCACCCGCGCACTGCTGGTGACCGGCATCTACGACCGGCGCCAACGCCGTTTCGTGGACATGCCGCGCATGATGCAGTCCATCGGCGCGCAGGACGTGCCCTCGCCCGCGCTGGGCGCGGCGGCCGAGGCCCTGCTGGCCGCCGATGCGGCGCTCAAGCAGGACGAGGCCTGAGCGCGGCCGTGCTCAGGGGGCGGCGTTGCGTGGGGCGGCGGCGTCGCCCACCAGCAGCACGTAGTCGAAGTCCTGCTGCAGGCCGCTGAACGCACCGCCCTGCGGCGTGTCATAACGCGCCCGCACCTGCAGCGTGTGCCGGCCCGGCGACAAGGGCTTGAGCATCAGCCAGTAGCCATCGGCGGCGGCCAGGGCGGCCTCGCCATCGCCGGCATCGAGGGGGAAGCAGCCATCGCTGGCCACCCGATGCGCATGGATGTCGCCCAGCGACTGGCCGTCCAGCAGCACCTCGGCAGCACGCAGGTGCTGGTTGTTGACGGCGGCATCGGCCTGCATCTGGCTGCAGCGCTCGAACGCATTGCCTTGATAGACCAGCATGTTGATCACCGGCAGCAGCACGTGCCGGCCGGCGGGCACATGGCAGGTGCGTTGTGGCTGGAAACTGCCGTCGGTGCCGGCCAGGAACCACACCGGGCCGCGCTGCCCCACCGCGCACGCGCTGCCGTCCGTGTCGGCGTAAGGCGGGGTCGGCTGGGCTTCGGCCCAGCGCCACCAGTTCGCCGTCCACTCCGCCAGGGGCGTGCCGTGCACGGCCTCGCGGGTGATCGACGCCGGCAGCGGCCCCGACGCCGATGCGTCCGCCGAGGGGGCGTGGCCGCCTTTGCAGCCGCTGGCGGCCAGCAGTGCCAGGGCCAGGGCCAGGGCGCCCAAGCGGTGGTGGGATCGTGATTGCATTCCGTTGCCCTCGTTGTTGATCGTGCCGGCAGGTCGCGGCAGGCCCGCGCCGAATTTACCGCATCGGCGGCTTGGCCTGCAGGGCGCGTGTCACGGCGGCCTCGGCCAGCGGTGCCATGCGCGCGTACCCGGCCGCCGTGGGGTGCACGCCATCGGCCGCCAGCGCGGCATCCAGGCCGCCGTCCGCGTTGGCCAGCGCGGCGTGGTAATCCAGATAGACCAGCTTCTCTGCCTGCGCGTAGCGCCGCAGCGCCGCGTTGAGCGCACGCACCTTCGGCGCCGGCTGCACGCCGGGCTGCCACGGGTACTCGCTCACCGGCAGCACCGAGGCCAGCACCACCGCGATGCCGTGCGCGCGCGCCAGGTCCACCATGGCGTGCAGGTTGTCCTCGATCATCGCCTGGGTGGCCGGGCCGGTATTGCCGGCGATGTCGTTGGTGCCGGCCAGGATCACCACCACGGCCGGGCGCAGGGCGATCACGTCCTGGGGGAAGCGCACCAGCATCTGCGCGGTGGTCTGCCCGCTGATGCCGCGGTTGAGGTAGCCCTTGTCGGCCAGAAAGCCGCCGTTGCCGCTGCGGCTCCAGATCTCGGTGATCGAATCGCCGTAAAACACCACGCGCGGCTGGCCTGCCGGTGCGGCCGGCAGCTTGGCGTTCTCGGCGCGGTAGCGCTGCAGTTGCGGCCAATCCAGCAGGCGCTGCTGCATGCCCTGCACCTGGTCGGCGGTGAGCTGTGCCACGGGCGTGCGCAGCAGCGGGTTCACCGCCGGCTCGGCGGCGTGGGCGGCGGGCATCAGCAGCGACAACGTCGCGGCGGCGAGCATTCCCTTCAACAAAGACGGCATCCAGGCATCTCCCAAGGCATCGCCGTTCACCCTAGCACGCCACAGGCGCGGGCCTGGCGGGCGAACGTGCCGCCCGTTCTCAACCGCGCCAGGCCACCACCTGCGCGCGGGTCTGCAGCGCGGTTTCAATGCGGCGCAGGCAGCCCGGCGTGGGGCTGACCAGGCACCACTGCGCGCTGTTGCGCAGCAGCGGCAGGTCGGCATGGTGGTCGGTGTAGGCCATGGCCCACGGCGGGGCGTAACCGCGCGCGGCCAGCATCGGGATCTTGTTGGGCCCCAGGCAGCGCTGCTCGCTGACCCAACCACCCAGGTACGGCCGCAACGTGGAGGCCACCAGCGGCACCTCGGCCAGCCCGCCGCGTGCCAGCAGCGCGCGTGCCAGCGGCTCCCAGCAGCCGGTGGCGATCACCACCCGGTCGCCCTGTTGCAGATGCAGGCGCAGGCGCGCCACGGCCGCGTCGACAAACAACGCGTCACCGCCGTCGAACACCGCCTGGGCATGCGCCTGGGCCAGGGCCTCCAGCGCCTCCCGGCTGCGACCGAAGGTGGCCAGCCACACCGCAATGCGCACCGGCAGGCCACGGGTGGCCGGCAGCGCCAGCATCAGCAGCAGCAGCGGCAGGCAGGGCAGCAGCGAGGCCATGCGCCATGGCTGGCGGCGCAGCAGCCCCTTGAAGAAGCGCGACGCGGTTTCCCAGCGGGTCAGGGTCAAATCGAAATCAAACACCACCACGTTGTCCGACGGCATCGGCGACCTTCCTGGTTGCAGGCCGGCATTGTTGCACCCACGGACCCGATGGCCTACCCGCCGGCGTGAATGGCGTGGCAGACTGCCGCGCTGGAGATTCCCTGCGACAAGGACCGTCATGATCGTTCCCGAATACTGGGCCGATGCCCGCCTGGATGTCCGCCATGGCCGCCGCCGGCTGGTCGTGCGCCGCTTTGGCTGGTCCGATGACAGCCTGGCCGCCGCGCAGGCGCATGCCGATGCACGTGCGCAGCAGGCGCTGGCGGCGATCATCGCGGGTGAGTCGATACCCCGCCGCGAACGTCGCACCAGCTACGGCGTGGAGGGCGTGCCGATCCGCGAGCAGATCGTCGAGCGCCACGCCGACATCGTGATCACCCGCAACAGCTACGGCGCGCTGTGCCTGAACACCC
Source organism: Stenotrophomonas sp. (assembly GCF_036662295.1). Taxonomy (GTDB): domain Bacteria; phylum Pseudomonadota; class Gammaproteobacteria; order Xanthomonadales; family Xanthomonadaceae; genus Stenotrophomonas. The sequence continues at coordinate 23,967 of NZ_JAVWXA010000019.1, forward strand.
CCAACGTGCTGTTTGCCGACATCGACCACCGCCCGGCACCGGCCGGTTGCGTGCTGCCCAGCCTGTTGGCCGCCGCGCTGTGGGCGGGCGTGGCGATCGTGGCCGGCATGCAGTGGAACTGGATCGTGGGCGTGCTGGCGGGCGCGGTGGTGCTGTGGGCGGCCAACGCCATTGCGTTGCGCGTCCTGCGCGCCCGCCACCGCGGTGCGCAACGCGAGGAGCGTGCGCTGGCGCGGGTGGAGCAGTTCGTCAGCGCGCACCCGGACTGGCACCTGCGCGCCTACCGCACCCCGGCCGGCCTGCGCGTGCTGGCCATGCACGCCACCTTCGCCGCGCACGATCCGGCCGTGCAGGCCTTGTTCGACGCGCTGCAGACCGATGCACTGTACGCACGCCTGTGCCGGGTGCAGCACTGCTTCCGCGCGCGGCTCACGCCCAAGCCCTGGCGGATCGGCATGCGTCGGCGCATCCGTCCGCCGGTGGCGGCGTGGTCGGCCGAACAGGCGTTCCTGCCCGCGCGCCTGCAATGGATCGCCGACTACGAGCGCAAGGCGCAGGGCCACGCCGCCTGCCGCTTCCTGCGTGCCTTCGGCGACGAGCGGCGCGTGGATCCCGCCGCCGAAACCGTGCGCGCCCTGCACGACCGCATCGCCCGGGCATACGAGCCGTTGCCGCTGGGCTGAGCGGCCGCTGCTCAGAATCCGTCGAGCGTGCGCAGCAGCGAGCCGAAGGTAAGGTAAAACGCGTCGTGGCCGCCCTTGGCGCGGCCGTAGCCGAGGAACACCGGGCCGAGGAACGTATCGGCACCCACGAAGATACTGCCGGCGGTCTGCATGCCCTCGATGTCCACCGCATCACGGGTTTCCCAGAATCCGCCCCATTCCAGGCTGCCGCCCACGTACAGCGGGATGGTCAGCAGCGAATCGGCGTGCGCCACGCGGCGGTAATACACCACCCGCGCCAACGCGGTCTGCGGCGCGAAGATCGCCTCCTCCGGGTAGCCGGACAGGTTGCCCAGGCCACCGAGGAAGCCGTAAGTGGCCAGCAGCTCGTCCCCGCCATGCGCCGAGGAGGCGCGCAGCCCACCCAGCCAGCGGTCCGGCCCGTGCGACCAGGCCCCGTCCCACTGCAGCCGGGTGACCGCCGCCGCGCTCGCCGTGCCCAGCGTGTCCAGGTAGTGCTGCCGGGTGAGCGAGAGGCGTTGGCCGCGGCTGGGAAACGCCGAGCTGTCGATCGAGTCGTGGCGCAGCTGCAAGCCGACGCTGCCCATGTCGGCGCGGTAGTTGCCCAGCTCGCTGGGGTCGCCCACATCCAGGCGCAGCCGCTCGCGGCCGCGCTCCAGGAACCCGGCCAGCTCCCAGTCCGGGTGCGGCGAATACGCCCAGCGCAGCCCACCCAGCCATTGGCTGTAACGGAACTGCCCCAGCGCACCGCCGCGCAGCGTGGCCAGGTCCAGGTCGGTGGCGCGGTACTGGGCATAGGCCGACAGCGCATGCCGCCCGCGCTGGCCCAGCGGCCGGTAGTACTCGGCAAAGGCTTCTTCCACCTCGCCCAGCCCCACGCGCAGTTTCATCTCCGCGCCCTGCTCGCTCAAGCCGGTGCGGGTCAGTTCGCTGATCAGCTGGTAGTTGCTGCTGCCGTTGAAATCATCGGACAGGCGCAGCGCGAAATGCAGGAAGTCCGGCCCCCAGCGCTTGTCCTGCGGCGCCAGCACCAGGCCCTGGCGGCCGTCGCGCGCCTCCAGCCGCCATTGCACCTGCTCGTAGCGGCCCTCGCCATAGGCCGTGGCCACCTGGCGCTCGATCTGGTCCGGCGCCAACGGCTGGCCCAACTGCGGCTGCAGGCGTTGTTCGAGATAGCGCGCGGTGCGCGTGTCGCCGCGCAGCACGTCGACGAAGGCGATGATCGGCGCAGCGTAGGCCGGTGGCCGATGCTGGCGCTCGAAGGCCGCATACGCATCGGCATCGACCTGGTAGCGGGCGATGTCGGCCACCTGTGCCTGCGCGGCCTGCTCGCCCACGCCCACCGCCTGCGCGGAGCGGTTGAAATCCTGGCTGCCCATGTCGCCCAGCGCCGGGGTGATGAGCAGATCCTGCGGCCCAAGCGTGGCCAACTGGGCGCGTATTTCCCGCTGCATCAACACGCTGGCCATCTGGTGGCTGATCGCCAGCGGCGAATCCAGCCGCGCCTCGCTCATCAGCGGCGTGCCCACGCGCGAGACGATCACCCGCTGCGCGCCCAGGCGCCGCGCCTCGTCGATCGGCAGGTTGTCCACCACCCCGCCATCGACCAGCAGCCGGTCCTGGTAGCGCACCGGCGCGAACACGCCGGGCACGGACATGCTGGCGCGGATCGCCAAGGCCAGGTCGCCCTGCGCGAACACCACCTTGTCGCCGCTGACGATATCGGTGGCGATGGCGCGGAACGGGATCGGCAGCCGGTCGAAGTCCTGCACCTGCCAGGCCGGCAGCAGCAGGCGGCGCAGCAGCATTTCCAGCTTCTGGCCCTGGATCAGCCCTTGCGGGAAGGCGATCCTGCCGTTGCTCAGGCCCACCTCCACGCCGCCCAGCAGGCGCAGGTCGTCTTCCTTGCGGCGCATGCTGCGCTCGTTGCGCGGTGGCTTGTCATGCAGCACCTCGGCCCAGTCGATGCGGTCGAGCACGGCCTCGATCTCGTCGGCGGTGTAGCCGGTGGCATACAGCCCGCCCACCACCGCCCCCATCGAGGTGCCCACGATGCAGTCGATCGGCACCCGCTCGCGTTCCAGCACCTTGAGCACACCGATATGCGCGGCCCCGCGCGCCCCGCCGCCGCCCAGCACCAGGCAGGTGCGCGGATGATCGGCGTCGTCAGCGGGGCGTGGCGAGGGTTGCGCCCCGGCCGGTGCGACCGCCGCCACCAGCAAGGCCCACCCCAGCCAGGTGGCCAGGGCGCCACCGCGCCGCCGGGTTGGTTCACGCTGCCACATCAGGCCTCTCCCGCCGGCGCCGCCGGCACCTTGTCCCCAGCCGCACTCTGCCTGCCGCGCATGCCCGCGTCCACCGGCGCCTGGCCCAACGCAGATCGGCCGCCCGTTGCGGGGCGGCCGATCGTGTCCAGCGGCGGTCGTCGACCGGTGTGGAGGTTACCGGGCGTTCTTCACGTAGGTGTCGAACCAGTTGAGCATTTCATGGACCAGCTGCTCGTTGGATTCCAACGCGGTATACCAGTGCGGTTCGTTGGGCAGCATCACCAGGCGGGTGGTGCCGCCGTTGCCGCGGATCGCCTGGTACAGCTTGCGCGACTGGAACGGCTCGGTGCCCGGGTTGGCATCGTCCTCGCCGTGGACCAGCAGCAGCGGCAGCTTGATCTTGTCGGCATAGAAGAACGGCGAGGCCTTCAGGTACACGTCCTGCGCCTGCCAGACCGAGCGACGCTCGTTCTGGAAGCCGAACGGGGTAAAGGTCTTGTTGTACGAGCCACTGGTGGCCACGCCGGCCTTGAACAGGGTGGTATGCGCGATCAGGTTGGCCGTCATCAGCCCGCCGTGGCTGTGCCCGGTCACGCCGATCCGGTTGCGGTCCACCACCCCCAGGTCCACGGCCTTGTCCACCGCCGCCTTGGCGTCGGCTTCCAGCTGCTCCAGATAGGTGTCGTAGGCGTTCTTCGGGTCGCCCACGATCGGGAACGAGGCGTTGTCGATGATCGCGTAACCGGCCAGCAGCATCAGCCGGTAAGGCGCCAGCCGGGTGAAGGTCTGCTGCGAGCCGGACACCTGCCCGGCCTGCGCCGCGTTGGCGAAGTCGGCCGGGTAGGCATACAGGATCGCCGGCACGCGCTGGCCTTCCTTGTAGCCGGGCGGCGTGTACAGGGTGAAGGACAGGTCCACGCCGTCGGCGCGCTTGTAGGTCACCAGCCGCTTCTTGATCTGGCGCACTTCCGGGGTGGGATCGGTCAGCCGGGTCAGCGCGGTGGCGGTGGAGGCGAACTGGGCCTCGCCGGCCTGGGCGGCCGCATCGCGCCCGCCCTGCTGGCGCACGAAGGCGTTGGGCGGGTCCATCACCGACTGGTGCCAGGTCAGGTAGCGGCCCGGCGTGGCGGTCAGGCCCAGCACCTGCTCATAGGCATCGGTGGCGCTGCGGAAGACCCGCTCGGTCTTCAGCGATGCCAGGTCGAGCCGGTCCAGGAACGGCCGGTCGCCCTGCGGCGAGGCGCCCTGCCCGCGCAGGAACACCACGCTGCCCTCCTGGCGCACCACCGGTGCCCCGTTGGGCAGGCGGGTGAACACCAGGTTGCCCGGGTCGGCGTACTGCTCATCGCTGGACAGATCCCACAGCAGGCGCCCTTCCTTCTTCGGCTGGTCCACGTCCACGATGCGGGTCTGGCGCCAGTGCCGGTTCTCGTCGTTCTCGAACAGGAAGGACACGGCCGGGTCGGCGCTCCAGGCGATGCCTTCAAAGCGCTGCGCGGTGCGGGCGATTTCCTGCGGCTTCCCGGTGAACGGCGCCTTCAGCGCCAGCACGCGGTCACGATGCGGCACCGTGACCTTCCAGTCGCCCTTGTCCAGCGCCTCGGCGTAGACCAGCGTGGCCGGGTCGGTGGAACGCCAGTCAAACTCACGCGGGCCTTCGGGCACGCCGTGCACGGGTACGCGATCGGCCAGCGGCAGGCTGGCCACCGGCGTGCTGCGCCCGCTGGCCAGGTCCAGCACGGCCACGTCGTTGGCGAAGCGCTGGTAGGTCACCGCGTGCGAGAACGGTGCCTTCAGGGTTTCGGTCAGCACATGCACGCCATCGGGCGCGGCATTGACCCCGTCATACAGGGCCGGCGCGCCCACGTTGCGCACGCTGCCGGCGGCCACGTCCACCACCGCCAGCTGGGACAGCCCGTAGTAGGCGAACAGCGTTTCATCATGGGCGCTGGTCAACGTGTCGCGCGCTTCATAGGTGCTGCTCTCACCGCTGCTGCCCAGCGACTCCTGCACGTCCGGACCGCCCGGGCCGTTGCCGCTGGTCGGCGCGGGCCCCTGGTTGTCGGGCACCCGCTTGACCAGCAACTGCTGCCCACCGCCCAGCCACTGCACGGTGTTGCCGAAGATGGGATTGAGCTGCACGCCCGGCACCTGCTTCACCTGGCCGGTCAGCGCATCGCCCACCCACAGCTGCACCGAGGTGGCCACCGCGTTCTGGAACGCGAACTGGCGACCGTCGGCCGACCACTGCGCCGCGCCGGCGCAGCCCTGCGGCAAGGCCACCTTGGTGTGCTTGGCCGTGCCCACATCGACCAGGGTGAAATCGGCCACGCAGGCCGGAATGCCGTAGCCGCCCTGGGTGTCATGGCGGCTGCGGTTCTTCGGCTCCAGCCGCACGCCGGCCAGCTTGAGGTAGGGCTGGGCCACGCGCTCGATCGAGGGATAGGTCTGCGCGGTGGTCAGCAGCAGGCGCTGGCCGCTCGGGTCCAGGCTGGGCTGCGGCGGCGGTGGGGCCTTGAGCACCTTGAGCAGGTGTTCCGGTGGCTTGGCGTAGTCGGCCAGGGCCGGCTGGGTGGCGAGCAGGCCGAGGCTGGCGGCGGCAACGGCCGCGGCCAACGAGGTACGACGGATCAGCATTCCTGTCCCCTTTGAGGTGGTGGATACCCGCGCGCGGGCACGGCAGGAATCTAGCACCACCGGCACAGGCGGGAATGGGCCGGAAGGCCTGCCTTCGCGATGCCGCCACGATCCGCATCAGGCCGGTGTGCGTTGCCTGCTGGCTGGGCCACAATCAGCACTGGTCACGCGGATCGAGGAGCGGCAGTGGTTGAACATGCCTCCAGGGGTCAATGGGCCATGGCCCTGCTTTGCGCGTCGCTCGCGGGATGTACCCACGCGCGCGATTGCCACGCCTCTGCTTCAGCACCTGACGCGTTGGTCTCAAGCACTTATCAAGCTCCCGCAACTGAGGCCTTCACTGCCGAGCAGCTTTTGCTTGGGGTGCTGGAACTCATCAAAAACTTGGACAAGGCTGACCAGTTGACCCTTGGACGCCTGTCCGAGGCCATGCGGCAACCCGCGCGGGCATTTGGACCTGGCCATGCTGGATACGGCGGCAGACTGACAGACCACTGGAGCTTCGCGCTTGAGTTGAAGAGGGCCGAGACCAAGCGAGCGAGACTCGACCTCGACTTCATCGATACAACGCCAGAACAGTCTTCCGTCGCTACCGACATCTGCGCGCTCGACTTCATTCGATTCGCTTCAGCGCTCAAGGCAGCTGGATTCATGCAGACGACGATCTACGGCGAGCACGGCCGCATCGCTTACGAGATGTTTGCGAGGCAGGACCTTGGCGTCGTTGTGGATACGGCAGGCGAAGCATCCACCACGTCCATCCTTACCGCACACCGCTGTGTTCGTCATGTAACGGTGCAGTAACCGAGAGCCGCCCGACGACCGGCACGTTGACCCCCGTCGCGGCACCATGCCCGCTCGGAAACCCACGCGCAGCAGCGATAAGACGCCGCTACTGCCGCGCGTGCACATCCCATGTCACCAGGTAATCCGGGTCCACTACCGTGGCCCCGGTGGAAAGCAGGCGGTACTCCCCTGGCGCGGCGGCCAGGTAGTGGTCCAGCATGGGCGGCAGATAATGCTCGTGCCCGTCGCCTTCGTCGGCCAGCACCACGCCTTCGTCGGCGCTGATCCGCAGCACGGTGCCCGCGTATTGCTGCAGGTCCTGCACCTGGCCATCGCCGCCGTAGCGGGTGACGCCCACCAACACCACCTTGCCGATCATCGCCGCGATCCTGGCATCATCCAGCGCAGGCAGCGCGTCAGGTCCTGTGTCATCCATGCGTCAACCTCCTTGATCACTCAATCCTTGGCGCGCGCAAAATGGGCCGTGCGCAGCACCGGCTGGCCATCGCGGAAGTAGGCCTCGGTCTCGGTGAGCATCTGGCCGTCCGCACTGACGGTATACACGCGCGTGGAGCGCGGAATGTCCTGGTAGATGAACTGCACCACCAGCACGCCCGGGGCCGGCATTTTGCCGGCTACCCGGTCCACCCCGTAGCTGCCGGTCGCCGGTGCCGGCGTGCCATCCAGCGCCATGGTCGAGGTGGCCTCCAGGCGATTGCCGCTTTGCTCGACGATGGCCACGTGCGAGTACCACTTGCCGCCCGGCACCTCGGCAAAGGCCAGGCGGACACTCAGCGGCCGCGCCTCTGGCGGCATCGGCAGCGACGCGACGTCCAGCGTCCAGTCCCCGGCCAGCGGCGACGCCATGGGCGGTGCGGCCCAGGCGGAAGACGCCTGCCACAGCAGCGCGGTGAGTGCAGCCAAGCCGATCCTTTTCATGTGACCTCCGCTCCACAAGGGGGACTGCCCGCCGCGTTCGAGGGCGCGCCAGCGGGCGGGTCGGCACGGGCACGTGGCACCACGATACCGCGGAAATCGATGGGGATGGCAAAGCCCTCCAGCTTCATCCACGGCGCCGGCTCGGCCTGTACCTGGATATCGAAATCGCGGGTGATCAGCGCGCAGAACAGCACCAGTTGGGCGTGGCCGACCGCGCTGCCGATGCACGCCCGCGAGGCAAAGCCGAAGGGGACGTAGGCGCCCTTGTTGGGCTGCCGGCGCGAGGGCAGCCAGCGGTCGGGGTCGAACACATCCGGGTGGTCCCAGAATTCCGGGGAGTGGTGCTGGTAATAGGAGGACAGCTCGTAGGCCGCGCCCTTCCGGATCGACACCCCCTCGGCCTCGATGTCGTGCCAGGCCGGCCGCCGCAGCGCGAACAATCCCGGCCACACGCGAATGGTTTCCTTCACGAAGCGCGAGGTGCATGGCAGTTCGCGCATGGGCAGGGTATACAGCGACGCCAGGCTGAGCGCGGTGGTCTCGGCGCGGATGCGTTCGCGCCAGTGCGGGTAGCGGTGCATCGCGTACAACAGGCTGGCCGCGGTGATGCCGGGCAATCCGGACATCCCGGCCAGCACGGTGGACACCAGGTAGGCCACGCGGTCAACGCCGATCCGCCCGGCCAGCGGCAACAGCGACTGCAGGAAGTCATCGCGCGGCGTGGTGTCGCGCTGGCGGCGCTTGATGTGGCGCACCACCGTGCGGGCCGCGCGCCGGGACAGATGGAAGTTGAGCACGCGCCGGTAGAGGCTGAAATCCTGCTGCACGATGCCGCTGTAGCGCGTTTTCTGCTCGCCGATCAACGCCTCGGTATCGCGCGCGTCCATGCCATCGATCAGCAGCGGCAGCAGCGGCTCGGAGATCGCCCACCAGCTCAGTTCGCTCAGGTCGTGCACGGCGCCGCAGCGGCTGGAGAGGAACGCATGCATGCGCCGATACAGCGCGCCCATCTGCGCCGGTGCGGCCAGCCGGCCGCCCTGTTCGCTCAGCAGCGCACGCACCTCGCGCCATGCCACCGGCGCGGCCGACCCACGCAGACCCAGATAATCGATCAGCGAATCCGGCACCGTGTGCTTGTCGGTGTTCGCCTTGTCTACTTTCACGGCCAGGGCAGGATCGAAAATGCCCACCACATTTTCCTGGAATGTCAGCACCGGGCCCTCCTGGCGGACCCGTTCCAGCAGATCATCAATCGAAATGACTTCCGTGCCCGCCTCGCGCTCGGCCATATGCCCTCCGATGCCAGGGATGGTCGGCGACCACCCCTGGCGGCTCATGAAAACACGCGAAAATCGCCGGTTCTAGAAGATGATCCAATAGATGTACTTGGAACGGATGCTCTGGGTCGGACTGTGCGAACGCAGGTTGAGGGACACCTGCAGGGCGCGTACAAGATCAGCCATGGTATGACTCCTTGGTTTCGTCGTGATTCCGATATCGAAGGCCAGGCAGGGGTTGCCTGGCGGCTCGTTGTAGCACGCAAAATAGCCGTGGCTCGATAATTCACCTGATACAAACGCGGAAGTTACCGCGCGCGGTAATTTCTCGAACAGCCACTCATATTCGAGGAGAAACTCATCACACTTTCCGGGCTATTCAGAAGCCTACGCTAACCTCGCGGCGCCGACGTGCGCGAAGGACGGCCCGGCATCCACGCAGCGCCGGGGTCGTCCCTCAGGCACGTGATGAAGGGCTGAGATAGCGGTGCAACTTTTGCGGGATCCGCGCCTTCACTTGGGAACCGACCGGAACTAACCTGTCCCCCTCCCCCCTCCATTGATTGAGCCCTATGAAGCGCGTGGCCAGACGTCTATCGGCAGGAACAGGCATCAGCGCCTTCCTGGCTGTCCTGCTTGGCGGTTGTGCCACCACACCGCTGATCGGGCAATCCACCGGGCGATCGACGACCACGGCGCCCGTGACCTCATCGCCCTCTTCCTCGACACCAGAAGGCATCCTTCGCATCGTGCTGACGTTGATCCAGACATCGTCCGCCGCGCAGGACATCTCCCTGGACAGCTTCACCCAGGCGATCGGATCGCCTCCCGCCCGTTTTCGCGCCGACAGACGTGGCTACAGTGGCAACCTCACTGAACACTGGGATTTCCTCGTCGTCCTGGACAAGGCAGGCACGACTGACGCCAGGCTGGATGTCGAGTTCATCGATGCGACGGCTGACAGACGTGCGCCTGCACCGGAGATATGCGCCATGTCGTTGGAGCAGGCGGCCGACGAGCTTGAGGCTGCGGGCTTCCGGCGAGAGACCGTCTACGGTGAGCACGGCAGGTACATGTACGATCGATTCCGGCGCAGCGGGCTGTCCGTAGAAGTCGATTCGATGGGCGCGCCAGCCGTGCCGCCACAGCGGTCGATGCACGCCTGCATTCTTGCAGTCAGGGTGCGTTGAAGGGTCACAGAAAAGATGGCCTCGCTTGCGGCATCCCCTCGCCGCCGGCCCCACCACGCTAGAATGCCGCCATGCGAACCGTCCACGCCCTGCGCTACATCACCCCGCTCCGCGAAGGCGGCTCCCTGCCTGCGGTGGTCGAGACCGACGACGAGGGGATGGTGGTGCTCAAGTTCCGCGGTGCCGGGCAAGGGCCCAAGGCGCTGATCGCCGAGCTGATCGCCGGGGAGATGGCGCGCAGCGTGGGCCTGCCGATCCCGGAGATCGTGTTTGTCGAACTGGATCGCGAGTTCGCGCGGACCGAGCCGGACCCGGAAATCCAGGACCTGATCCGCGCCAGCGAGGGGCTCAACCTGGGCAGTGATTACCTGCCCGGCGCGATCAACTACGACCCGGCCGCGATGCCGGTGGATGCCGACCTGGCCTCGAAGATCGTGTGGTTCGATGCACTCACCAGCAACGTGGACCGCACCGCGCGCAATCCCAACCTGATGGTCTGGCACCGCAAGCTGTACCTGATCGACCACGGCGCGGCGATGTACTTCCACCACGACTGGGCCAACGCCGGGGAGGCCTGCGAGAAGCCGTTCGTGCTGATCCGCGACCACGTGCTGCTGCCCTTCGCCACGAACATCGCCGAAGCCGATGCGGCGCTGGCCCCGTTGCTCACCGATGCCGAGATCGAGCGCATCGTCGCCCTGGTGCCCGACAGCTGGCTGGTGGACGAGCCGTTCTTCGACAGCCCGGCGACGTACCGCCAGGCGTATGTCACCTACCTCAAGCGCCGCCTGCAGGTGCGTGCCGTCTTCGTCCAGGAGGCCGTCCGTGCCCACGCTGCACACGTATGACTATGCGGTGATCCGCGTGGTGCCGCGCGTGGAGCGCGAGGAATTCCTCAACGTCGGGGTGATCGTGTCCTGCCCCGGCGCCAAGCACCTGGAAGCGGCCATCGACATCGATCCGGCGCGCCTGCATGCCTTCGCGCCAACGCTGGACCTGGAGGCGCTGCAGCCGTGGCTGGATGCCATCGTGGCGATCTGCCGCGGCGACGCCGACGCCGGCCCGATCGCGCAACTGCCAGCCCGCGCACGCTTCCACTTCCTCACCGCCAAGCGCAGCGCGGTGGTGCAGATGTCCAGCACCCACGTGGGGCGCACCGCCCACCCGGCCGGGGTGGTGGAGCACCTGCTCGACCGCATGGTGCGGGTACCCCGCTGACGCCTGCGGCGCGGCCTACTTCCGCGCCGGGCCGTCCCAGCGGCTGGTGATCTGGCTGCGGATCGGGGTGCGCGCGGCGTTGCGCTCGGTCGGCTCGAACCGCATCGCCTGGATCGCACTGACCGCCCAGCCGGTGTGCGCGCCGGCCGGCTTGGCATCGATCACCTGCACATCGGCGGTACGGCCGCGTTTGGTGATGGTGTAGGCCAGGGTGACTTCCTCGGCGAACGCCACGCGCTTGGGGTCGGCGCGCGTGCTGGGCGAGAACGCGCCCGGCGCGGGCCGCCAATAGGTGAGGCCTTCGGCGGGCGTGACCGCCAGCGGTGCCACGTCGGCGGCAAACGCCGCAGGGCTGAGGGCCAGGGCGAACGAGAGCGCGGCGGCGCGCATCCAGGGCAGGGGCATGGTCTTCCTTGTTTGCCTTCCAACGAAGCGCCAAGCCTACCTGTATTTCCCCATTCGCGCCGGGGTGCACCGCGGCGCGGCCCCGGCCTGCGCTGCGGGCATCCCTGCCCGCGATCGGCAATGCACGCCCTGCCCCGCCCTACTTCGGCAGCGCGTAGGCAATCACGTAATCGCCTGCCGGGGTTTCCATGAAGTGATGGCCGCCGGCCATGATCACCACGTACTGGCGCCCACCGAACGCGTAGATCATCGGATTGGCCTGGCCGCCGGCCGGCAGCTTCGCATGCCACAGCTCCTTGCCGGTCTTCAGGTCGATGGCGCGCAGCAGGTCATCGGTGGCCGCGGCAATGAAGATCAGGCCACTGGCGGTCACCACCGAGCCGCCGTTGTTCGGGGTGCCGATCTCGATCGGCAGGCCCGAGCGGATGCCGAACGGGCCGTTGCCGCGTGCGCTGCCGAACGGGCGGTCCCACAGGGTCTTGCCGGTGCGCAGGTCGATCGCGCGGATGCCACCGTAGGGCGGCTGCTTGCACAGCAGCTTGGTGAACGGCAGGCGCCAGCCGGCGTTGACGTCAATGGCGTACGGCGTGCCCACCTGCGGGTCGCCCGCGCCCTCGGCGCCGCCCTTGTCGGCGCGCACGTCCTCGCGCGGCACCCAGCCCAGCTGGTCGGCCTTGGCGCGCGGCACCAGCAGGTTGTAGTTGGGCATGTCGTTGTAGTTGGCCACGATCACGCCGCGGCGCGGATCGACCGCCACGCTGCCCCAGTCCGAGCCCCCGTTGTAGCCGGGGTATTCGATGGAGTGGCGATCCGCTTCCGGCGGCGTGTAGAAGCCCTGGTAGCTGGCCTTGCGGAACTGGATGCGGCACACCAGCTGGTCGATCGGGGTGATGCCCCACATGTCACGCTCGGTGAGGTCCGGCTTGCGCAGCGTGTGATACAGCGAGAACAGCTGGGTGGGCGAGCGCTGGTCCGGCTCCACGCCGCCGGTGGGCACCTTGCGCTCCTCGGCCGGGGTGAGCAGCTGGCCGGTGCGCCGGTCCAGCACGTACATGTCGCCCTGCTTGGTCGGCAACAGCAGCGCCGGCACCTTGCCGGCGGCGGTGGGGTAATCGATCAACGTGGCCTGCGAGCCCATGTCGTAGTCCCACACGTCCTTGCGTACGGCCTGGAAGTGCCAGACCGGCTTGCCGGTGTTGACGTCGATGGCGACCAGCGAGGTGGCGAACGTGTTCTGGTTCTCGCTGCGCGAGCCGCTCCAGTAGTCACCGGCGGAATTGCCCATCGGCAGGTAGACCAGGCCGAGCTGGTCATCGCCGGTGGCGGTGGTCCACATGTTGGGCGTGCCGCGCGTGTAGGTCTTGCCCTGCGCCGGCAGGCCGGTCAACGCGGGCTGGTCCATGTCCCAGGCCCAGCGCAGCTTGCCGGTGACCGCGTCGTAGGCCTGGATCACGCCGGAGGGCGCATCGCGGCGCTGGCCGTCCAGCACCTGGTGGCCGGTGACGACCACGCCCTGCACGATCGCCGGCGGCGAGGTGATGGAGACATAGCCGGCCGGGCTGTCGCCCATGCCCACGGTGATGTCCACCTGGCCATTGTTGCCGAAGCCGGCGCAGGGCTTGCCGGTGGCGGCATCGACGGCGATCAGGCGGCCATCCAGGGTGCCTTCGATGATCCGCGCCGCGCAGGCGCTGCGCGGCAGCTGGGTGAGCACCGGTACGCCCGGGGCGGCATTGGCCAGGTCGGCGGCCACATCCGCATCGGCGGCCTGCTGCGCGGTGGCCGGCACCTCGTAGTACGACACGCCTCGGCAGGCGGCCGTGTACGGAATCGACTTGTCCTTGATCTTCGGGTCGAAGCGCCAGCGCTCGGTGCCGTCGGCGGCATTGAGCGCCACCAGCTGGTTGCGCGCGGTGCACAGGTAGAGCGTGTCGCCCACCTTGAGCGGGGTGGTCTCCGCGCCCCAGCGCTTCTCGGGCAGGTCACCGGTGCGGAACAGCCAGGCCTGCTTGAGCGTGCCGACGTTGTCCGGGGTGATCTGCTGCAGCGGCGAGAAGCGCGTGGCCGCATTGTTGCGCCCGTAGGCCGCCCAATCGCCATCGGCCGGCTTGTCGGCCGGCTGCAACGGCGCATCGGCCGTGGGCGCCAACCCGGCGCTGGCGACCGCGTCGGGGAAGTCACCGCTGGCGGCGGTGATGCCGTGCGGCACGAAGGCCAGCACGAAGGCGGCCACGAACACCACCGCCAGCACGCCGGCCAGGCTGCGCGAGAGGCGCCTGGTAAACGGGCGATCCAGCGTGGGCAGCAGCAGGGCGAGCACGAAGCCGATGCCCACGATCAGGCCAAGCCGGGGCACCCAGCGCCAGTAGTCGCTGCCCGATTCCCACCAGGTCCACAGCAGCGTGCCCACGAACACGGCACCGAAGCACAGCGCACCGGCGCGGCGGTTGCCCCACAGCAGCACGCCGGACACCAGCAGCCCGACCCCCGCCAGCACGTAGTACCAGGAGCCGCCGAGCACGGCCAGCCAGGCGCCCAGCCCGCCCAGCACCAGGCCGAGCAATACAAGCACGAGGGATAACAGGGTGACCAGGCCGTGGCGCGGGCGCCGCACGGGGGAGGAGGAATCGGGGGGTACGGCGTGGGGCGAGGCGGACATCGTGCGCTCCTGACGGCACAGCCGGCGCGGGTCCGGCTGCAGGGGGAAGGCCATCGCGGACGCAAACGTCCGCTGGTTCGGATGCCGTTATCCCACCGTGCCCGTGAAGTGCATGCGTTCTTTCGGCCGACCGCCATGATCGGCAAGATGCCGCGATCGCCCGCCCCGGAAACGACAACGCCGGCACAGGGCCGGCGTTGTCGCGATACGGCGTGAACGAGGCGATCAGCCCTGCGGCGTCTCGTCACCGGCAGCCGGTGCGGTCTCCACGCTGCCTTCCACCGGCGGCAACGCTTCCACCGCCAGCTCCTCATCGTCGATGGAGGCATCCATGCGCTCGACGGCCTGCAGCTTCTCGTCCTTGGACAGGCGGATCAGGGTCACGCCCTGGGTGTTGCGGCCCACGCGGCTGATTTCAGAGCCACGCGTGCGCACCAGGGTGCCGCCATCGGAGATCAGCAGCACTTCGTCGGCGGCGCCCATCAGCACCGCGCTGACCAGCTTGCCGTTGCGCTCGGTGGTCTGGATGCCGATCACGCCCTGGGTACCGCGGCCCTTGCGCGGGTAATCCGGCAGCGGGGTGCGCTTGCCGTAGCCGTTCTCGGTGGCGGTCAGGATGTACATGCCGTCGTCGTCACCGGCCTCGATCACGGCAACCTCGCCGTTCTCGATCACGGTTTCTTCGACGCTGCCCTCGTCCTCGTTCTCGTCCTCGCTGCCGCCGGCACTCTCGGCCACGATCAGGCTCACGACCTCTTCGCCCTTGGCCATCCTGATGCCGCGCACGCCGGTGGCGGTCCGGCCCATTGAGCGGACCTTGTCCTCGCCGAAGCGCACGGTCTTGCCGTTGGAGGCGAACAGCAGGATGTCGCGCTCGCCGTCGGTGAGGCCGACGCCGACCAGCGCATCGCCCTCGTCCAGGTTGATGGCGATCTTGCCGCGCGCCAGGCGGAAGGCGAACTCGCTGAGCGGGGTCTTCTTGACCGTGCCGTTGCGGGTGGCGAAGAACACGAACTGGCGTTCGGCGTACTCGCGCACCGGCAGCACCGCCTGCACCCGCTCACCGGGTTCCAGCGGGATCCAGTTGATGATCGGGCGGCCACGGGCGTTGGAACCGGCTTCGGGCAACTGGTGCACCGGCAGCCAGAACACCTTGCCGGCGCTGGTGAAGGTCAACAGCGTGTCGTGGGTGTTGACCAGCCACAACTGCTCGATGAAATCCTCTTCCTTGGTCGAGGCCGCGCTGCGACCACGGCCGCCGCGACGCTGCGCGCGGTAGGCACTGACCGGCTGGCGCTTGACGTAGCCGGCATGGGACAGGGTGACCACCACGTCTTCCGGGGCGATCAGGTCCAGGATGTCCAGGTCTTCTTCGCTGTGGCGGATCTCGGTGCGGCGCTCGTCGCCGAACTCGGTGCGCACGTTGATCAGCTCTTCGCGGATCACCTGCAGCAGGCGGTCCGGATCTTCCAGGATGTGGATCAGCCCGGCGATGGTTTCCAGAAGCTGCTTGTACTCTTCGGTCAGGCGGTCCTGCTCCAGCCCGGTCAGGCGGTGCAGGCGCATTTCCAGGATCTGGGTGGCCTGGATCTCGGTCAGCTGGTAGCCGCCGGTGATCAGGCCCACGCCCTTGGGCAGGTCTTCCGGGCGCGAGGTCTCGGCACCGGCGGCGCCCAGCATCGACCCGACCAGGCCCGGCTCCCACAGGCGGGCGAGCATGCGTTCGCGCGCCTCGTTGGGGTTGGGCGAGGTCTTGATCAACTCGATCATTTCATCGATGTTGGCCAGCGCGACGGTCAGGCCTTCCAGCACGTGCGCACGGGCACGCGCCTTGCGCAGCTCGAACACGGTGCGGCGGGTGACCACTTCGCGGCGGTGGCGCACGAAGGCCTCGAGCATCTGCTTGAGGTTCATCAACTGCGGGCGGCCATCGACCAGCGCCACCATGTTGATGCCGAACACCGACTCCATCTGGGTCTGCTGGTAGAGGTTGTTCAACACAACTTCCGCCGACTCGCCGCGCTTGATCTCGATGAAGATGCGCATGCCGTCCTTGTCGGACTCATCGCGCAGTTCGCTGATGCCCTCGAGCTTCTTTTCCTTGACCAGCTCGGCGATCTTCTCGATCAGCCGCGCCTTGTTCACCTGGTAGGGAATCTCGGTGACGATGATCGATTCGCGGCCGTTGTCGGCCACTTCGATATCGGCCTTGGCACGGATGCGCACCCGGCCACGACCGGTCCGGTAGCCGGCCACGATGCCGGCGGTACCGTTGATGATGCCCGCGGTCGGGAAGTCCGGCCCCGGGATGTACTCCATCAGGCCGTCGACATCGATCTCGGGATTGTCGATCAGCGCGATGCAGGCATTGATCGATTCGGTGAGGTTGTGCGGCGGGATGTTGGTGGCCATGCCCACCGCGATACCGGCCGAACCATTGACCAGCAGGTTCGGGAACCGGGTCGGCATGACCGTCGGCTCCAGTTCCTTCTCGTCGTAGTTGGGCTGGAAATCGACGGTTTCCTTGTCCAGGTCGGCCATCAGCTCATGGGTGAGCTTGGACATGCGCGCTTCGGTGTAACGCATCGCCGCGGCGGAGTCGCCGTCGACCGAGCCGAAGTTACCCTGGCCATCGACCAGCATGTAGCGCAGCGAGAACGGCTGCGCCAGGCGTACCAAGGTGTCATACACCGACTGGTCGCCATGCGGGTGGTACTTACCGATGACGTCACCGACGATACGCGCCGACTTGAAGTACGGCTTGTTGGCGTGCGCGTTGAGTTCGCTCATCGCAAACAGCACGCGGCGATGCACCGGCTTGAGGCCGTCGCGCGCATCCGGGAGTGCGCGGCCCACGATCACGCTCATCGCGTAATCGAGGTAACTCTTGCGCATCTCGTCTTCCAGGTTGACCTGGATGATTTCCTTGGCGGTTTCTGCCATTCGGGTTCCGTTGTCTGGGTGCGGTCCAGTCCGCCGCGCCAGCCCTTTCGGGGCGGCCGCGTCGGAATCTCGATTAACCGGCGAAGTCTACCACAACGGGCCGTTTTCCGCCCGCTTTTACGGGGGTTTTACCGGCAAGAATCAGGAACTTACGGGAGCGTTGCGGGCGTTGGCGGGGTCCGGCCCGGCAGGCCACGACCGTGGGTCGTGGCACGGCCGCCGCCCAATCAGCCGAAGGCGGCCTGCATGTTGACCACCGTGGGGTTCAGGATCACCCCACGCTCGGTCACGATGGCATCGATCAGGTGGCCCGGGGTGACGTCGAACACCGGGTTCCAGGCGGCGATGCCCTCGGCCACGGTGCGCGTGCCCCCTACCCCGTACAGCTCGCCCGGGTCGCGCTGTTCGATCTCGATCTGCTCGCCATCGGCGGTGTCCATGTCCACCGTGGAGGACGGGGCCACCACCATGAACTTCACCCCGTGGTGGCGGGCGGCGATGGCCAGCTGGTAGGTGCCGATCTTGTTGGCGGTATCGCCATTGGCGCAGATCCGGTCGGCGCCCACGATCACCCACTGCACCGCCCCGGTCTTCATCAGGTGCGAGGCGGCCGAGTCGGCGATGAGGGTGGCGTCGATGCCGTCCTGCTGCAGCTCCCACACGGTCAGGCGCGCGCCCTGCAGCCACGGCCGGGTCTCCCCGGCGAAGACCTTGGCGATGCGGTGCTGGGCCATGCCCGCGCGGATCACGCCCAGCGCGGTGCCGAACCCGGCCGTGGCCAGCGAGCCGGTATTGCAGTGGGTCAACACGCCGCTGCCGGCCTCGATCAGGCCCGCGCCCAGCGCGCCCATGTGGCGGTTGGCGGCCAGGTCTTCATCGGCGATGGCCTGCGCCTGCGCCACCAGCACCTGGCGCCAGTCGGCGCCGGCCGGGGCCAGTGCGCGGCGCATGCGCGCCAGCGCCCAGGCCAGGTTCACCGCGGTGGGGCGGGCCGCGTTGAGCCGCTGCAGCGCCGGTTCCAGCCTGGCCAGCGCCTGGGCGCCGACGTCGGCCTGCACGTCGGTGGCCGCCAACACCGCGCCCCAGGCGGCGGCGATACCGATGGCCGGCGCGCCGCGCACGGTGAGCGCGTGGATGGCCTCGGCCACCGCGTCGCTGTCACGGCATTCCACGTGCTCCACCACGAACGGCAGCTTGCGCTGGTCCAGCAGTTGCAGGGAATCGCCGGTCCACAGGATCGGGCGGATGTGGTCGTAGCGGGCGTAGTCGATGTCGGTGGATGCGTTCATCCCACCATTGTAGCGGCGCACGGACGCACCGCCATACGGGCGCTCAGTTCACCTGGAACTCGGCGCGGCAGCCCTTGTCCACCCACACCCCGCGCGCATCCCAGCCCCAGCCGCGGCCTTCCTCGCAGGCGCTGCCGGAGAGCTGCCGCGACAGGCGCGCGCCCTTGCTGATGGTGGCCCCGCAGAAGCGCCGCTGGCGCGACTTGGATTCGCACACCAGGGTGCGCGGCACATCGAGGAACCCCGAGCCGTCGGCCGCGCCGATCTCGAAATCGCCCTGGCAGCCCCGGGTCACCCACACCTCGTTGCGGCGCACGCCCCAGCTGTGGTTTTCGCGGCACGGCATCGAGGACAACTGGCGCAGCAGGCGCACCGGCGCGCCCTGCAGCACCACCGGGCAGTTCTGCGGGCGGCCGTTGGATTCGCAGCGCAGCACGCGGCGCACGTTGCGTGGCGCGCCCTGCGCGGTGCCGGCGGCGGCACGGCTGCGGAACTCGCCACGGCAACCCAGCGTCACCCAGACGCCGGAGCGGTCGGTGCCCCACTCGGTGCCACGGATGCAGGCGTTGCCCGACAACTGGCGGACCAGATCCACGCCATTGGCCACCGCCATGTCGCAGTGCACCCACTCCATGTCCCGCGATTCGCAGCGCACCACCTGCCCGGCATAACCGGTATCGGCGGCGCCGGCGCCCAGCGGCACCATCGCGCTGCACAGCACCAGCGTCCACCACGTCCACGTCCAGCGCGGCGCGCTCCACGACGGCAGGTCTGCTCCCTCCAACAGCTTCATCACCACAGTCCCCGCCGCACCTGAACGATCACATGAGCACCTTCGGACATCCGATGTGATCAGAGCATCATCATGCGGTCCGCGCAAGACACCCGTGCGTCGAAAACGGCTTGAATCGCCGGCAAAACCGTTCAGGCACGCGCGAACGCGATGGCCAGCACATCGGCGATCCGCGGCGTGCGGTTCATCGCCATCAGCAGGCGGTCCACGCCCACCGCCACGCCCGCGCAGGCCGGCAGCGCCGGCAGCGCGGCAAGCAGGGCCTCGTCCAGCGGCGGCAGCACGTCGCCACGATGGCGACGCGTGGCATGGTCGCGCTCGAAGCGCGCGCGTTGTTCAGCCGCATCGTTCAGCTCGTGATAGCCGTTGGCCAGTTCCACCGCGCCCAGGTACAACTCGAACCGTTCAGCCAGCGGCGGCGTGCCCGGCCGCACCCGCGCCAGCGCGGCCTGGCTGGCCGGCCAGTCGTGCACCACGGTCATGCAGTCGTCATCGAAGTGCGGCTGGATGCAGTGGGTCATCAGCAGGTCCAGCCAGTCGTCGCGGGTCAGGCCGTCGGCATCGATGCGCACCTGCGCCAGGGGCGCCTGCAACTGCGCCAGGCTGGCCTCGAACGGGTCCACGCCCACGTGCTGGTGGTACAGGCTGCGGTAGTCGATCACCTGCAGGCAGGCCGTGCGCTGCACCAGGCCGAGCGCGGCCTGCACCAGGGCGGCGGTTTCCCCGATCAGGCGGTGGTGGTCCCAGCCCACCCGGTACCACTCCAGCATGGTGAACTCGGGGTTGTGGCGCCCGCCGGCCTCGCCGTTGCGGAACACACGGCCCAGCTCGTAGCAGTCGCCCACGCCGGCGGCGAGCAGGCGCTTGAGCGGGTACTCGGGCGAGGTGCGCAGCCAGCGCTGTGCGGTGCCCGCATCGACATGACCGCTGAAGCGCGTCTGGAAACTGTCGATGTTCGGCTCGGTGTTGCCCGCCGCCGAGAGGATCGGGGTTTCCACCTCCAACACGTCGCGTTCGGCAAAGAATGCGCGGATCAGCGCATTGAGCGCGGCACGCTGGCGCAGGGCGGCGATCATGCGCGCGCGTCCTTGAGCCGTTCGGCCAGCGACAGGGTCAGCAGGTCGCGGGTGTCGTCCACGTAGCCGGTGGCCAGGTACATCCGTCGCGCCAGCTCGTTGTGGTGGTTCACCTCCAGCCGCATGCGCGCCACGCCGCGTGCGTTGGCACGCTGCTCCAGGATCGCCAGCGCCTGCTTGCCGCGGCCGCGGCCGCGCGCGGCATGGCTGAAGTACAGCTCGTCCAGCAGCGCGAAGTGACCGCCCTGCTCCAGGCTGAAGCCCATCGCCAGGGCCGCATAGCCGATCACGCTGCCATCTTCGGCCAGCCACAGCAGCACTTCGCCGTTGCGCGGCTCCTCCAGCAACGCGGCCAGCGCGGGGCGCACGCGCGCCGGGTCGAAGTCGAGTTTGTCTTCGGCGTAGAACGCCTGCATCAGCCCGATCAGCAGCTCGGTGTCGGCGACGGTGGCCACGCGGAAATCCAGCGGTACGATCTGCATGCCAGCCTCTCAGTGTTGGGCCAGGAAGGCGACCAGGCGGTCTTCGTCCCAGACCTCGATACCCAGTTCGCCGGCCTTGGCCAGCTTGGAACCGGCCTCGGTGCCGGCGACCACGAACGCGGTCTTCTTCGACACGCTGCCGGAAACCTTGGCGCCCAGGGCTTCCAGCCGCGCCTTGGCCTCGTCGCGGGTCATCTGCGCCAACGTACCGGTCAGCACCACGGTCTGCCCGTCCAGCGGCCCGGCCACCTGCTCGGCCTGCGCCGGCGCACGCGCCAGCAGCTGCTGCCGGTACTGCTCGGCCTTGAGCAGCATCGGGCCGTGGCCGTCGCGATCCAGCCAGTCGGCCAGGCCCATCGCCACCTCGTTGGGCAGGCCGGCGGCGACCAGGCGCACCGGCTCGGCATCCAGCAGCGCCTGCGCATCGGGCAGCATGGCCACCAGTTTCTCCGCGCGCAGGCGGGTGATGCCGGGGATTTCGGCCTCGACGAGCAGTTGTGCGAAATCCAGCCCATCGCGCAGCTTGGCCGAGGGCGCGCGCGTATCGGTGATGCGAACCTGGCCGATCTCGATCAGGTCGGTGATCGCCTCCTGGTTGCCGGCCTGCTCGAAGAAGTGGCCGAGCGAGCGCGCCACTTCGCCGCCGATGTCCGGGACACGCTTGAACAGGGGCCACGGCAGGTGGCGGATCAACTCGAGGTCGCCGAACCAGGTGGCCAGCGCCTTGGCGGTGCTCTCGCCCACGTGTTCGATGCCGAGCGCGAACAGCAGCCGTTCCAGCGTGGTGGCGCGGCTGGCATCGATCGCGGCGATCAGGTTGTCGGCCCAGCGGGTGGCGATCTTCTTCGTGTTCCACTCGAAGCGGGCCGGCATGGCCAGCGCACGCGCGCGCCAGCCGTCCTCGTTGCCGTCCAGCTGCAGCACCCCGCGCAGGTACTCGCCGCTGCCTTCCGGCGGCAGGTGCAGGCCGATCTGCGCGGCCAGCGCCTCGGGCGACTCGGCATCGAGCACCAGCTTGAGCTGCAGCAGCTGGTCGCGGCTGAGCCGGTAGAGGTCGGCCACGCCACGCACGATGCCCGCGTCGACCAGGGTTTCGATGTACTTGCCGCCGAGGCCGTCGATGTCCATCGCGCGGCGCGAGGCGAAGTGCGCGATGGCCTCCTTGCGCTGCGCCGGGCAGCTCAGCTCGCCCGAGCAGCGCCACGCGGCCGCGTCCTCTTCGCGCACGATCTCCGAGCCGCACACCGGGCAATGGCTGGGCATGCGCCACGGTGCGGTGCCGGCCGGGCGGCGGTCGGCGATGACGCTGACCACTTCGGGGATCACATCACCGGCGCGGCGCACGATCACGGTATCGCCCACGCGCACATCCAGCCGCTCGATCTGGTCGGCGTTGTGCAGGGTGGCGTTGGACACGATCACCCCGGCCACCGCCACCGGTGCCAGCCGCGCCACCGGGGTAGCCGCCCCGGTACGGCCGATCTGGATCTCGATCGCCTCCACGGTGGTGGTCTGCTCCTGCGCGGGGAACTTGTGCGCGATCGCCCAGCGCGGCGCGCGCGAGACGAAGCCCATCTGTTCCTGTCCGGCGCGGTCATCCAGCTTGTAGACCACCCCATCGATATCGAAGGCCAGCGCATCGCGCTGCTCACCGATGTGGCGGTAGTAGGCCAGCAGGCCGTCGCTGCCCTCCACCACCTGGCACAGGTCGCTCACCGGGAAGCCCCATTCGCGCAGTTGCGCCAGCGTGGCCGAATGCGTGTCGGGCAGCTCGCCGCCCTGCACCTGGCCGGTGCCGTAGGCGTAGAAACTCAGCTTGCGCCGGGCACTCATCTTCGGATCGAGCTGGCGCAGCGACCCGGCCGCGGCGTTGCGCGGATTGGCCAGCACCTTGCCCTCGTGCAGGCGCGCCTGTGCGTTGTAGGCCTCGAAATCGGCGCGGGCCATGTACACCTCGCCGCGTACTTCCAGCACCTGCGGCCAGCCCTGCCCGGCCAGCGCCTGCGGAATCACCGCGATCTGGCGCAGGTTGGCGGTGACATCCTCGCCGGTGGCGCCGTCGCCGCGGGTGGCGCCCTGCACGAACTGGCCGGCTTCGTAGCGCAGGCTGATGGCCAGGCCATCCAGCTTGGGTTCGGCGGAAAAATACAGCGCATCGCGGCGCAGGCGTTCGCCGATGCGACGCACGAAATCGCCGACTTCCTCAGCGCTGAAGGCATTGCCCAGCGACAGCATCGGCACCGCGTGGCGCACCTCGGCAAAGCGCGAGGAGGCCTTGCCGCCCACGCGCCGGGTGGGCGAATCGGCCACGGCCAGCTCCGGGTGGGCCGCTTCCAGGGCTTCCAGTTCGCGCACCAGCCGGTCGTAGTCGGCATCGGGAATCAGCTGCTCGTCGCGCTCGTGGTAGGCGGTACCGGCGGCGTCGATCTGGCGGCGCAGCGCTTCGGCACGTTCAGCGGGGCTGGGGCTCATGCGGGACGCATCCTGAAGGGGCCGTAGATTTTATGGCCTGCCGCCTGCGCCAACCACCCCACGCCGGCATCGGGCGGCCTATTGCCGCGATCCAGCCGCGGCGTTAGCGTGCGCGGAGTCCTTGCCTGCAGGTGTGTCGTGACCGCTGCCACTGCTTCCCGACGCACCTTCCTGCAACTGGCCGGCACCGGCCTGGCCCTGTCCGCCAGCGGCCTGGCGACCGCGCCGGCCGTTGCGGCGGCGCCGGCACCCGCCGGCCCGGTCCTGCTCAACTTCAACCAATGCCCCTACGGCCCGGCACCGGCCGCGCAGGCGGCGGCGCGCGACATCGTGGCCGGCAGCGGCCGCTACCGGTTCGCGCTGGCCGGCGAACTGCGGGACCTGTTCGCCGTGCAGGCCGGCCTGGGCAAGGAACAGGTGCGCCTGCGAACTGCTTCATGGTCGATGTGCAGCGCGACGGCAAGGCGTTCAGTGCGGCGATGGCGGCACGCGGCGTGGTGATCGGCCGGAGTTGGCCAATCTGGCCGCAGGTGGTGCGGGTGAGCGTGGGGACGGAGGCAGAAATGGACGCGTTCCGCGAGGCGTTCGCGGACGCAGTAGCCGCCAACGGCTGATGCGGAATCGGTAGGGTCGATTTCCAAACGACCGCGGATGGCCGGTGCACTTCATTTGGCCATGACATCAGAGCGAAAAAGCGCGCTTCCGCCAAACGTCCATGCGCTACCCTCCCGATCACCGTTTTCGGCAGTCGTTTGGGAACCGACCCTACCGGCGGTGGGCCGGCGAGGTCCTTACCAGCGCGGCGCCTTGGTGAGCGGCGGGGCCTGGTGCTGGCGGTCGTAGGCCCGCAGTTCGTCACGGATGTGGGCGATACGCTGGCGGCCGAGGGCGTTGCGGCTGTCATCGAGCACCACGCCGTCGAGCAGCTCCCCCATGCGCTGCACGGTGGGCAGCATCTTTTCCCACGCATCCAGCGCGGTCAGCGGCGCCGGCAGGGTGAGGAAGAAGGCGATCGCCGGGGTCTCCATCTCACGGATGTTGGCCATGTCGAAACTGCCCGGCTTCATGATGCTGGCCATCGAGAAGATCGGGCCGCGCTCGGGATGCCCTTCCACCAGGCGGTGGAAAACATTCATGTGGCCAAACACCAGGCCGGTCTTCTCGGCCGCCACCACGATGTCCTCGCCGCGCAGCTGCTCGCCGGCGCGCGCGGCCACGAACAGCGACACGATCTTGTCGAAATCCTGGTTGGCGCGCTTGCCCAGGTCGCTGGCCGCGCCGCCGTCCACCTCGGGCAGGCCCAGCTCGGCCTGGGTGACGCCGTCTTCGCCAACGGCGGCAGGTGCGCCGTCGCCGTCGCCCAGGCTGGGCTCACGACGGCTGCCGGCGCCGCTCTCGGCGGCCTCGACGCGTCGGCCCTGCGACTTCTTCTTCGGGCGGCCAAATAGGAAGATCGCGGCGATCAACAGCAGGCCGGCGGCCAGGATGCCGATGCGGAGCAGTGCCATGTCGGACATTCGGTGGGGGTCTCCGGCTAAATACGTTCAGGTAAGCATGGCACGTCAGGCGGCGCCCGCCAATCGTGCCGCTTCTTCCAGGTCCACGCTGACCAGGCGGCTCACGCCCGGCTCGCGCATGGTCACGCCCGAGAGCTGGTGCGCCGCTTCCATCGTGGCCTTGTTGTGGCTGACGAACAGGAACTGCACCTTCTCGCTCATTTCCTTGACCATGTTGGCCAGGCGGCCCACGTTGGCTTCGTCAAGCGGCGCGTCCACCTCGTCCAGCAGGCAGAACGGCGCCGGGTTGAGCTGGAAGATCGCAAACACCAGCGCCACCGCGGTCATCGCCTTCTCGCCACCGGACAGCAACGAAATGCTGGACACGCGCTTGCCCGGCGGCCGCGCCATGATGGCCACACCCGTGTCGAGGAGGTCTTCACCGGTCAGTTCCAGGTAGGCGTGGCCACCGCCGAACAGGCGCGGATACAGCTGCTGGACGCCCGCATTGACGCGGTCGAAGGTGTCCTTGAAGCGGCCACGGGTCTCGCGGTCAATCTTGCGGATGGCCTCTTCCAGCGTTTCCAGCGCGGTGGTCAGGTCTGTGTTCTGGGCATCCAGGTACTCCGACCGCTGCGAGGCTTCGCCGTACTCCTGGATGGCGGCCAGGTTGACCGGTTCCAGGCGGCGCATGCGGCCGTCGATCTGGTGCACGGTCTGCTCCCAGTCGGACACGCGTGCCTCTTCGGGCAGGGTGTTGATCACGTCCTGCAGGACGAAACCGGCCTTCTCCACCGAGGCCGAGAGCTGCTCGGCGCTCAACACCAGCGCCTGCTGGTCCAGCTTGCGCTGGGAGATGCGCTCGCGCTGGGCCAGCGCCTGCTCATCGCGCTTGTGCCGGGTCTGTTCGAAGTTGCGCAGCTCCGCGTCGATGCCTTCCAGCAGCGTGCGCGCCTCGCCCAGCACGCGGTCGGCGCGGACCCGCTCGCCCAGCGCGTTCTGGTGTTCGGCCTGCAGGGTCTGCACCGGCGAGTCGCCCTGGTCCAGCTGCGAGTGCAGTTCGCCCAGGCGCGTGTCGAGCTGTCCACGCTGGGTGCTCATGCGCTCCAGCGCCTGGCTCAGCGAGGCAATCTGGGTGCGCTGGGATTCCAAAGTCAGCGCCAGCGAATGCGCGCTCTCGCGCACGTTGCGGGCGTGGTCGCGGGCCTGGTCGCGGGCATCGGTGAGCTGGCGGCGCTCGCCTTCCAGCGACGCCCGCACCGATTCCAGGTCGCCCATGCTGGTGACCGCATCGTCGAGCCGCGCCCGGGCTTCGCGCACCTGCTCGCGGCCGGTGTCGAGGGTTTCCAGCAACTGCACCAGCTCGCCTTCGATGCGATCGATGCGGGTCCGTGCGGCTTCCACCTTGCCCTGCTGGCTCTGCAACTGCCCGCCCAGCTCGGAGACGCTGCGGTGGGCCTGGTAAAGCTGGCGCTGCGCGTCCTCGCGCTGCTGCTCACCGGCCAGCAGCTGCTCGCGGAAGGTGGACAGCTGCTGCTCCAGCGCGGCCTCGCGCTCCTGCAGCGTGTCGATCTGGCTACGCAGGGTGACGATCTCGCGCTCGCGCAGCAGCGCGCCCTGCTTGGCCGCGCCGGAGCGCGATACGCGCACCCAGCCCTCGCCCAGGCGCTCGCCGCCACGGGTGATGACCGAGTCGCCCTCGGCCAGCGTCGGCTGCAGCGCCCGCGCTGCGTCCAGGTCCTCGGCGGCGTGCAGGCGCGCCAGCAGGCGACGGATCGCCGTGGGCCCCTGCACCTTCGCCGCCAGCGAGGTGGGCGCCACGCTGAGCGCGTCCTCGCGGCCGGACACCAGCGCGATGCGGCCATCGCCGAGTTCGGCCAGTTCACCGACCAGCTGCTCGGGAGCGTCGACCAGCACGCCTTCGATCAACTGGCCGAGTGCGCTTTCCACGGCATTTTCCCAGCCACTCTCCACGCTCAGGCGCTCGCCCACGCGCGCGCCCGAATCCAGCCCGCGCGCAGCCAGCCATGCCACGGCCGCGCCCTGCTCCTGGCCCAGTGCAGCCTGCTGCAGGGTCTCCAGGGAGGACAGGCGACCGCGCGCGGCCTGGGCCTGCTTGCGGATCTCGGCCAGCTCGGTCTGCCCGCTGCGCTGGCGGTCCTGCAACGCGGCCACGGCCTCCTTGCGCAGCTCCACCTGTTCGTTGAGCCCGTCCAGCGACTCCTTCTGGGTTTCGTGCTGCAGGTGCAGCGCCTCGAACACCTCGGCCAGGGCGTCCAGGTCCAGGCCGGTGCGCTCGGCACTCAGCGCTTCGCGGCGGCGGTCGGCCTCCAGCACCTGGCGATCGAGGTAGTCCACGCGGGTGCGCTCCACTTCGCCGGCGCGCGAGGCCTCGGACGTGCTGCGGGTGTGGCCTTCCCAGCGCTGCTGCCAGTCGGCCAGGCGGGCTTCGGCATCGCGCAGGGCTTCCTGCTTGATCTCGTTTTCTTCCTGCAACTGCTCCAGGCGCGGCTCGGCATCGTCCACGGCTTCACGCAGCACCATCAGCTTGGCCTCATCGCCACTGATGTGCTGGCCGAGTTCGGCCAATGCCTGCTGGGCTTCGTCGCGCGCCTTGTTCAGGCGCTGCGCCATTTCGTGCTGGTGCTGGATCTGCTGTTCCAGCCGGGCCAGCGTGCTGCCCACCTGGTACACCTCGGCCTGGGCGGTGCTGAGCGCGTCGGCGGCTTCTTCGCGGCGCACGCGGCTGGTTTCGATACGCGCCTCGGCGTCACGCTGTTCGGCGATGAACTGCTGCAGGCGGGTTTCTTCCTGCGAGAGGGCTTCGCGCAGGCCACCGAGGCGGCCGTCCAGGCCGCGGTATTCCAGCGCCTTCCACTCGGCATCCTTGACCCGGCGCTCTTCCTGCAGGGCCTGGTACTGCTCGGCCTGGCGCGCCTGGCGCTTGAGGTGTTCGAGCTGCTTGCCGATTTCCTCGCGCAGGTCGCCCAGGCGATCGAGGTTCTCGCGGGTGTGGCGGATGCGGGTTTCGGTTTCCTTGCGGCGCTCCTTGTACTTGGAGATGCCGGCGGCCTCTTCCAGGTACACGCGCAGGTCTTCGGGGCGGGCCTCGATGATCTGGCTGATCATTCCCTGTTCGATGATCGAGTAGCTGCGCGGGCCCAGGCCGGTGCCGAGGAACAGGTCGGTGATGTCGCGGCGGCGGCACTTGGTGCCATTGAGGTAGTAGGCGCTCTGGCCGTCGCGGCTGACCGTGCGCTTGACCGAGATTTCGTTGAACGAGGCGTACTCGCCGGAAATGGTGTGGTCGGTATTGTCGAAAATGAGTTCGACGGTGGCCTGGGAAACCGGTTTGCGCGCCGAGGAGCCGGAGAAAATGACGTCGGTGAGCGAGTCGCCACGCAGGCGGCTGGCCGAGCTTTCGCCCATGACCCAGCGCACGGCGTCGATGATGTTGGACTTGCCACAGCCATTGGGACCGACCACGCCGGTCATGTTGGTCGGCAGGTGCAGCGTGGTCGGATCGACGAAGGACTTGAAGCCGGAGAGCTTGATCGTGGACAGACGCATGGCGTGGTTGGTTTCCGGGGCAAGGGCCTGAAGCGACCCCCGCCAGGGTGGATGTCGGGGCGATTCCACCCTCAAGCCATTGATGTTGCTGGGTTTCAATGGCCCCGAGGGCGACGCGATAGCCTGAGTATAACGGGGCGGCTGTTCCACGGGCTGTGGGGGTGGGTTGGGGTTGTGTTTGGTTAGAGGC
>NZ_JAVWXA010000020.1:0-29009 GCF_036662295.1 Stenotrophomonas sp.
ACGGGTGGGGGTGCGGGACCGTCATACGCCATGGATGGCGTATGTCGAGCTTACATGGACGTACTTGCAGCGTGTCCCGCACCCCCGCCCGTACCCGCCCCACGCGACAAGGCATGCACGCGCGTGCTTCAGCAAGGCCTTACCCCGCAGATGGGCGAAGAACCATTAAAAAGCAGGGCGCGCGCGCCGGTTCAGACGGTTTCGTAGGTGCCGTAGCTGCGCAGGCGCTCGTAGCGGCGGGCCAGCAGGTCGTCCACCGACAGCTTCTGCAGTTCGTCCAGCTCGTTGAGCAGCACGGCCTTCAGGCGCTTGCCCATCTGGTTGGGGTTGCGGTGGGCGCCGCCGGTAGGCTCGCGCACCACCTTGTCGATCAGGCCCAGGCTCTTCAGGCGCGGGGCGGTCATGCCCAGCTGCTCGGCCGCGTCCTTGGCCTTGCCGGCGTCCTTCCACAGGATCGAGGCGCAGCCTTCCGGGCTGATGGTCGAGTACACGCTGTACTCCAGCATCACGGTGCGGTCGCCCACACCCAGTGCCAGTGCGCCACCCGAACCGCCTTCACCGATCACCGTGCAGACCACCGGCACCTTCAGTTCGGCCATTTCCATCAGGTTGCGTGCGATCGCTTCGGACTGGCCGCGCGATTCGGCGTCGATGCCCGGCCAGGCGCCGGCGGTGTCGATCAGGGTCAGCACCGGCAGGCCGAAGCGCTCGGCCATCTTCATCAGGCGCAGCGCCTTGCGGTAGCCCTCCGGCTTGGGCATGCCGAAGTTGCGCTTGATCTTTTCCTTGGTGTCGCGGCCCTTCTGGTGGCCGATCAGCATGACCGCGCGGCCACCGATGCGGGCCAGCCCGCCCATGATCGCCTTGTCGTCGGCGAAGGCGCGGTCGCCGGCCAGTTCCTGGAACTCATCGCAGAAGATGCGGATGTAGTCGGCGGTGTACGGACGCGAGGGATGCCGGGCCAGCTGCAGCACCTGCCAGGAGGTCAGGTTGCGGAAGATCTGCGCCGTGCGCACCCGCAGCTTGTCCTGCAGGGCATGCACCTCGGCCTCGACATTGACCGCAGGGCCGGCGCTGGCGCTGCGCAGTTCCTGGATCTTCGCTTCCAGATCAGCGATGGGTTGCTCGAAGTCGAGGTAGTTCGGATTCATCGGAAGCCGTCGTGAAGAAAAGAGGGAAAGTGTAGCCGAATGCGCCGAAAAGCCCCGTACGCCGTCGTCTGGAAACCGACGGTAGCGCAGCGGGGCAGGGCATGCCAGTCAGCTCAGGGGACCACAAGCGCGGCGCTGCCCATGAGCTGGCCGCGGGTGAGCACGAAGGTGTTGTAGGCCTCGTTGGCCGCCACCGGCAGGCTGGCGCCCAGGGTGGCGGTGGCCGCGGTGAAGGCCATCTGGGCCTGGAAGGCCTCCTGCTGGAGCTGCAGCTGGGCGTCGGCGCTGGTGGCCTTGAGGTAGCGGGCGTAGATCTGGCGCAGCGGGGCGGCATGCGCCTCGAAGGCCGGGTCCAGCGCCGGCAGCGCGGCAGGGGCGGGTTCCAGCGCGTAGACCGGCGCCTGGTAGCCCGCCGGCTGCTGGCGCCGGTAGGCCCCCGGTTCGCCCTGGCTGGCCTCCACATAGGCGATGAAGTCCGGGGCGGTGAAGATCTTGGTGCTGATGC
The DNA here is from genome assembly GCF_036662295.1 of Stenotrophomonas sp. Taxonomy (GTDB): domain Bacteria; phylum Pseudomonadota; class Gammaproteobacteria; order Xanthomonadales; family Xanthomonadaceae; genus Stenotrophomonas. The sequence goes on from NZ_JAVWXA010000020.1 coordinate 1,657, forward strand.
GCCCGCCGGTCTCGTCCACGTGCGCCACGGTCTGCTCGTCCGGGAACGGCTCGCGCACGCCGAAGGTCCAGGCCTGGTCGATGAACAGCGCATGGGTGGTGCGGTAGGGGCCGTCGAAGCCGACCCCGCCCAGTTCGATGTGGTGGTTGGGCGTGCCGAAGTGCTTGAGCTTGTCGGCGTCGGTGACGTAGATCTCGCTGGCGATCACGTACTCGGCCAGCGTCGGATTGATCAGCCCCCCCTTGCCGCGGGCGTAGACGATGAAGCGCACATCGCCCAGGGCCGGGGTCTGCAGGTGGTGCTCGCCCGGCTTGAGCTTGACCGGGCGCGAGGCATGGGCGGCGATCGGCAGCTCGTTGCCGTCGATGCGCAGGGTCAGCGGCACATCGCCGGGATTGTCGATCTCGAAGGTCTGGGACGGGCTGGAACAGCCGGCGACGGCAACGGCTGCAAGCAGCAGCACGGCAAAACGCTTGATCAAAACATGGGTCCTGTAACGGGGATGGCGCGGATCAATTGGCCCAGGGCGGGCTGTAGCGCACCTTCAAGGTACGCACGGCAGGGTCGGCGCGCAGCGCATCGACCAGGTGGCTGTCCACGCGCACGGCGGTGTCGCCGGCCACGTCGAGCATGCCGGCCACCGGGCCCGGTTCGGCCCCCAGCAGCAGGTCCAGCCGCAGGGGCGTGCGGCCGGGGCGGTGGCGGTCCAGCAGCGCGTTGATGCGTTGCCATACCGGGTCGCCCTGGCGCAGGTCCAGGCGCAGCGACAGGCGGGTGGCGTAGTTGGCGCACACCTCGTCGTAGTCCCAGCACTGGCGGATGCGCAGCGCGTAGCCGCCGTTGAATTCGTCTTCGCGCAGGCCGCCCTTGACGATCAGGATGCGGTCCTTGGTCATCAGGTGGCCGAACTCGGCCAGGCCATCGGTGAAGGCACTGCACTCCACGCGGCCCTTGCTGTCTTCCAGTTGCATGAAGACCTGGCTTTCGCCCTTGCGCCGCACGCCCACCACCTGGCCGGCGAGGATCACCGGGGTCTCCTGGCGCCACGCGCGCTTCTCGCCGTCCTTGCTGGGGCGGGCCGGGGGAATCAGCTTCTCCAGCATGCCCAGGTCGGTACCGACCAGGTCCTTGACGTCATCGGCGTAGGGGTCGAACGGATGGCCGCTGAGGTAGAAGCCCAGGGTGTCGCGCTCACCGTCCAGCAACTGGCCCAGCGCCCATTCCTTGGCTTCCGGCAGGTCCAGCTGCATCGCGGTGGCCTGCGGGCTGGGCGCGCCGAACAGCGAGTTCTGCCCGGAGGCCTTCTCGCGGGTGATCTGGTCGGTCGCCTTGAGCACTTCGGGCAGCTGCAGCATCAACGAGGCGCGGTTCTTGCCCAGCCCGTCCATGGCGCCGCAGTTGATCATCGCCTCCAGCGTGCGCCGGTTGAGCTTGCCCGACTCGGCCCGCATGCAGAAATCCAGCAGCGATTCGTAGCGGCCGCCGCGCAGGCGCTCGTCCACGACCGCTTCGCAGGCGCCCTGGCCGACGCCCTTGATCGCGCCCAGGCCGTACTGGATGGTGTCCGGGCTGGACGCCTCGAACATGTACGCCGACTCGTTGACGCGCGGCGGCAGCACGGTCAGCCCCAGGTTGCGCACCTCGGCCAGGAAGCCGACCACCTTGTCGGTGTTGTCCATGTCCGAGGACAGCGTGGCCGCCATGAACTCGGCCGGATAATGGCGCTTGAGCCAGGCGGTCTGGTAGCTGACCAGCGCGTAGGCGGCGGCGTGGGACTTGTTGAAGCCATAGCCGGCGAACTTTTCCATCAGGTCGAAGATGGCGTCGGCCTTGGCCTCGTTCACCCCGTCCTTGGCTGCGCCTTCGCGGAAGATTTCGCGGTGCTTGGCCATTTCGGCCGGCACCTTCTTGCCCATCGCGCGGCGCAGCAGGTCGGCGCCGCCCAGCGAGTAGCCGCCGACGATCTGCGCCATCTGCATCACCTGCTCCTGGTACACCATGATGCCGTAGGTGTCCTTGAGGATGGCTTCGGTGCGCGGATCGGGGTAGATGATTTCTTCCTGGCCGTGCTTACGCGCGTTGAAGGAGGGAATCAGGTCCATCGGGCCGGGGCGGTACAGCGACACCAGCGCGATCAGGTCTTCGAAACGGTCGGGGCGCGCGTCCTTCAGCAGGCGGCGCATGCCCGAGGATTCGAACTGGAACACCGCGCCGGTGTTGCCGTTGGCGAAGATGTCCTTGTAAGTGGGGGCATCGTCGAGCGGCAGCGCGGTGATGTCCACCGGCGGGATGCCGGCGCGCGCATGGCGCTTGTTGATCGCCTTGACCGCCCAGTCGATGATCGTGAGCGTGCGCAGGCCGAGGAAGTCGAACTTGACCAGGCCGATCTCTTCGACGTCGTTCTTGTCGAACTGGGTGACCGGGTTGCGGCCTCGGCCGCCTTCGTCGTGTTCGGCGAACAGCGGGCAGAACTCGGCCAGCGGCTCGGGTGCGATCACCACGCCACCGGCATGCTTGCCGGCGTTGCGGGTGAGGTCTTCGAGCTGGCGCGCCAGGTCGATCAGGTCGCGGACATCGTCTTCGTTCTGGTAGCGCTGGATCAGCTCCGGCGAGGCCATCTCCGATTCCTTGCCTTCGCCCATCGCATCCTTGAGCGAGATGCCCAGGATGTTGGGGATCAGCTTGGAAACACCATCGACCAGGCCATAGGGGAAGCCGAGCACGCGCCCGGAATCGCGGACCACCGCCTTGGCGGCCATGGTGCCGTAGGTGATGATCTGGCTGACGCGTTCGCGGCCGTACTTGCGCGCGACGTAGTCGATGACCTCGTCGCGGCGGTCCATGCAGAAGTCGATGTCGAAGTCGGGCATCGACACGCGTTCGGGGTTGAGGAACCGCTCGAACAGCAGGTTGTAGGGGATCGGGTCCAGGTCGGTGATCTGCAGCGCCCAGGCCACCAGCGAGCCGGCACCGGAACCGCGCCCGGGGCCGATCGGAATGCCCTGGTTCTTGCCCCACTGGATGAAGTCGGCCACGATCAGGAAGTAGCCGGGGAAGCCCATCTTGATGATGGTGGCCAGCTCGAACTCGAGCCGGTCCACGTAATCCTGGCGGGTCTTGCCCTCGGCCAGCGGGTTCTTCTCCAGGCGCGCGTCCAGGCCCTTGCGCGCTTCGCTGCAGATCCAGCTGTCGAGCGTTTCGTTGTCCGGCACCGGGTAGTCGGGCAGGAAGTAGGTGCCCAGCCGCATTTCCATGTTGCAGCGTTCGGCCAGCGCGAGCGTGTTGTCGATCGCATCGGGGATGTCGGCAAACAGCGCGCACATGTCCTCGGCGGACTTGAGGTACTGCTGGTCGCTGTAGTCGCGCGGGCGCTTGGGGTCGTCCAGGACGCGCCCGGAGGAAATGCAGACGCGCGCCTCATGGGCGGGGAAATCGCCGGGCTGCAGGAAGCGGACGTCGTTGCTGGCCACCACCGGCAGGCCGCGCTGGCCGGCGGCGAGCAGGGCAAACTGGTTGAAGGCTTCTTCGCCCTCGCGGCCGGTGCGGGTGAGTTCCAGATGCAGGCCATCGCCGAAGACGCGCTGCCAGTCGGCGAGCTGCTGCTCGGCCAGGTCGTGGCGGCCTTCGCCGGCGAGGCGGCCGGCGAGGCTGTCGCGGCCGGCCAGGGCAAACAGGTTGTGGCAGCCGGCCTTGAGCCACTCGGGATGCACGGCCACGCCGCCCTCGGGGCGGTGGCCTTCCATCCAGGCGCGGGTGAGCAGGCGGGAGAGGCTGAGGTAGCCCTCGCGGTCGCGGCAGAGCAGGGTCATGCGCCAGGGGGTCATGCCCTCTTCGGCGATCATGATGTCGGCGCCGGCGATGGGCTTGATGCCCACGGTTTCGGCGGCCTTGTAGAACTTGACCAGCGCGAACAGGTTGTTCAGGTCGGTGACGGCCAGCGCGGGAAGCTGGAGTTCGACGGCGCGGCTGAGCAGGTTGGCCTGCTTGGCCTTCTTCGGGTCAGCCTGATCCGGCTTCGCCGGGACACGGATAGTCGAATCCGCCAGCGAAAACTCGGTGTGGACGTGGAGATGTACGAAACGGGAAGTGGACATGCCGGACCAATGTAATGCCCGGTCAGGGTAGCGGCGCGGGCGTGGACGGACAAGGCTTGACAGGGGTGTTACGGGGGATGGGGTGGGTTGTTGGGTTCAGGTTTGGGGGCAACTGCAACTGCAACTGCAAACGCCGGTGTGCCGGTGCTGATGGGGTGGGGGCGGTGGAGGCAGGGTCGCGGGACACGCCGCAAGTACGTCCATGTAGGCTCCTTTTGCGCCATCCATGGCGCAAAACGGGTCCCGCGCCCCTACCTCCACCACCCCCCGACACAGGGCTGGTGCTCATGGGGGCAGCAGGAGCAGAAGCAGGGGCAGAAGAAGGGGCGGAAGAAGCGGCAGAAGCAGGGCGAAAGCCGGAGCGGCTTGGTCGAATGGTGAAAGAGGCGCTCCCCTTTTGGGGGGAGGAGGTAGTGCCGAGCGTTGCTCGGCACCTCAAGCAGACCCAAAATCAAAATCAAAGATCAAAACCAAACCCGATCCCGATCCCGATCAAAACTTTCCGCCACCAGCACCCCAAGGCAGCACGAAAAACCGCCTCTAAAGACCCATGCGCACCGATTAACTGTGGGAGGGGGGTACGGTTGGGTTGGCGGGACCGGTCATACGCCATGGATGGCGTATGACGAGCCTACATGGGTGAAGGCGCATTGCTTGCGAGGCACTGCCTCGCATGCGACTGAACGCACAGCCGCCAGCGGCTGGGCCGGGCCGCGGAGCGGGACTTGCGGCGTGTCCCGCCAACCCAACCGTACCGCCCTCAACCCGCAACCGCCGGCGCAAAGGCTCTGGCTTCTGCTTATGCTCCAGCTTCTGCCATGCGCAGCATAAAACCACACCCCTACCCCAAAACCCCCTCAAAACAAGCCCGCACCGGCGCAAAACTCCGCCGATGCTGCGGACAGGGGCCATGCGAACGCAACGCCGCCAAATGCGCAGGCGTCCCATAGCCCTTGTGCTGGTCAAACCCGTACTCCGGATGCTGCGCATGCAGATCCTGCATGAAACGGTCGCGGCTCACCTTGGCCAGGATCGAGGCCGCCATGATCGCCCGGTCCAGCCCGTCCCCGCCCACCAGCGCCTGCGCCGGGCAGGGCAGGCCCTTGGGCACCACGTTGCCGTCGATCCGCGCGAACTGCGCCACGTGTGCCACCCCTTCCACCGCGCGCCGCATCCCCAGCATCGTCGCCTGGTAGATGTTCAACGTATCGATCTCGCCCACCTCCACCATCACCACGTGGAAGGCCAGCGCACGATCCTGGATCCGGTCGAACAACTGGTCGCGCCGCGCCGCCGTCAACTGCTTGGAGTCGTCCAGGCCGTTCAGCCGTGGCCGGTCCGGGCAGAACACCACCGCCGCCACCGCCACCGGCCCGGCCAGCGGGCCGCGCCCGGCTTCGTCCACCCCGGCCACGTAACGCGGTGCCACCGTGGCCAGCGCCGCGCCGTCGAACAGCGCCATCGACGCTGCCGCGGCATGCCGACGGCTCATGCCGCCGCCTTGCGCGCCAGCAGGTCGGCCACCGCGTCGGCCGCGCGCGCCGAGGCGTCCTGGCGCAGCTGCAGGTGCAGCCGCTGGTAGGTGTCCTGCAGGTCGATCGCCCGTTGCGGGTGGTCGAACCACTGCAGGATCGCCGCGGCCAGCTTGTCGGGAATGCAGTCGTGCTGGATCAGCTCCGGCGCCAGGTCCTTGCCCGCCAGGATGTTCGGCAGCGCGAACCGGTCCACCTTGATCAGCCCCAGCGCCTTCACGATCCGGTAGGTCAGCTCGGCCACCCGATAGCCCACCACCATCGGTCGCTTCACCAGCATCGTCTCCAGCGTCGCCGTGCCCGAGGCCAGCACCACCACGTCGGCGGCAATCATCGCGGTGCGCGCGTCGCCATCGAGCAGGTGCGAATAGGCCACCGGCAGTGCCGAGCGTGACAGCTGCTCGCTGATCAACTGGCGGCAGGCCGGGTTGGCCGCCGGTACCACCACGTGCAGCCCCGGGATGCGCTCGGATACCTGCCAGGCCGCCTCGAAGAAGGCCTCGCCCAGCTTGCCGATCTCGCCCAGGCGGCTGCCCGGCAGCACTGCCAGCACCTTGGCGTTGGACGGCAGGCCCAGGGCCATGCGCGCCTGCTCGCGGTCGCTGTGCAGCGGGATATCGTCGGCCATCGGATGCCCGACAAAGCGCGCATCGATGCCGTGCCGCGCGTAGATCGGCGGCTCCATCGGGAACAGGCACAGCACCAGGTCGGCGCTGGCCCCGATCTTCTCGGCGCGTTTCTCGCGCCAGGCCCACACCGACGGGCTCACGTAATGCACCGTGGTGATGCCGCGCTCCTTCAGCCAGCGCTCCACGCCCAGGTTGAAGTCCGGCGCATCAATGCCGATGAACACATCCGGTTCCCAGGCCAGCGCCCGCGTGCGGAACTCGCCGCGCAGCTTCAGCAGCCGCGGCAGGTGGCGCAGGATCTCGGTCAGGCCCATCACCGCCAGCTCGCTGGCGTCGAACCAGGTCTGGCAGCCGGCGCTGCGCATCGCATCGCCACCGATGCCGGCGAACTCCGCGTTCGGGAAGCGCGCCTTGAGCTCGCGCACCAGGCCTGCGCCCAGCAGGTCGCCGGACGCTTCGCCGGCGACCAGTGCGATCCGCACCGGTCGATCCGAGGCGTGGACCATGGGCAGGGCGTCGACCACGTCCAGGACCGACGCCAGTTCGATGATGTCGGCGCTGTTGCCCACTGGCAGGTGCCCGCCCGGTCCCGTCATCGCAGCAGCGGCCGCTCGGCGTGCTCGATGAAGTCCAGCAGGTCCTTCACATCGGCACTGTGCTGGGCCTGTTCGGCGAGCTGCAGCTTGGCTTCGGCCAACGGCAGGCCGGCCACGTACAGGGTGCGGTAGGCGCGCTTGATGCTGGCGATGCGCTCGGCGTCGAAACCACGGCGCTTGAGTCCCTCGCTGTTGATCCCGCGCGGGCGGCCCAGCGAATCGCTGCCGACCATGGTGAACGGCGGCACGTCGCCGTTGGTCAGCGCGCCCATGCCCAGGAAGGCATGCGCGCCGATGCGGCAGAACTGGTGCGCCCCGGCGAAGCCGCTGATGATCACGTAGTCGCCCACGGTCACGTGGCCGGCCAGGGTGGTGTTGTTGGAGAACACGCACAGGTTGCCGACATGGCAGTCGTGCGCCACGTGGGTGTAGGCCAGCATCCAGTTGCCATTGCCCACGGTGGTGATGCCGCCGCCGCCGACCGTGCCGCGGTTGATGGTGACGAACTCGCGGATGACGTTGTCATCGCCCATCACCAGCTCGGTGCGCTCGCCGTTGTACTTCTTGTCCTGCGGCTCGCCGCCGATCGCGGCGTGGCCGATGAAGCGGTTGTTGCGGCCGATCCGGGCCGGGCCCTGGATCGAGCAGTGCGGGCCCACTTCGGTGCCGGCGCCGATCTCGACATCGGCACCGATCAGGCAGAACGCACCGACGCGCACATCCGCAGCCAGTCTCGCCGACGGATCGATGACCGCGGTGGGGTGGATGAGAGGGGCGTTGTCGCTCATTGCAGGTCTCCTGCCTGGGTCATTCGCGGGTGCCGGCGCACAGTACTTCGGCGCAGGCGACCACTTCGCCGTCCACCTTGGCCACGCAGTCATAGACGGCCATGTTGCGGATCACGCGCTTGATCTCCACGTGCATTTCCAGCACGTCGCCAGGCACCACCTGCTTGGTGAAGCGGGCCTTGTCCACCTTGACCATGTAGAACAGCTTGGACTGCGCATCCCGGCCCAGGGTGAGCTGGGTGAGTACGCCGCCGGCCTGGGCCATGGCTTCGATGATCAGCACGCCGGGCATGATCGGCTGGCTGGGGAAGTGGCCCTGGAAGAACGGTTCGTTGATGCTGACGTTCTTGGTGGCGATGATGGTGCGCTTCTCGTAATCGATCGCGACGACCTTGTCGACCAGCAGGAACGGGTAGCGGTGGGGGATCAGTGCCTGGATCTGGGTGATGTCAGGCAGCTTGCGGTCGTGGCTCATTCCTTCTCCTTGCTCACAGACAGGATGCGACGGGCCAGGGCATCGAGCTGCTTGAAGCGCGCGGCGTTCTTGCGCCACGTGCGGTTGTCGGTCAACGGGGTACCGGACGAATACTCGCCCGGCTCATGGATGGAGTTGCGCACCACCGACTTGCCGGTGATGACGACCTTGTCGCAGATTTCCAGGTGGCCCACCACGCCGACCGCGCCGCCGAGCAGGCAGTAGCGGCCGATCTTGGCGCTGCCGGCGATGCCGGTGCAGCCGGCGATGGCCGAATGGGCGCCGATCTGGACGTTGTGGGCGATCTGCACCAGGTTGTCCAGGCGCACATCGTTGTCCAGCACGGTGTCTTCCAGCGCGCCGCGGTCCACGCAGGTGTTGGCGCCGATCTCGCAGTCATCGCCGATGCGCACGCCGCCGAGCTGGGGCACCTTGATCCAGTGGCCGGCGTCCATCGCCAGGCCGAAGCCATCGGCGCCGAGCACCGCGCCGGGATGGATGCGCACGCGCTTGCCGAGCCGGACGCGGGTTACCAGGGTGACCCGGGCGATCAGTTCGCAGCCGGTATCCAGGTGGCAGTCTTCGCCGATGATGCTGCCGGTGCCGACGATGCAGTTCTCGCCGACCACGCTGCGCGCACCGATGCTGACGAACGGCCCGATATGGGCGCTGGCGGCGACCTGGGCCTGCGGGTCGATGACCGCGCTGGGGTGGATGCCCGGCGCGCGCGTGGGCGCGATGTCGAACAGGGCGGCGATCTTGGCGAAGGTGGTGTAGGGGTCGCGGGCGATCAGCGCGGTGCCGGGCGCCGCGTCGGCGTCCTCGGCACGCAGTACCACGATCCCGGCCTGGCTGTCGGCCAGCTGGGCGCGGTAGCGCGGATTGGCCAGGAAGGTGAGCTGGCCGGGGCCGGCATGGGCGAGCGTGGCCACGCCACCGATGGCGGTGTCGGCCTGGCCATGGACCTGCAGGCCAAACTGCTCGGCGAGTTGCTGGGCGGTGTAGGTAGGAGTATTCACGGCGGGAGTTTACCGTGTGGCGGCGATCCGGTCATGCGGGATGGGGGCTTGCCTGCCTGCGGGCTATCGGCTTCTGCCCAGACAGTGGGGCGCAAGCGCGGCGGCAGTGCCGGCCGCTGGCCGGCTGCACGCGGTGAGTGTTGGGCCGTGGCGCCCCACCGGCGGCGCCCCTCTCGGGGGGTGGGGGGGGCGTCGCCGCCCACGGGGCGCCCCGGGACTGGGTGGGGGGGGGGCCGGGGGGGGGCCCCGCCCCGCGGCCGGCACTACCGCTGTCAGGCGGATCGGCCACGCCCGCGTAACGTCGGCCGCTGGCCGGCAGTAGCCCGTGCCCCAGCAACGAAAACGCCGGGCAAAGCCCGGCGTCTCGTAGTGCCTCTGGTGGAGAGCCCCCCTTTGTCAAGGGGGCGGGCCGACAGGCACGGGGATAGGAAGCAGTGCGGGGCCCAAGATCTGCTACGCAGACCTTGGGTTACCTTCGTCGGTCAGAACTGACCGCCGAAGGTAAACTGCAGGCGCTCGATCTCATCGCCATCTTCCTTCTTCAGCGGGAAGGCATAGCTGATCGAGATCGGGCCGACCGGGGCGCGCCAGAGCAGGGCCACACCGGTGGACACGCGCAGCTCGTTGGCCTTGAAGTTGTCCACGCCGGTGTAGACGTTGCCGAAGTCGACGAAGGCCGAGATACGGGCCGACGGGCTGTCGAACAGGCGCGGGAAGTAGGCTTCCACCGAGCCGACCGTCTTCAGCGAGCCACCGAGCGGCTGGCCGTTTGGATAGCCCTGGGTCACTTCGCGCGGACCGAGGGTGTTGTCCTCGAAACCACGCACCGAGTTGGTGCCGCCGGCGTAGAAGTTCTCATAGAACGGCAGTCCCGAGGCGGTCACCACGCGGGTGGTGCCGTCCGGCTCGGTGATCACGGCGGACATGTCCTTGCCGTAGCTGTCGCCGTAGCCGACTTCGGCACGGGTGTTGATGACCAGCGACGGGATGATCGGCCAGTACTTGGAGAACTGGTAGTTCAGCTTGTAGTACTCGACCGTCGAACCCGGCAACGTGGTTTCCAGGCCGACGCGCTGGTAGGTACCGCGGGTCGGCATGAAGTAGTCGTTGCGGGTGTCGCGTGCCCAGCCCAGCTCGCTGCGCCAGGAATGGAACGTCTTGCGACCCACGGCATTGATGTAGTCGATGATCGACTGCGGCGTGGAACCCGGGTACGTGGTGATCTGGTTGCTGTCGATGCCGAACATCAACGAGACGGTGTCGTTCTCGGTGATCGGCACGCCGAACACCACCTGGGCGGCACCGTTGGTGCTGTTGTACTGGGCGGTGTTGAAGTCGGAGTAATCCAGTTCGCGCCAGGACAGGTTGTAGCCCAGCGAGACGCCGTCATCGGTGAAGTACGGGTTGGTGTAGCTGAAGCCGTAGCGCTGCAGGTAGCTGCTGCGCGAGGCTTCCACCGACACGCGGTTGCCGCCGCCGAGGAAGTTGTTCTGCGACAGCTGCACCGAGGTGGTCATGCCGTAGGACTGCGAATAACCCAGGCCGAACACGAAGCTGCCCGAAGTGGTTTCCTTGACGTTGTAGACCACGTCCACCTGGTCGTTGCTGCCGGTGACCGGCGGCGTTTCCACGTCCACCGATTCGAAGTAGCCCAGGCGCTGCAGGCGGATCTTGGAGCGGTCGATCGCGGCCTGGGAGTACCAGCTGTTCTCGAACTGGCGCATTTCACGACGCAGCACTTCGTCGGAGGTGCGGGTGTTGCCCTTGAAGGTGATGCGGCGGACCGACACGCGCGGGCCGGGCACGACCTGCATGTTGATCGCCACGGTCTGCTCGGCGCGGTTGCTGGTCGGGATCGGGTTCACCTTGGCGAAGGCATAGCCGATGTTGGACAGCGAGTTGGTGATCGCATCCGAACTGAATTCCAGCAGCGCCCGCGAGAAGGTGTCGCCGGACTTCTGGATCACCATGCGCTCGACATCTTCCTGCGGCAGGATGGTGTCGCCGGTGACCTTGATGTCGGAAATCTTGTACTGCTCACCCTCGGTCACGCCGGCGGTGATGAACATGTCGCGCTTGTCGGGGCTGATCGAGACCTGGGTGGAATCGATGCTGAAGTCCACGTAGCCGCGGTCCAGGTACCAGGAGTTGAGCTTTTCCAGGTCGCCGGACAGCTTTTCCTTGGAGTACTGGTCATCGCGGCGATACCACGAGGCCCAGTTGTGCTCCTTGGATTCCCACGTCTCCAGGATGGTTTCGGCCGGGTACTTCTCGGTGCCCACCAGGTTGACGTGCTGGATCTTGGCGGCCTTGCCTTCCTTGATCGCGATGGTGATGTCCACGCGATTGCGGTCCAGCGGGCTCACCGTCGGGGTGATGTCGACGTTGTACTTGCCACGGTCGTTGTACTGGCGGCGAAGCTCCTGGGTGACGCGGTCCAGGCTCAGGCGATCGAAGGTGCCGCCCTCGGTCAGGCCGATGTCGCTCAGGCCCTTGAGGAGCTGGTCGCTCTTGATGTCCTTGTTGCCGGTGACGGTCAACTTGTTGATCGCCGGGCGCTCCTTGACCGTGACCACCAGGATGTCGCCCTGGCGGGCCACCTGCACGTCTTCGAAGAAGCCGGTCTTGTACAGCGCACGGATGCTCTCACCGACCTTGTTGTCGGTCAGGGTGTCGCCACGTTCCACCGGCAGGTAGGTGAACACGGTACCGGAGGTGATGCGCTGCAGACCATCGACACGGATGTCGCTGACGGTGAAGGGCTCGGCTGCCTGGGCCAGGGCGGGCGCGCCGAAACCGGCGGCGAGTGCGAGGGCAAGCAGGCGGCGATTGGGGAGTCGCGTCATGTCACGTCCGGTTGGAGTCGAATGCAATGTTGCGGGATGCCGGCGCATAAGACGACGACAAAAGGGAAAAAGTTCATCGCAGCGGCAGGCTGAGGATGTCGTTGTAGAACGCCAATCCCATCAGCCCGGCCAGCAGCGCCAGGCCCACGTACTGCCCGGCGGCCATGGCACGCTCGCTCAGCGGGCTGCCCTTGACCAACTCAATAAGGTAATACAGCAGGTGCCCGCCGTCCAAGATGGGGATGGGCAGCAGGTTGATGATGCACAGGCTCAGCGAGAGCAGGGCCAGGAAAAACAGGAACCAGTCCAGCCCGCGCTGGGCCGAGACATTGGCCACCCGGGCGATGGTGACCGGCCCGGAAATGTTCTGCAGCGAGGCGTTGCCGGTCACGATGCGGCGCATCATGCCCAGCGAATCGCCGGCCATCCGCGCCGTTTCGCGCAGGGCCACCGGCAGCGCGGCCAGCGGGCCGTACTGCAGCTTGGCGTCGTAGGCCGGGGCGGCGGACTCGGCAAAGCCGATGCCGATCTGCCAGGCGGGCTGGCCGTGGCCGTCCTTGCCCTGGCGCGGGGTGATCTCCAGCGCCAGGCGCTCGCCGTCGCGCAGGACCTCGATCATGCCCGGGCCGCCGCGCTTGCCCAGCGCATGGATCTGCGTGAAGACCTGGTCGGCCGCGTCGATGCGTTGCCCGTCCACGGCCACGATCAGGTCGCCGGGCAGCATCACGCCCTGGGCCGGGGCATCGGGGACCACCTTGTCCACCTTGGCCGGCTGCAGCCGGTACTGCCAGGTGAGCCCGGCCAGTGCCGGCACCTGGCGCTCGTCGAAGCCGGGCGGCAGCTGGGACAGCGGCAGCACGCGGGTCTGCGCGCGGTCCTGGGCGTCGAGCACCTCGAGTCGGGCGTCGTGGCGGTCCATGGCGGCGGTGGTCAGGGCCATGGCCGCCTCGCCGGCGGTGGCCACGCTGCGCGCGTCGATGCCGACCACGCGGTCGCCGCCCTGCAGGCCGGCGCTCTGGGCCATGCCGCTGGTGCGGCCGATGGTGGCCGAGTAATCCTGCTTGCCCAGCACGAACATCGCCCACAGCAGGGCGATGCAGAGCAGCAGGTTGGCGATCGGGCCGGCGGCGACGATGGCGATGCGCTGCCACACGGTCTTGTGGTTGAAGGCCTGGCCGCGCTCGTGCGGGTGCACCTCCACCTCGCGCTCGTCGAGCATCTTCACATAGCCGCCGAGCGGGATCGCGGCGATGGCGAACTCGGTGCCCTCGCGGTTGCGGCGCATCAGCAGCGGCCGGCCGAAGCCGACCGAGAAGCGCAGCACCTTCACCCCACAGCGGCGGGCCACCCAGTAGTGGCCAAACTCATGGAAGGTCACCAGCACGCCGAGGCTGACGATCATCCACCAGACGGATCCGATGAACTCACCCATGGGCAACGGCGCTGGAGGAGGGCGGGAAGGGCATTCAGGCGGCGTCGATGGCGGTTTGGGTGATCAGGCGGGCGCGCTGGTCGGCGGCCAGCAGGACCTCCAGTGTATCGGCGGACGCCACCGACAGTGTTGCCAGAGCGTTAGCGACCAGGGCGGGAATGGCAAGGAAAGCGATCCTTCCCTGAAGAAACGCTGAAACGGCCACTTCGTTGGCGGCGTTGAGGATGGCCGGGGCGGTGCCGCCGGCGGCCATTGCCTCCCAGGCCAGCGCCAGGCAGGGGAAGGCCTCGGTGTCCGGTGCCTCGAAATCCAGCCGGCCCTGGGCCAGCAGGTCCAGCCCACCGACCCCCGCGTCGATCCGCTGCGGCCAGCCCAGGCCCACGGCCAGGGTGGTGCGCATGTCCGGCAGGCCCAGCTGGGCCAGGGTGGAACCGTCGATGAACTCGACCAGCGAGTGGACCAGGCTCTGCGGGTGGACCAGCACCTCGATGCGCTCGCCGGGCACGCTGAACAGGTGGTGCGCCTCGATGACTTCCAGGCCTTTGTTCATCAACGTCGCCGAATCGACCGAGATCTTCGGCCCCATCGACCACTTCGGGTGCGCCACGGCCTGGGCCGGGGTGACCTCGGCCAGCGCGTCGCGGCCGCGGCCGCGGAACGGCCCGCCGGAGGCGGTGAGCAGGATCCGGCGCACGCCGGCCCCCTCCAGGCTGGCATCGCGCGAGCGCAGGCACTGGAAGATGGCGCTGTGTTCGCTGTCGATCGGGATGATCTCGGCGCCGCCCACGGCGGCCTGGCGCATCAGCAGCTCACCGGCCAGCACCAGCGATTCCTTGTTGGCCAGCAGGATGCGCTTGCCGGCGGCGGCGGCGGCCAGGGTGGAAGACAGCCCGGCGGCGCCGACGATGGCCGCCACCAGGGTGTCGCACTCGGCGCTCGCGGCCAGCTGGTCCAGCGCCTCGGCACCGGCATGGGCCTGGGTGGGCAGGCCGGCATCACGCAGGCCGTCGCGCAGGGCGGCGTGCAGCGACGGGTCGGCGATCACCGCATGCGCGGGGCGATGGGTGGCGCACAGCGCGACCAGCGCCTGCACCTGGCGGCCGGCGGCCAGCACGCTGACCTGGTAGCGCTGCGGGTGGCGCGCGATCACGTCCAGCGCCGATGCGCCGATCGAGCCGGTCGCGCCGAACACGGCGACCCGGCGGGGAGCGTTCACGGCATCCATGTTCAGAATCCGAAGATTTCCTTGCCCAGCGCGAACACCGGCAAGGCGGCCAACACGCCATCGATGCGGTCCAGCACGCCGCCATGGCCGGGAATGATGTGGCCGGAGTCCTTGGCGCCGGCGTGGCGCTTGATCAGGCTCTCGTACAGGTCGCCCAGCACCGAGGCGAACACGGTGACCACGGCGGTGACCACCAGCCCGACCACGTGGCCGCTGTCGATGCCGGCCAGCCAGCCCAGGCACAGCGCCACCACCAGGCCGGCGACCATGCCGCCGCCCAGGCCTTCCCAGGTCTTGTTGGGGCTGATCCGCGGCGCCAGCTTGGTGCGGCCGAAGGTGCGGCCGGCGAAATAGGCGCCGGAGTCCGCGGCCCAGACCACCATCAGCGCGGTCAGCAGCCACAGGTGGCCGTTGCCGGACTCGCCACCGGCGTGGATGAGTACCAGCGAGGCCCAGGCCGGGACGATCGCCAGGGTGCCGGCCAGCAGCTTGAGCGCGCGCGCCGGGCTGCTCGGGCTGGCCCCGAAGGTGAAGAAGCGCAGCCACAGCAGGGCCATCAGCCACCAGCCGATGCCCACCAGCGCGGCGATCTGGTACAGCACCAGCGAACCGTCGCCGGCCCACACCATCAGCACCATCAGCAGCAGGTTCAGCACCAGCAGCACGGTGCGGGCCAGGGTGTCGTCCACGTCGGCCAGCTTCAGCCATTCCCACAGGCCGATCAGGAACACCGCCGCGGCGGCGGCGGCCAGCCACTGGGTCGGCAGCAGCAGAATGGCCGCGATGGCGACCGGCGCCATGATCAGCGCGGCGATGACTCGGGTTTTGGTCATGGGGAGGTGGTCTCGGTGGCCAGGGCGGCGATCTGGGCGCTGGTCAGGCCGAAGCGGCGCTCACGGGCCGCATAGGCGTCCAGCGCCTGCTGCAGGACGGCGGCGTCGAACTCGGGCCACAGCACGTCGGTGAACCACAGTTCGGTATAGGCCAGCTGCCACAGCAGGAAATTGCTGATGCGGGTGTCGCCGCCGGTGCGGATGAACAGGTCCGGCGGCGGCAGGTCGGCCAGGGCGACCCGGCTGGACAGCATCGCTTCGTCGATCTGTTCGGGCAGCAGGCGGCCGGCGGCCACTTCAGCAGCCAGGTCGCGCGCGGCGCGGGCGATGTCCTGGCGGCCGCCGTAGCTGGCGGCGATGCTCAGGGTCATGGCCTGGTTGTCGGCGGTGCGCTGTTCGGCCAGTTGCATGCGGCTGACCAGCCCGGCGCCGAAGCGCTCGCGCTCGCCGATGAAGCGCACGCGCACGCCCCGCCGATGCAGCTCGTCCACTTCGCGGTCCAGCGCGTTGAGGAACAGCTTCATCAGCGCATCCACCTCGTCCTGCGGCCGGCCCCAGTTTTCGCTGGAGAAGGCGAACAGGGTGAGCGCGGCAACGCCGCGTTCCAGGCAGAAATCGATGGTGCGATTGACCGCGCGCGCGCCGGCCCGGTGGCCGATCACGCGCGGGCGGCGGCGCTTCTGCGCCCAGCGTCCGTTGCCATCCATGATGATGGCAACGTGGCGCGGGATCGCCGCATCGGCGCGGGGAGTCGGGGCCTGGGACATGGGGCTCAGACCGCCATCAGTTCCTTTTCTTTCTCGGCCACGACGTTGTCCACGTCCTTGATCGACTTGTCGGTCAACTTCTGGATGTCGTCTTCGCCGCGCTTCTTGTCGTCTTCGCTGATCGCCTTGTCCTTGAGCAGGGTGGCGATGGCCTTGTTGGCGTCCTGGCGGATGTTGCGGATGGCGATCTTGGCGCCTTCGCCTTCCTTCTGCACCTGCTTGCCCAGCTCCTTGCGGCGCTCTTCGGTCGGCGGCGGCAGGTTGAGGCGGATCACGGTGCCGGCCACGTTCGGGGTCAGGCCGAGGTCGGAGGCGTAGATGGCCTTCTCGACGTCCTTGATCATGCCCTTGTCGAACAGGGTGATGACCAGCGAGTGGCCCTCGGACACGCTGATCGAGGCGACCTGGTTGAGCGGGGTGTCGGTGCCGTAGGCCTTGACGGTCACGCGGTCCAGCAGCGCCGGCGAGGCGCGGCCGGTGCGGATGCTGGTGAGGGTGTGCTTCAGAGCATCAACGCTCTTTGCCATGCGCGACTGCGCGTCCTGCTTGATATCGTTGAGCATCGCCCGAATCCTGGATGTAACTGGTAATCGGTCGATTATAGGCGAAATCGGGTGAATCGACCCCGCCGCCGGCGCGGTGGCATGCGCGCCGGTGTGTCGCGGGGCCAGGGTGGCGACCGGGGTCACCACCGGGCCGCCGGGGCGGTTCAGGCCACGTCGCGGCCGCGGACCAGGGTGCCGATGTTCTCGCCGTGCAGGATCTTGAGCAGCTCGCCTGGCTGGCCCATGTCGAACACGCGCAGCGGCAGGTCGC
Source organism: Stenotrophomonas sp. (assembly GCF_036662295.1). Classification (GTDB taxonomy): domain Bacteria; phylum Pseudomonadota; class Gammaproteobacteria; order Xanthomonadales; family Xanthomonadaceae; genus Stenotrophomonas. The sequence goes on from NZ_JAVWXA010000020.1 coordinate 18,709, forward strand.
TGTCGCGGGCCAGGGCGAAGGCGGCGGTGTCCATCACTTCCAGGCCGCGACGGATCACTTCGTCATAGCTCAGGCTGTCAAAACGCACCGCGTCGGCGTACTTGTTGGGGTCCTTGTCGTACACGCCGTCGACCTTGGTGGCCTTGAGCAGCAGGTCCGCGCCGATCTCGATCGCGCGCAGCGCGGCCCCGGAATCGGTGGTGAAGAACGGGCTGCCCACGCCGGCGGCGAAGATCACCAGCCGGCCCTTTTCCAGGTGGCGGATGGCGCGGCGGCGGATGTAGTCCTCGCACACGTCGTTGATCTTGATCGCGCTCATCACCCGGGCCTTGGCGCCGAGCTTTTCCAGGGCGTCCTGCATGGCCAGCGCGTTGATCACCGTGGCCAGCATGCCCATCTGGTCGCCGGTGACCCGGTCCATGCCGCCGGCGGCCAGGCCGGCGCCGCGGAAGATGTTGCCGCCGCCGATCACCAGCGCCACTTCGGCACCGGCCTGCTGGGCTTCGATCACTTCACGGGCCAGGCGGTTGATGACCTTGGGGTCGATGCCGTAGTCCTCATCCCCCATCAGTGCCTCCCCGGAAACTTTCAGCAGGATGCGACGATAGGTGAGATTGGACATGGTGGCCTCTGGATGCGTGGAAAACGCGGGAATTCTACTGGAAGCCGGGTCACCCCGTGGAGAAAACTTGTTGCACTGCGGCGAGCCGGCCGATCGTTCCAGCCGGCCCCGCGACGCGCCCCGGTCAGGCCGGGGCGGTTCCCGGAGAGCGAGCGATGACGCGGTTGCGGCCCAGGTTCTTGGAGCGGTAAAGCACGTCGTCGGCGGCCCTCAGCAGGTCCTGAACATCGGCGAAACGCTCGTAACCGCCCTGGGTGGCCACACCGGCGGAGAAGGTCACGAACAGCGGGCCGTCGGGCACCTCGGCCATCGGCGTGTTGACGATGGTGGCCAGCACCCGGCGCACCACCTCCAGTGCGACCGGCTCGGTGGTGTTGGGCAGCAGGGCGATGAACTCCTCGCCGCCGAAACGGGCCACCGTGTCGCTGTTGCGCAGCTGTTCCTGCAGCTTGCCGGCGAAGGCGCGCAGCACCTGGTCGCCCATCAGGTGGCCGTGGGCGTCGTTGATCTTCTTGAAGTCGTCCAGGTCGATGAAGGCCACCGACAGCGGCCAGCCATGCCGGGTGGCGCGCACGAACTCCTGCTCCAGCACGGCTTCCAGCTGGCGCCGGTTGAGCACGCCGGTGAGCGCGTCGCGGTGGGCCTGCTCGGCCAGCCGGTTGGCGCGGGCCTCGAACTCGTCGGCGCGCTGCCGGGCCAGGGCGGCATCCTGCATCTCGCGCAGGTTGCGCAGCGTGGCCAGTTCCTGGGCGTGCTCGATCAGCTGCTGCACGCGCGAGGGCGAGATGAGGGTGGTCTCGAACAGGGCGCCGATGTCCGGCAGTGCCTCGCCGATGCGGGCCAGGACCTGGTCGAACTGGGCGCTGTCCAGCCCAAGGGTGTCATGGACCTGCTGCAGGGCGTGTTCGCGCGCGGCATCGGCATCGTCGCTGAGCCAGATGTCGGCGACCGCGCCGGACAGGGCCACGCAGGCCTGGAAGTTGTCTTCGGCCTGGGCCGGCGATTCGCTGCGGGCGATGCTGTCCACCAGGTAGCGCGGCAGCTCCCACTGGTCGGCCATCCAGGCACCCACCTCGGCATGGCTGGACTGCAGGTGCTCGCGCTCCAGCGCGACCAGGGCCTCGTTGTCCCTGGCCTGGCGCAGCAGCGGCAGGTAGGTGTCCGGTTGGGACTGGGCCAGCCCGAGGATGCCCAGGTCCTGCAGCAGGCCGGCCAGCATGAGTTCCTCGGCCTTGCGCAGGCCACGGGCCTGGCCGAGCAGGCTGGCGGCCAGCGCGCTGAGGATGCTGCGGCGCCAGGCGCGCTCGCGCAGGTCCTGGCCCTGGCCGGGCGCGGTCAGGCCCTGGGTGACGGTGAAGCCCAGCGCCAGGCTGACGGTGGCGTTGAGGCCGAGCATGGTCAGCGCCTGGCCGAGGTTCTCGATGCGGCGGCGGCTGGCATACAGGGGCGAGTTGGCGATGCGCAGCATGCGCGCGCTCAGCGCCATGTCGAGGGCGATGATGTCGGCGGCGGTGGTGATGTCCGCTTCCGGGTCCTGGGCCAGTTCGATGATGCGCAGGGCAATACCGGGCGGCGAGGGCAGGTTGCGGCAGAGCGCCAGGGCGGCTGTCAGCTCGGGAGGCATGGCGGGGCTATTGATGTGTTGTGGCAAGAATACATGGAGTCCGTCACAGATTTGAGCGTTGATTCTTGCCTTGGGCTTTGAATTGGCGTGGGCGCGGTGAGGTGGACGCGCCATGCGATGCAAAACCAACGGGCAGATCGCGGCGAGCGGGATCGTCGCGCCCTTGGTACCACATTCGCCCGGATTGGGGGAGGGGCGGGCGGGCCGGTGTGGCCGGGAGCGGCGTTGGCGCGCGCGTGGCGCTACCATTGCCGGCTTACCCACAAGGAAGCCGCACCACATGGCCGTCAAGACGCTGCAGGAATTTCTGTCCACGACCCAGGAAAAGGACGTCAGTGCCGATGCATTCGAGCTGGAAAGCCCGCACATGCTGGAGGTTCGCGTCGATGGGATGGTCTGGGCCAAGGCCGGTTCGATGGTGGCGCGCAAGGGCGGGGTGAAGTTCACCCGGCAGGGGCTGCTGGAGCAGGGGCTGGGCACGCTGCTGAAGAAGATGGTGAGCGGGGAAGGCCTTCAGTTGATGAAGGTGGAAGGGCAGGGGCGGGTGTACCTGGCCGACGCGGGCAAGCAGGTAACGCTGGTGCGGTTGGCGGGCGAGTCGATCTTCGTCAACGGCAATGACGTGCTGGCGTTCGAGACGGGGGTGGCGTCGAAGATCACGATGATGAAGAAGGTGGCCGGGATGCTGTCCGGCGGGCTGTTCAACGTCAAGCTGAGCGGGCACGGGATCGTGGCGATGACCTCGCACTACGAGCCGATGACGCTGCCGGTGACCGCGCAGGGCGGGCCGGTGTTCACCGATCCGAACGCGACGGTGGCCTGGTCCGGTTCGCTGGTGCCGGAGATCGTGACGGATATTTCGCTGGGGACGCTGGTGGGCCGCGGCTCGGGCGAGAGCCTGCAGATGCGCTTCGCGGGCGAGGGTTGGGTGGTGGTGCAGCCTTATGAGGAAGTGACGTTCCAGTCGAAGGGGTGAGGTTTTTTGGTGCGCTGGCGCGCGGCTTTTTGCGGCAAGGGCAAGGGCGCGAGCGACGGCAACTGCAACTGCGACTGCAACTGCAACTGCAACTGCGGCGCTGCGGTGCTGCGGGCTGGGTCGGCACGGGTGGGCTGGCGGGACACGCCGCAAGTCCCGCTCCGCGGCCCGGCCCAGCCGCTGGCGGCTGTGCGTTCAGTCGCATGCGAGGCAGTGCCTCGCAAGCCATGCGCCTTCACCCATGTGGGCTCGTCATACGCCATCCATGGCGTATGACCGGTCCCGCCAGCCCACCCGCGCCAACCCCCGACAGATTGCCGGTGCGTTGGGGTGAGCAGGAGCTGGGTGCAAGCCTTGTCGAGGCCTTGCAACAGCTTTTTGCCAAGCCTTTCGTTGCTGGGTTGCCGGGTTGAGTTGCGCGGTGTGGTTGGTTTTTTGTGAGGTTTTTGGGTTGAGGATGGGGTGGGGAATGGTGTGTGGGGGTGATGGCTGATAGTTGACGGTTGAGGCGCTTTCTCGTCCCTCCATCCAACTCTCCTCCACAACCTCCAACTTCAACCTCCAATCATCAACTTCCAATCATCAACCTCAGCCTTGAATCCCGCCGAATCCATCAGCACCCAAGGCTCAAGCAGCGCGCCGGCTGTTCAACCCATCCGTCACCAGGATTGCGTGGGGGGCTGGTGGGCTTACCCCCTGCCGGGACCGTTGGGCGCCATGGATGGCGCCCAATGAGCCCCCATGGGTGAGAGCGCATTACTTGCGAGGCACTGCCTCGCATGCGCTCGAACGCACAGCCGCCAGCGGCTGGGCCGGGCCGCGGAGCGGGGTTCACGGCGTGTCCCGGCAGGGGGTAAGCCTGCCAGCCCGCGCGGTCCAGGCGGCAGCCATGAACCTGCTTCACGCTTCACGCTCCACGCTTCATGCTTTAAAAAAAGCTTTTAAAAAAACAAACACCCACAAAAAAACCCGGCCGAAGCCGGGTTTTTTCTTTACCGCGCCAACGCCTGGGCGTCAGCGTGATGGATCAGGCCAGGCCGGCCTGCTTCATCACTTCGGCGGCGTAGTCTTCGACCACCTTCTCGATGCCTTCGCCGACGGCCAGGCGCTTGAAGCCCACCACGTCCGCGCCGGCAGCCTTCAGCACCTGCTCGACCGACTGGTTGGTGTCCAGCACGTACGGCTGGCCGTACAGGGTCACTTCGTTGACGATCTTGGCGATCTTGCCGCTGATGATCTTTTCCAGGATGTCGGCCGGCTTGGACTTGTCCTTGTCGGTCATCTTGGCCAGCTCGATTTCCTTTTCCTTCGCCACGAACTCGGCCGGCACGTCGGCCGCCTTGTTGTGCGGCGGGTTCATCGCCGCCACGTGCATCGCCAGGCCGCGGGCCAGCTCGGCGTCGCCGCCGGCCAGTTCCACCAGCACGCCGATGCGGCCGCCGTGCACGTAGGCCGCCACGTTGTTGGCCGATTCCAGGCGCACGATGCGACGCACGTCGACCTTCTCACCGACCTTGGCAATCACCGCGGCGCGCGATTCCTCGACGGTCTCGCCCGACGGCAGCTTGGCGGCCTTCAGTGCGTCGATGTCGGCAGCGCCCGAGCTCAGGGCGACCGAGGCAACGGCCTTGGAGAAGTCCAGGAAGTTGCTGTCCTTGGCGACGAAGTCGGTCTCGGAGTTGATCTCGACCAGCACGGCCTTGTTGCCGTCCTGGGCCGCCACGATGATGCCTTCGGCAGCCACGCGGTCAGCCTTCTTGTCGGCCTTGGCCAGGCCGGACTTGCGCAGCCATTCGGCCGAGGCGTCGATGTTGCCGCCGTTTTCGGTGAGTGCCTTCTTGCACTCCATCATGCCGGCGCCAGTGCGCTCGCGCAGTTCCTTGACCAGGGAAGCAGTGATTTCCACGGGATTTCCTCACGAAAGAAAGGGGTTGGGCCGGCATGGTGGCCGGCCCGTGTGACAGTGTCCTGTCGCCGCGCCATCGGCAGCGGGCAGGAACGGTGGGTGCAGGGCACCCACCGGGGCCTGGATCAGGCCTGGGCTTCGCCCTTGTCGGCGGCAGCCTTCTTGGCCGGCGCGCGGCGGGCCGGCTTGGCTTCTTCGCCAGCAGCGGCTTCGGCGAACTCTTCTTCACGCACGGTGGCGGCGTGCGGGGCGGCAGCCTTGCCTTCCAGCACGGCGTCGGCGGCGGCGCGGGCGTACAGCTGCACGGCACGGATGGCGTCGTCGTTGCCCGGGATCGCGTAATCGACCAGCTCCGGGTTGTAGTTGGTGTCGACCACGGCGATCACCGGGATGCCGAGCTTCTTGGCTTCCTTGATGGCGATGTCTTCGTGGCCGATGTCGATGACGAAGATCGCGTCCGGCAGACGGTTCATGTCCTTGATGCCGCCCAGCGAGGCTTCCAGCTTGTCGCGCTCACGGCGCAGGCCCAGCACTTCGTGCTTGACCAGCTTGTCGAACGAGCCGTCGGTTTCGCCGGCTTCCAGTTCCTTCAGGCGGGCAACCGACTGCTTCACGGTACGGAAGTTGGTCAGCGTGCCGCCCAGCCAACGCTGGTTCATGAAGGGCATGCCGCAACGCTCGGCTTCTTCACGGATCGACTCGCGGGCGCTGCGCTTGGTGCCCAGGAACAGGATGGTGCCGCGCTTCTGCGCAACGCTGGAAATGAAGTTCATCGCATCGTTGAAGAGCGGAACGGTCTTTTCCAGGTTGATGATGTGGATCTTGCCGCGGGCGCCGAAGATGTACTGGCCCATCTTGGGGTTCCAGTAACGGGTCTGGTGGCCGAAGTGGACGCCGGCTTCCAGCATCTGACGCATGGTGACCTGGGGCATTGCAATACTCCTGATAGGGAACCGGCCGCCACGGGTAATAGAGGGCGGTCCGCCGCAAGGCGGGTGGTTCCGGGGTTTGGCTTCCCTGTCGCTTCCGTGGCCGAACTCCTCGCGGAGCACCCCGGCACGGATATGGGCGGCAGGTGTGGATTCACCGGTGACGTCCGGTGTTGACGTATCGCCGCGCCGAGGCGGCAGCAATCCGGTCGATTATAGCCCGCTGCTGGCCGCCGGTGCAATCTGGGCGGGGGAGGCGGGCAGGGCGGCGGCGGCGGCATCGTCGAGCCGCGCCCAGAACCGGCCGCCCACGTAGCCGTCCGCGCGCGGGGGCAGGGTCCAGCTGCGCATGCTGTGGGGCAGGACGTAGCCGGCCAGCCCGCCGATCAGGGGCTGCGGGCGCCCGTCGGCATCGACATAGGCCAGGTCGGCCAGGTGGGCATGGCCATCGCCGTCATTGTACAGCTGCAGCCGGGGCGCGGCCGGGGTGCCGATGGCGCGCACGTGCAGCTGCGAGGCCGCCGCGCCGGGCACGGCCGGTTCGAGGAAGACGGGCAGGGAGTAGCGCACCTCGCCGGCCTTCCCATCGGGGCTGATGACCAACCGATAGCCCTGCTGGGCATCGCCGGGCGCGGCGCCCAGCCGGACCACCCGCACCCGCTGGCGCTGGCCGGGCGCGATGCTCAGCACGGCCGGGCTGACCGCCACCTCCTGGGCGGGCAGCAGGTGTTCGCGGTCCTCGGCCTGCTCCCAGCGATACAGGCGCGCCTGGCCGGTCCACGCGGTGGGGGCGGGATTGGTCAGCCACAGCTCGGCGTGCGCGGGGCCGGCCGGCACCGACACCCGGACCGGGCTGATGTCCAGGGCGGTGGCCGGCAGCGCGGTCAGCGCCGCCAGGACGGCCACGCTGGCCCGCCGCATCAATAGGTCTCCGTGACCGCGCCGGGGCGGCCGTCGCGCGGGGCCTCGGCCACCGGCGTCAACGCCGCCACCTGCGCCGGCACCGGCGCGGCGTTGTCGCTGCGCTGGCGGGCGGGCCGGCAATCGGCCGCCTGGGCGGCCTCGGGGCGGCGGCAGTCGGCCAGGATGCGGACCCCGACGCGCAGGGTCGCGCTGCCACCGGCGGGCGGGCGCGCGCTGGCCGGCGGGGGCAACAGGGAAGTGCCGAGCAGGCAGGCCAGGAGCAGAACGGTCGGTCGCGGGGGCATCGAACATCGCACGGCGGGGGATACGACCAATAGCGGCCGACATCGCCTTGGCTTGAGCGGTTCTGTGAACTAGTTCAATAGGTGATGGTGACGGTTATCACATCGTTGTAGCTGCCCTGGGCGGGGATCGCGCCGCTGGTGGGCGGGGCCCGGCCGTACACCGTCAAGGTCTGCGCCGCGCCGTTGCCGGTGCCGGCGCGGGTGTCGGTGTTGATCGTGTTGCCCCAGCGCTGCGAGCGCGCCGCATCCCGGTACAGCTCGTAGGGAATGTAGTAGGCGGTGTTGTCCGGGGCGGTGAAGCGCATCCGCCGCACCCCGCCGACCGCGTTCTGGCCATCGTTCAGGCCGATGCTGTAGGCGGTGCGGTTGATGCAGGTCAGGCCGATGGTGGAGGTGCGGTCCAGGTTGGCGGTGATCGCCCCGGCGTTGGCGCCGAAGTCCATGTCGGTGGTGACGTAGGTGCTGCACTGGGGCAGCACGTTGGCCCTGACGGTGAACGGGAAGGCGTTGTCGGCGGTCTTGTGCCCGATGACCCCGGTGGCGGTGGTGCACAGGGCCGGCGGCTGGGCGATGCCGATGATGGTTTCGTTGTAGGCGTATTCCAGGCTCACGTTGGCCGCGCCGAAGCTGCTGGCGAAGCTGCCTGCCGACAGCACCTGCGCGGCCGGCACCTGGCCGTAGATCGTGACGGTCTGGGCCCCGCTGCCGCCGGTGATCAGCGGCACGCCGTAGTTCAGGGTGACCACCACCGCAGCCGGCGAACCGCCCGGCACGCTGCCCCACACCGTGCTGCGGCCGGCGTTGCTGTAAAGCTGGAAGGCCATCGGGTCGCTGGTGGCGTTGGTCATGGTGCGGGCCGGCAGCAACGTGCTGCCGGTGCTGCCGGTGCCGATCTTCAGGCAGGCGCGCACGCTGGCGCTGCCCAGGATGCTGAGGGCGGCGGTGTTGCAGGTGATGGTGAAGCTGGTCATCGCGTTGGTCGCGGTGGCGGCCCAGTTGGTGATCGTGCCGAAGGCCAGCGCGGTGGGGGCGGTGGCGGTGCACACGGTATCGGCGCGTGCCGGGGCGAGGTGGAACAGCCACGCCAGGCCGAGCAGCAGCGCCAGTGCGCGCGCGAGGTTCATGGTGACGGCACCGGCAGGCAGCGCAGCGGGCCGATCCGGGTGGCGCCGGCCGCGGTGGGCGTCACGGCGGAGGCGATGTGCACGCGGCAGCGCCCGTCGGGCAGTTGCACCTGCAGGTCCACCGGCAGCGCCAGGTCTTCCAGGTAGGTTTCGCCGTCATAGCCCACCGCCGCCTCGCCGCCACCGGGCAGCAGCACGCGGCTGCCCACCGGCAGCGGGGTGCCGGTGGCATCGTGCAGCACCGCGCTCCAGGCACGCGTGCGGCGCAGCCCGAAATCCACGCCCAGGCCGGCGCTCTGCCGCGGGGTCACCCAGGTATCCACGCGATCGGCGCGCATGTCCGCCGGCAGGTCCAGGGTGTCGATCGAGAGCCGGTTGCGCTGCCAGGACAGCAGCGAGGTCACCAGCAGCAGGCCGTTGCGGTCGGTGCTGCCGATCAGCCGGTTCTCCAGCCGCACCGGGATGCCGGGATGGCCGTCGGTGGAGACCAAGGCGAACGCGTCGGAGACCTCGCGCGCGGCGAACACGTGCCCGCCCATCCAGACCAGGCTGCCGCTGGCGCTGGCATAGCCGTAATCGAAATCGCCCTGCCGCGAGTACCCCAGCGCGTAGCGGCCGACCTGGTTGAGCCAGCCCAGCTCGGCCAGCCCGCCGGCGCCGTCGTCGCCGCCACGGGCCTGCACGCGCCAGCCATGGCCGCCCTGGCTGCCATCGCCCGGCACCGGCTGGGAGACGTCGGCCACGTAGGTCATGCGGTCGCCGTTGCGTTGCGTGGAGAGGCTGCTCTGGCGGTTGCGGCCGAGCGCGGCGGACACCGACAGGTAGGCGCTGCGGTCCTCGCTGTCGGCCAGGTTCTGGTTGAAGGACAGGTAGGCCGACCAGCGGTCGCCGAAGCTGCGCGACCAGAACAGGCTGGCATAGCGGTTGTCCTCGCCATCGGGATAGCGCAGCCGCAGGTAGCTGGCGCTGATCGAACCGGCACCGGCCAGGTTGACCCCGACGGTGGCCTGTTCGCTGATGTCCGGCGGCAGGGTGTCCTGCAGCGCGCCCAGGTCGCGGTAGTCGCCGTGGCTGCGGCGGGTGAGCAGGTTGAGGTTGAAGTGGCGGTTGTTCCAGCTGTAGCCCAGCGCGTACTGGCCGCCGCGCAGGCCGTCCAGGCGGCTGTGCGCGTAGGCGGCGTTGAGCACGCCGGCGCCGCCGAGCAGCCACCAGCCGCCGGCGCCGCCATTGATCACCCCGCCGCCGCCTTCCAGGTGCGCTTCGGCGGTGAAGGTGTCGCTGGCACCGTAGCGCCAGGTGGCGCTGCCGATCACCGGCGATTCGTAGCCGAACGAGCGGATGCCGTAGTCGCGGCGCATCCGGCCGATGCCGGCCGACCAGTCCGACAGCCCCTTGGCCAGCAGCTGCTGGGCGCCGTAGAAGGCGAAATCCAGTGTCTGCATGCGCCCGAAGGCGTCGGTGATGACCACCTGTGCGTTGCCGGTGCCGCTGATGCCCGGTTGCGCGGCCAGCTGGAACGGGCCCACCGGCACCTCGCCGTTGTACTGGCGCAGGCCATCGACGTAGAGCTCCACGTTGGAGGGCACCACCGCCTCGCCGAGGAAGGTGGGGGTGGGGGTCAGCACGCGATACGGCTGCAGGCCATAGTTGCGGCCGACCTGCACCCCGCCCATGCGCACCGGCCGGCTCCAGTCCACAAAACCGCTGTAGAAATCACCCACGGTGAGGGTGACGGCCGAATCGGGGAAATCCAGCCGCCAGGCGGTGTCCAGGCGCACGCTTTCGCCGCGCCAGTGGCGGTCTTCGGGGTCCTGGTAGGTGCGCAGCAGCGCGCTGCTTTCCAGCACGCCCTGGCCGACCCCGAACACGCGCAGCTCGGTGGTCAGGGCCAGGTTGCCGCCGCCTTCGCTGT
>NZ_JAVWXA010000020.1:29019-52270 GCF_036662295.1 Stenotrophomonas sp.
TGTGGCTGCCGTATACGTCGTAGTTGAGCAGCAGGCCGGGCGAGGCGGCCGCGGCCGGGGCGATGTCCAGCGGGCGCTCCAGCCGGGTGGTCGGCAGCGACAGCTGTTCCAGCGGCACCTCCAGGGCCAGGGTCTGCAGGCCGGCGTCGTAGCGCACGACCACCCCGCCCAGCTGGTCCAGCGCCACCGGGGCGTCGCCGCGGGCCTGGAAGCCCAGTTGGCGCAGCGTGGCCGGCGAGGCCATCAGCCGGCCCTGCAATTCGGTGAACGGCAGCAGGCCACGCGGTGCCTGGTTGAGGGTCACGTCCAGGTACAGCGTCTGCGCGGCCGTCAACGGGGTGGGCGGCGGCAGCAGGGCCTCGCCGGATGCGCCGATGTCCGCGTCGGCCGCCATCGCCGCACACGGTGCCAGCGTTGCGGTGAGCAGCATCCGCACGCAGGCCTCAGCGAGTCGCAGGCGCGACGGGAAGCGGCGTCTGGGCCGACTCGCCATTGATCTTGGCCGATAACGTGGCGCCTGCCAGGCGGGTCGCCGGGGCATCCAGTGGCCAGCGCATGGTCTGTCCCCCCAGTACATAGCCCAGCAGGCCGGGATGCACGATCTGCGGACGATCCACGCTGCCCAGCGCGATGTCGGCCAACTGCGCGTAACTGTTGCCGCTGTTGTGCACCTCCAGGGCCGGTCGCCCGTCATCGAGCTGGATCACGCGCGCCTGCAGGGCGTGCTTGAGCGGACCATCGCCCGCCGGCTGGATGAAGACCGGCATCGAGTAGCGCAGCACGAACTGCATGCCGGTGCCCTGGGGCACCGCGCTGGGCAGTTCGTCCACCACCACCCGGTAGGCGCGCTGGGCCTCAGGCGGGGCCGGGTCGCTGCGGACCACGCGGATCAGTTGCTGCTGGCCGGCGGCCAGCGACTGCATCGGTGGGCTGACCTGCAGCGCGTTGGTGGGCAGCAACTGGTCCTGGCCGCTGTCCTGGCGCCATTCGAACACGCGCACCTGCACCTGGACCGGTGCGGTGCCACTGTTGGTGAGCCACAGCGCGTCGGCATTCTGCCGCGGTGTGAGCTGCAGCGAGGTGGGGGCGACCTGCAGGCTTGCGGCGGTGGCGCTCCCCATCAGCAACCACAGCCAGCCAAGGGCCGCGTACCCGAACCGCCACGGGGATCGCCGTGCGGAAATCGGCATGGCGGGCCCTCAATAGGTGATGGTGGCGGTGATGGTGTCCTGGTAATTACCCGCGGCAGCGTTGTTGACGCTGGGGTTGGCGATCTGGCCGTAGACGTTCAAGGTCTGCGCCAGGCCGGTACCGATGCCGGCGGCGGTATTGGTGCCGGTGGTGGTGCCCCACACGTTGGTGTGGGCGGCATCGCGATACAGCTGGTAGCCGACGAAGTTGTTGGCCGTCACGCTGACATCGGTGTTCTTCATGCGCCGGGTGGTCACGTCATTGGCCGTGCCGGCGTTGGCACCGGCGTTGAGCGCCACGGTATAGGGGGTCAACGCCGAGCACTGGGCGGTGATGGTGCCCTGGGCATTGGACGGAGTGGTGGCGGTGGACAGGGCCGAGCCGAAATCGACGTCGGTGGCGGCCGCGGCGGTGATCGTGCACGCCTTGGTGATGATGATCTTGACGTTGAACGTGGTGGTATCGGCCGCCGAAGCAGGCGCGGCCAGGCCGGACAGGGCCAGGCACACCAGGGTGGGACGGAGGAATCGCATGGGCATGCTCCTGGGACGGATGTCCTTGCTGAACAAAACGATGCTGCCGAACGGTGAATCGGTGTGACTTGGTTATAGGTGCGATCTTGTAGGCATGCCGTGAGATTCCGGCAAATCCATGGCCGTTTTCGGCACGACCTTGCGTACTGTGACGTGCATCACCTCTCGTTCATCTAGATGACCGGAGCCCGGCCCAACCCTGGCTGTCAGCGTTCCAGCCGATCCCGTTCAGATTTGCGCCGGATCGGCGATAATGCCCGGCATGAGCGTGAATCTGAAAACCCCCGAGGAAATCGAACTGATGCGCATCGCCGGCCGCCTGGCCAGCGAGGTGCTCGACATCGTCACCCCGTACGTGAAGCCGGGCGTGACCACTGAAGAGCTCGACCGCATCTGCCACGACCACATCATCAACGTGCAGAAGGCCACGCCGGCCAACGTCGGCTACCGCGGCTTCCCCAAGACGGTCTGCACGTCGGTCAACAACGTGATCTGCCACGGCATCCCCAGCGAAGCCAAGGTCCTCAAGGACGGCGACATCGTCAACATCGACGTCACCGTGATCAAGGATGGCTGGCACGGCGACACCAGCCGCATGTATTACGCCGGCACCCCGTCCACGATGGCCAGGCGCCTGGTCGACACCACCTACCAGGCGATGTGGGCCGGCATCCGCGCGGTCAAGCCGGGCGCGACGCTGGGCGACATCGGCCACGCGATCCAGAGCCTGGCCGAAGGCGAGCGCTTCAGCGTGGTGCGCGAGTACTGCGGCCACGGCATCGGCAAGGTCTACCACGACGAGCCGCAGGTGGTGCATTACGGCCGCCCGGGCCAGGGCCTGGTGCTGCAGCCGGGCATGACCTTCACCATCGAACCGATGATCAACGAGGGCACCCGCTACAACAAGGTGCTGCCCGATGGCTGGACCGTGGTGACCAAGGACCGCAAGTTGTCGGCGCAGTGGGAGCACATGATCGCGGTCACCGAGACCGGCGTGGACGTGCTGACCCTCTCGCCCGGCGAATCGCAGGTCTGAGCATGTTGCCGGCGAGCCCGATCCTGGACGCGCCGGCAGCGTCTGTCACCGATCTGGAATGGTCGGCACTGGCGCGGCAGTCGCTGCAGCAGACCGACGCGCGGCTGTACCGCCGCTTCGACCAAGGCGACAACATCGAACGGCTGCTGGCGCTGCGGGCGCGGGCGGCCGACCATCTGATCCGGCTGGCCTGGCAGCGCTGCCTGCCGGGCGACAGCGGGCTGGCGCTGTTCGCGGTGGGGGGCTATGGGCGTGGCGAGTTGTTCCCGCGCTCGGACATCGACCTGCTGGTGCTGGGCGAGCCGGCCCGGCAGCGACAGCAGGAAGCGGCGCTGGCGCGGCTGTTCGCCCTGCTGTGGGATTGCGGGCTGCCGGTCAGCCACGCGGTGCGCTCGGCGGCCGAGTGCGTGCAGGCCAGCGCCGACCAGACCGTGATGACCGCGCTGATCGAAGCGCGCCCGCTGCACGCCGACGAGGCGGCGCGGCAGGCGCTGAAACAGGCGGTCAATGCCGAGGGCCTGTGGCCACCGCGGGAATTCTTCCTGGCCAAGCGCGAGGAACTGCTGGCCCGCCACCAGCGCTTCGGCGACACCGCCGACAACCTGGAGCCGGACATCAAGGATGGCCCGGGTGGGTTGCGCGACCTCAACACCCTGGGCTGGATGGCACTGCGTGCGTTCGGCGTGCGCGACCTGGAAGCCCTGGTCGGGCTGGGCCACCTGGGCGCCGACGAAGCGGTCGCGCTCAAGCGCGAACGCTGCGCGCTGGCGCGGCTGCGCTTCGGCCTGCACCTGGTGGCCAACCGCCCCGAAGAACGCCTGCGTTTTGATTACCAGAAAACCCTGGCCGCCCGCCTGGGCTTCGAGGACGACCTTGAAAGCCTGGCCGTGGAAAAGATGATGCAGGGCTTCTACCGCAGCGCCAGCGTGGTGCGGCGGATCAGCGACCGCCTGCTGCAGCGCTTCGAGGAACAGTTCGACGGCGAGGCCGTGCCCGAGCCGGTCAGCGTGGGCTTCTCGCTGCGTCGCGGCTACCTGGCCGCCAACGACGCGCGCTGGCCGCAGGACGACATCGAGCAGGTGTTCGCGCTGTTCTCCAGCTGGGCCTACAACCCGGACGTGCGCGGCCTGCATTCGCTCACCGCGCGCGCGCTGGCCGAAGCACTGCCGGCGCTGCCGGCCTATACCGATGCCAGTGTCGCGGCGCGCGAGCAGTTCATGGCCCTGCTGCGCAGCCCGCGCGCGGTCGATACGCTGGCCCGCATGGCGCGGCTGGGCGTGTTGGGGCAGTGGGTGCCGGCGTTCGCGCAGGTGTCCGGGCGCATGCAGTTCGACCTGTTCCATGTGTATACCGTGGACCAGCACACCTTGATGGTGCTGCGGAACATCGGCCTGTTTGCCACCAGCCGCGCCGACGAGCGGTTCTCGATCGCGCACGAAGTGTGGCCGCGCCTGCGCAAGCCCGAGCTGCTGCTGCTGGCCGGGCTGTTCCATGACATCGCCAAGGGCCGCGGTGGCGACCACTCCGAACTGGGCGCGGTGGATGCGCGCGCGTTCTGCCAGGCGCATGCGCTGAGCAGTTCGGACACCGAGCTGGTGGCGTGGCTGGTGGAACAGCACCTGCGCATGTCGGTGACGGCGCAGAAGCAGGACATCTCCGACCCGGAGGTGATCCACCGCTTCGCCACGCTGGTGGCCAGCCGTGACCGGCTGGACTATCTGTACCTGCTGACCTGCGCCGATATCGCCGGCACCAGCCCCAAGCTCTGGAACGCCTGGAAGGATCGGCTGCTGGCCGACCTGTATTTCGCCGCACGGCGTGCACTGCGCGACGGCCTGGAAAACCAGATGCCGGCCGCCGAGCGCGTGGCCGAGGCGCGCGATTCGGTGCGCGCGCTGGTGCGCGAGCGCGGCTATGACGATGCCACCATCGACCGTCAGTTCGCGGTGATGCCCGATGAAAGCTTCATCCGCCTGCGCCCGGAGCAGCTGGCCTGGCAGGCCGCGGCGCTGGTGCCGGTCAAGCCTGGCCAGACCCTGGTCAAGGTGCGCCGGATCACCCCGGACGACCACGCGCTGGAAGTATTCGTGCAGTCGCCGGACCGCGATGGCCTGTTCGCCGCGATCGTGATGACCCTGGACCGCAAGGGCTACGGCATCCACCGCGCGCGCGTGCTGGATGGCCCGGTCGACACCATTTTCGATACGTTCGAAGTGACCCCGGCCGACAGCTTCGCCGACGGCGATGCGCCGCGCCTGGAAGCCGCCCTGCGCGAGGCGCTGGCCGGCGACCTCACCCGCCTGCGTCCGTCGCGCCGGGTGATCCCGCGCCAGCTGCGGCATTTCCGTTTTGCCCCGCGCATCGAGTTCCGCGAGGGCAGTGACGGCAGCCCGGGCACCCGCTTCAGCCTGGTCGCCCCGGATCGCCCCGGCCTGCTGGCCGACGTGGCCTTCGTGCTGCGCAACCAGCGCCTGCGCGTGCACGACGCGCGCATCGCCACCTTCGGCGAACGCGCCGAAGACATGTTCGTGATCAGCGACGAGCACGACCACCCCCTTACCGAATCCGCCAGGCAGCAGTTGCACGATGCGATGCTGGCCTGCCTGGACCCTGATCGAAACGCCGGAGACCCCCACTGATGGCCACCAAGCCCGCCAAGAAGACTGCCGCCAAGACCGCGGCGGCCAAGAAGACTGCTGCCGCACCGGCCGCGGTGAAGAAGCCCGTCGCCGCCACCCAGGTGCCGGCGGTGAAGAAGGCCGCTGCGAAGAAGGCCCCGGCCGCCAAGGCCGCCAGCCCGGCGGAGAGCGCGGCCAAGCGCAGCGCCAGCCGCGATGCCACCATCGCCCGCAAGTCGCTGCGCAAGCCGGCCACGCCGGGCGTGGAAGAGCTGAAGTTCGGCATCGAAAGCGCCTTCGAGCGCCGCGCGCAGCTGACCCTGCACGAACTGGAAGGCTCGACCAAGCCGCTGGTCGGCCGGGTCATCGATGGCCTGGAAACCGGCGAATTCCGCGTGGCCGAGCCCGATGGCCACGGCGGCTGGAAGGTCAACGAATGGTTGAAGAAGGCGGTGCTGCTGTACTTCCGCGTCAATGACATGGCGGTGGTGGAGGCGCAGCCGGCGCCGTTCTGGGACAAGGTGGAATCGCGCTTTGCCGGTTTCGACGAGGCCCGCTTCCGCCGCGCCGGCGTGCGCGTGGTGCCCGGCGCCATTGCCCGCCGCGGCACGTACTTCGGCAAGGACGTGGTGCTGATGCCGAGCTTCACCAACATCGGCGCCCACGTGGGCGAGGGCACCATGGTGGACACCTGGGCCACGGTGGGTTCGTGCGCGCAGATCGGCAAGCACTGCCACCTGTCCGGCGGTGCCGGCATCGGCGGCGTGCTCGAGCCGCTGCAGGCCAGCCCGACCATCATCGAAGACCATTGCTTCATCGGTGCGCGTTCGGAAGTGGTGGAAGGCTTCGTGGTCGGCCACCACAGCGTGATCGGCATGGGCGTGTTCCTGGGCCAGAGCACCCGTGTGTACAACCGCGCCACCGGCGAAATCAGCTACGGCTCGGTGCCGCCCTACAGCGTGGTGGTGTCCGGCCAGCTGCCGTCCAAGGACGGCTCGCACTCGCTGTACTGCGCGGTGATCGTCAAGCAGGTGGACGCCAAAACCCGCAGCAAGACCAGCGTCAACGACCTGCTGCGCGGCCTGGCCGACTGAGCACGCCGCCGCCCGCGCTGGCGCAGGCGGCGCGCTTCCGGCACCCGTTCGCGGGGTGGCCCGGTCGCGCGCTGCAGCGCCTGCTGGCCTGCCGGCACCTGACCGCGGCCCGGCGCGCGCTGACCCGCGTGCTGCCGGTGCCGGCGTTGATCAGCGACGTGCGCGAGGTGGTCTACCTGAGCTGGTGGGTGGAGGTGCGTCATGCACCGCCCCCGCCGCCGGGCCATCGCCTGTTCGTGCATGACGGGCGCACGCCCTACACGATCCTGACCTACCGCCACGGCCATTTCGGGCCCGCGTTGGCGGGGCCGCTGCGTGGCCTGTTGCCGTCGCCGCTGCAGAGCAACTGGCGCTGGTACGTGGTGCGCGACGATGCGGCTGACGGCGCGACGGCGCCGCGGGTCCTGTTCGATCGCAACGTGATCGACAGTGCGGTGCACGCGGTCGGCGCACGGCTGTGGAGCGATGCCATGCAACCGCATCTGGCCGCGCGTTTCGAGCATGCCGTCGGTGCCGATGGCGGACACACGCTGATCGTGCCGGGGCAGGGCAGTGCGCCGGCCCTGCAGGCCCAGGTGCGGCCGGCGGCGGGCCTGGCGGCGGCGTGGGCGGCCGGTGCCTTCGCCGATGCCCGGCAGGCCATGACGTTCCTGGCCTGCCAGGAGGCCGCGTTCGCGGTCGCCGCGGATGGTCGGCTGGCGCTGACCCATATCGACCTGCCGATTGCCCTGGCCGAGGTGCAGCCGCTGCAGTTGGCGGCGGCGGTGGCCTGCCCGCACCTGGCCGCGATGGGCGTGGACCTGGCCGATGCGTTCTGTTTCCGGGTGCCGCAGGTGCCGTTCCGGGTCGTCTCCGAACGCCTGGTGTGACATCCTCGGCGTGTCCTCCCTGATCGATGCTGCACGCCGCGCCATGACCACCACTCTGTACGGATTGAAGAACTGCGACACCTGCAAGAAGGCCATCAAGTGGCTGGACCGTTTCCAGGTGCCGCATACCTTCGTCGACTATCGCGACCACCCGCCGACGCCGGAGACCCTGATCGACTGGGCGGCCCAGGCCGGGGGTTTTCCCGCGTTGATCAACCGGTCCTCCACCACCTGGCGGCAACTGCCGGAGCCCCGCAAGGCGGCTGATTCGGCGGCCGAATGGAAACTGCTGCTGCGCGAGTACCCGCAGCTGATCAAGCGCCCGGTGGTGGTGAGCGCCGATGGCGTGATGACCCAGGGCTTCTCGGACAACGGCTTCAAACAGCGGTTCGGAGTGGGCGCGTGAACGACGTCGTGGCCCTGACCTGCGACCTGATTGCGCGCGCCTCGGTGACGCCCGAGGACGCCGGTTGCCAGGCGCTGCTGGCGGGCCGGCTCGAGCGGGCCGGCTTCCACTGCGAGCACCTGCGCCTGGGCGAGGTCGACAATTTGTGGGCCACGCATGGGCAGGGCGCCCCGGTACTGGTGCTGCTCGGGCATACCGACGTGGTGCCGACCGGTCCGGTCTCGGCCTGGCGCAGCGATCCGTTCGCGCCGCAGATCCGCGACGGCGTGCTGTACGGGCGCGGCGCGGCCGACATGAAAGGCAGCGTGGCCGCGTTCGTGGTCGCCGCCGAGCAGTTCGTGGCCGCCCATCCCGACCACCCCGGCACGCTGGCGGTGCTGCTGACCAGCGACGAGGAAGGCGATGCCATCGACGGCGTGCGCCGCGTGGCCGATATCTTCCGCGAGCGCGGCCAGGCTATCGACTGGTGCATCACCGGTGAGCCGTCCTCCACGGCGGTGCTCGGCGACCTGCTGCGCGTGGGGCGCCGTGGCAGCCTCTCGGCCACGCTGACGGTGAAGGGCGTGCAGGGCCATGTCGCCTATCCCGACAAGGCGCGCAATCCCATCCACCTGGCCGCGGCCGCCTTGGCCGAGCTGACCGCCCGGCACTGGGACGACGGCTATGAAAGCTTCCCGCCGACCAGCCTGCAGGTGTCCAACCTGCATGCGGGGACCGGCGCCAACAACGTGATTCCCGGCGAGCTGCAGGTGTTGTTCAACCTGCGCTACAACCCGCATTGGAGCGCGCCGGCGCTGGAAGCGGCGATCGCCGCGTTGCTGGATGGCCATGGCCTGGACTACACGCTGCGCTGGCACCGCAGCGGCGAGCCGTTCTATACCCCCGAAGGCACGCTGCGCCGCGTGGCGCGCGACGTGCTGGGCGCGTTCGCGGGCGCACCGCCGGAGGAAAGCACCGGTGGCGGCACCTCCGATGCGCGCTTCATCGCCCCGCTGGGCGCGCAGTGCATCGAGGTCGGGCCGGTGAATGCCAGCATCCACCAGGTGGACGAGAACGTGCGCGTGGCCGACCTGGAGCAGTTGCCGGCGCTGTACCAGCGGCTGATCGAGCGCTTGCTGTCCTGATCCCTCCGACCGTCGCCGGATAACGGTAGTGCCGCCCGCTGGCCGGCTCCTCGCACGGTCTGGGCATCCGGGGAGCCGGCCAGCGGCCGGCACTACCAGGGCGCGTTGCCGACTAACGATCGGCACTACCGGGGCGCGTTGCCGACCAACGATCGGCACTACCGTGGCGGTCGCAACAACGATCGGCACCCGACGGGGGCTCGCCTTACGCCACGATCAACCCGAACGCGGCCAACGCGGCGGCGGCCTGGCGCTGCGAAATCACCGCCTTCTTGAACAGCTTGGCGTCCATCACGTTGAGGCCGCTGATGTCGGTGCCGCGCAGGTCGGCCCCCTCGAAGCGGGTGAGGCGGGTCTGGGCGTTGCGCAGGCTGCCGCCGTTGAACACCGCCTCGCGGAAGTCGCAGCCGGAGAGTTCGGCATCGGAAAAATCCATGCCCTCCAGCTGGGCCTTGCGGAACGACAGGCCGCGCAGGTCGGCGCTGACCATCAGGCAATCGCGGAACTCCAGCGCCCAGCCCGTCACCTCCTGCAGGTGCGCGCCAGTCAGCTTGCAATCCTGGAACTGCACCGAGGACAGCGTGGCGCGACGCCAATGGCTGTTGTTGAGGTCGCAGTGTTCGAACCGGGCGTCGCTGAGCAGGGCCGAACTGAAGTCGCACTGGCCACCGCGGCACTTGCTCCAGCGGCTTTCTTCCAGCGAGGCGGCCAGCCAGCTGCTGCCAGCCAGCGAGCACTGGGTGAACACGAAGCCATCCATGTCCAGCCGCGAAAAATCGCCATGATCGAACGTGCAGCCGTCAAACACGGCCGCGTGCGGATGCGCGGCGATGATGGCCTGCATGCGCTCGCGAGTGAGGGTTTCATCGCGGAAAAGGACGTCGGTCATGCGTCCATTCTGGGCGATGGGCCGCGCGCCGGGCAGTCTTGAACGCCGCGCGGGAGTGTGTACAACGCCGCCCACGCCGCCGTCATCGGTTTACTCGAACGTCCAGAACGGCGGCGCGATGGCCTCGCGCCAGTACGACGGGGCGGCCATGTAGAACCCCTGCGCCTGGGCCAGCGCGAACCATGCCGCCGCCGCGTCCACGTCCTTGTGCAGCCCGTCGCCGCCGCGCCCCACGGCCAGCCCGGCCAGGTACTGGCCGTACACGTTGCCCTGGCGCCCGGCGCGTTCGTACCAGCGCAGCGCCTCGGCCTTGTCCTGCACCACGCCGATCCCCGCTTCGTACAGCGCGCCCAGGTCGACCTGGGCCTCGGCATCGCCACGCGCGGCCCGCCGCTGGATACCGGCGACGACCGGATTGGGCGATGCACCGCGCGCGACCGGCTGGCCCGGCTTGGCCGAGCCGGAGGTGGCCGCGCGCAGCGGCTGCAGCTTGTACAGCTCGCGCAGGTACACCGCCGAGCGCAGCCGCCAGCGCAGGGCACCGGTCATGTCGCCGCGGCGCTCGTACCATTTCTCCAGGTCATGCATGGCATACGGCGAGCCGTGATACGCGGCGCGGTGGTACCACTGGAAGGCCTTGCGCGGCGACGGCTTGAACACTACGTCAGCCGGCTTCTGCGGGCCCTCGCCGCTGTCCAGCCGGCCGCGCTCCAGCAGCGTGCCCAGGGTCTCCTCGGCACCGGCAGTGTGATGGGTGCGCGGGGTGGTGGCGGCCGCGCGGGCATACCAGTCCAGCGCACGCGGATCGTTGCTGCCTTGGTACAGCTGCGCCACGCGCAGGGCCGAGTCGAAGCGCCCGTCGGCCGCCGCGGCCAGCGCGTCGCGTTCGGTGTCGGTGGGCGGACGCGGCGGGGTGCTGGCGCAGCCGGCCAGGGCGGTCAGCGCCAGGGCGAGCAGCAGTGGGCGGCGCGGGAAGGACATCATCCGTGAATTCCAACAGGGGGCGGGCGAGTATGGGCGGGCCGCCCGTGGCGGCGGCTGAACGGGTGAGGCCATCAGTTGCCATCGCAACCGTTGCACCGGCGCACAAACCCGGGTACGTTCGATCCATGTCCTCGTTCCTGGCCACCGCCGTCAACAACCCCAACCGCAGCAATCTGCGCGCGAATAATCGTGCGCGGCCGATGCGGGACTGCGACCAGGGCTAGCACCAGCAACACGCCCGGATTCCAGAAAACCCGCATCGGTCGATGCGGGTTTTTTTATGGCCGCTCCACTGCATGCATCCCGTGTCATCCCCCATCATCAGGAGCTGTTCCCATGTGTTCGATCTTCGGAATGTTCGGCCTGCAGGCCGGTGACGACCTCCCCGCGCTGCGCCGCCAGGCGCTCGACCTGTCCCAGCGCCAGCGTCATCGCGGGCCGGACTGGAGCGGGGTGTACGTCGATCCCGGCGCGATCCTGGTCCACGAGCGCCTGGCCATCGTGGACCCGGCCGGCGGCTCGCAGCCGCTGCTGTCCGAGGACGGCAGCCTGGCCCTGGCGGTCAACGGGGAGATCTACAACCATCGCGAGCTGAAGGCCGCGCTGGCCTCGCCCTATGCCTTCCAGACCGGGTCGGACTGCGAGGTGATCAACGCCCTGTACCGGCAGGACAGCCCCACCTCCTTCCTCAACCGCCTCAACGGCATCTTCGCCTTCGCGCTGTGGGACCGCGAGCAGCAGCGGGTGTTGATCGCACGCGACCCGATCGGGGTGGTGCCGCTGTACTGGGGCCATGACAAGGACGGCCGCCTGGTGGTGGCCTCCGAGCTGAAGTCGCTGGTGGACATCTGCGCCGACGCCGCGCAGTTCCCGCCGGGCCACTGGTACGACAGCGCCACCGATACGCTCACCCGCTACTACCAGCGCCCGTGGCGTGACTACGACGCGGTGGAGGGCGTGGACGCCGACCGCGTCGAGCTGCGCGAGGCCTTCGAGCGCGCCGTGCATCGCCAGTTGATGACCGACGTGCCCTATGGCGTGCTTCTGTCCGGCGGCCTGGATTCGTCGCTGGTGGCCGCGGTGGCCGCGCGCTATGCCCGCCACCGCATCGAGGATGGCGACCAGAGCGAAGCCTGGTGGCCGCGCCTGCACTCGTTTGCGATCGGCTTGAAGGGCTCGCCGGACCTGGCCGCGGCCGCCATCGCCGCCGAGGCGCTGGGCACGGTGCACCACGGCTTCGAATACACCTTCGAGGAAGGCCTGGACGCGCTGCCGGACGTGATCCGCCACGTGGAGACCTACGATGTGACCACCATCCGCGCCTCCACGCCGATGTTCCTGCTGGCGCGCCGGATCAAGGCGATGGGGGTCAAGATGGTGCTGTCCGGCGAGGGCAGCGACGAGATCTTCGGCGGCTACCTGTACTTCCACAAGGCGCCCAACGCGCGTGAGTTCCACGAAGAACTGGTGCGCAAGCTCGATGCGCTCAACAACTACGATTGCCTGCGCGCCAACAAGTCGATGATGGCCTGGGGCGTGGAGCCGCGGGTGCCATTCCTGGACCGCGAATTCCTGGACGTGGCCATGCGCATCGACGCCCGGCACAAGATGGTCGGGCAGGGCCCGCAGGGCGCGCGCCGGATCGAGAAGGCGGTGCTGCGCGAGGCCTTCGAAGGCTACCTGCCGGAATCGATCCTGTGGCGGCAGAAGGAGCAGTTCAGCGATGGCGTGGGCTATGGCTGGATCGACGGGCTCAAGGCGCATGCCGAGGCGCAGATCAGCGACCGGGTGATGGCCGCGGCCGACAAGCGCTTCGTGCACAACCCGCCGCAGACCAAGGAGGCGTACTACTACCGCCACGTCTTCGAGCAGTACTTCCCGACCCAGGCCGCCGCCGAAACGGTGCCCGGCGGCAAGTCGATCGCCTGCTCCTCGCCGGCGGCGATTGCCTGGGACGCCAGTTTCGCCACGATGGCCGACCCGTCCGGGCGCGCGGTGGCCGGCGTGCATGAGCAGGCGCTGGCCTGATCGCCGCGATGCCCGTCCCGGCGCGTCTTCGCCGGGGCGGGTCGGCGGCCAGCGGCCGTGCCAGCCCGTAGAATCGTCGCCTCATACGATGGGGATCGGGCATGGATGTGAAGCACGGCGGCATGGGGCGTAGCGGGTTGGCATGGCGCTATGTGGGCTGGGTGGCGGTGCCACTGGTGGTGGGCCTGGCGCTGGCACGCTACGCCGGCCCGTCGGTGGCCGCGCAGGTCGCGCGCGCGGAGACATCGCTGGGCGCAGACTGGGGCACCCACCTGCAGGCGCCGCTGGGCTTGTTCCTGCTGCAGTTGCTGGTGCTGCTGATGGTGGCCAAGGGCGCCGGCTGGGTGTTCCGCCGCTGTGGCCAGCCGGGCGTGATCGGCGAGATGGCGGCCGGGTTGATGATGGGGCCGCTGGTGCTGGGCGCGCTGCTGCCGCAGGTGCAGGGCGCGTTGTTTCCGCCCGCCTCGCTGGGCTCGTTGGGCCTGCTCAGCCAACTGGGCGTGTTGATGTTCCTGCTGGTGGCCGGTGCCGAGCTGGACCTGGGCGGCCTGCGCGGCCGGCGCCGTTTTGCCTTCGTGGTCAGCCACGCCGGCATCGCGGTGCCGTTCGTGCTGGGCGTGGCGCTGGCGATCGGGTTGTACGGTGCGCACGCGCCGCGCGGGATCGGGTTTACCGGGTTTGCCTTGTTCGTGGGCATTTCCCTGAGCATCACTGCCTTCCCGGTGCTGCTGCGCATCCTTGCCGACCGGGGCATGACCGCCACGCCGCTGGGCCAGACCGCCATCGCCTGCGCGGCGCTGGGCGATGCCACCGCCTGGTGCCTGCTGGCCCTGATCGTGGCGGCCGCCCAGGCACAGGGCTGGGTGCCGGCGGCGATCAACCTGGGCTGCGTGGTGCTGTTCGTGGGCGTCATGCTGGGCGTGGTGCGGCCGTGGTTTTCGCGGCAGGTCATCGCGGCCGGGCAGGAAGGCCGCTGGCTGTTGGGCATGCTGCTGATGGCGCTGGGCTGCGCGCTGGTCACCGAGATGCTGGGCATCCACGCGCTGTTCGGCGCGTTTGCCGCGGGCGTGGCGGTCTCCGGCAATGCCAGCCTGCGCCACACCGTGGCCGCCCGGGTCGAGCCGTTCGCGGTGACCCTGCTGCTGCCGCTGTTCTTTGCCATGACCGGCCTGCGCATGCGCGCCGACGCGCTGCAGACCAGCGACCTGCTGCTGTGCCTGGTGGTGATCGCGGTGGCCACGCTGGGCAAGCTGCTGGGCACCTGGAGCGCGGCGCGCAGCGCTGGCATGGACAGCCACGAGGCCTGGAAGCTGGGTGCGTTGATGAACACCCGCGGGCTGATGGAGCTGATCGTGCTCAACCTCGGCTACGAGCTGGGCTTCCTCGGCGACCGCCTGTTCGCGGTGCTGGTGATCATGGCGCTGGTGACCACGGCCATGACCGGGCCGCTGTTGAGCATGATCGAACGCGCCCGGCGTTGACTCGGCGGTGTACCGACCAATGGTCGGTACCTGCCGGCGGCACACCCCGGTAGCGCCGACGATTGGTCGGCCGCGCCAGCACCGTGCGTATCCCGGTCATTCCCGCGTCGGCACCAGCCGGAGCGTGTAGACCGTCGTGCCGGGCAGGAAGGGAGTCGGCGTGCCGTTGACCCAGTCCTCGTGTCCGGCCCCCCAGAACGGCGACAGCGGGTGGCCGCTCTGCCCGCCGGGCATGTGGATGATGCCGTCGGCTTCGTGTCCCGGCGACACCACCATGCGCTGCGAGGCCCCGAACGCCGGCCCCTGCACGCGCGGCATGTCGCGGTCGCCGGGCAGACGGTCGGCCGGCATGCACAGCGCCGGTTTGGCGAAAGCAGGCAGGGCTCGGCTGATGGGATGGCACAGGGCGGCGGTGTTGCGCTCGCCCCAGGTGCGGTCGGCCAGGCGCGGCCCCTGCGCGGCCAGGTCGGCCTCCAGGGCCCGGGCCGCATCGGCCAGCAGCGCGTCCCAACTGGCATACGGCGGCGGCAGCAGGTGCGCGGGGCGCTCGCTGACCAGCGGCCACAGCACGCCTTCGAACTGCGCCAGGCGCGGTTCCAGGTAGGCATCGCCCAGGCGCTGCTTCGCCGGTGCCAGCAGGCCCGCCGAGACCCGCTCCAGCACCAGGCCGCGGAAGCCGCGCGTGATCCGGTAGCTCACCGAATCGGCGCTGGCATGCCCGTCCCACTGCCGGCTGGCCACCTCCAGCCGCTTCAGCGCCGGGTCGTCGCTGTGTTCGACCACCTGGCGCAGCAGCGTCCACCAGCGCTGCAGGAACACGGCGCGGTCGTCGAGCTGGATGGCCAGCAGGTCGCGTTCGTCGAAGCGTTCTTTCGCCAGCAGGCCATCGCGGATCTGCCGGCCGCGCGCGCCGAGGTCATAGCCGCCGTTGCCGGCCACCGCCAGCGCGCTGCCATCCAGCACGCGGCCGTTGGCGGTCCACAGGCGGTGGTTGGCCGGATCGACCAGCGCCGGCGAGGCGTCGCTGCGGATCGGCCACGGCGCGCAGTGCGCGGCCACCGCCGTCGCCGCGCCGGCGGGCGGGCAGTCGGCCCGGCGGTCCGGGCGGGCGCCGATCAGCCGCCAGGCGATGCGGCCCTGGCGGTCGGCGAGCAGCAGGTTCTGGGTGGGGATGCCGGCCCGGTCGGCGATGCGCAGCGCATCGTCCAGATCGGCCGCACGCGCCATGTCGGCGAAGTCCAGGCGCACCGCGCCGGGCAGCTGCGCGGTCCAGCGCAGCGCATCGCCGCTGCCGTCGGGCTGCGTATGCAGAACCGGTCCCCACGCCGTCTCGCGCACGTGCATCACATGGTCGGGCTGGCCGGCCACGCGGATGCGTTCGTCGTGGACAACGATGCCATCGGCCTGCGCGGGCACGTGCACGAAGTCGGCGTTGTCGATGTAGCTGTTGGTGAAGCCCCAGGCCACGTGGCCATTGCTGCCCACCACGATCGCCGGCAGCCCGGGCAGCGAGAAGCCGCTGACATCCACCTGGCCGCCGGGCGCCTGGGCGTCGGGGTAGCGCAGGCGCACGCGGAACCACAGGTTGGGCGCGCGCAGGCCCAGGTGCATGTCGTCGGCGAGGATGGCGCGGCCATCGGCGGTGAGTGCACCGGCCACGGCGAAGTTGTTGCTGCCCTTCACGTCCGCGTCCGGTGCCGGCGCGGGCCGCGACGACGACGACGACGACGACGACAAGCGAGCCTCCTGCGAACGCAGGTCCAGCACGTCGGCAGGCGGCAACACCGCGTTGCCCCGCGCCGGCCCGAACAATGGCGCGTCCCATTCGCTGCCGTCGTGGCTGAGCAGGGCGTACAGCGCGGGCGGCACCACGTCGCGGAGGCGGGCCATCGCCAGTTCGGTCTGGTTGCCGGGGTCCTGCAGGTCGGCATACATGGCCAGCCCGGTCAGCACGCTGTCCTCGGCCGTCCAGCGTGCCGGCGCCTGGCGCAGCAGCAGGTAGGGCCACGGCCGCACCTGCAGGTCGCCCAGGCCCTGGTTGACCCCGGCCACGTAGGCCTGCAGGGGCAGGGGATCGGCGCCAACGGCCTGGGCCAGGTGCGCGTGGGTGCGGGCGCGCAGGCGGTGCACGCGCATGCGCTGGTCCACCGGCAGGGCAGCGGCGCCGAACAGTTCGGCCAGCTCGCCGGCGGCACTGCGCCGCATCAGGTCCATTTCGAAATAACGCTCCTGCGCATGCACCCGTCCCAGCGCCCGCATCGCATCGGCCTGGCTGGCCGCCTCGATGGTGACCACCCCGCGCGCGTCGCGGCTGACCTGGACCGGGGCCTGCAGCCCCGCCACGGCACGTTCGCCCTCCAGTTGCGCCAGGCTGCCGCGGATCAGCAGCCACACCACCAGCCCGGTGCCCAGGACCATCACCGCCGCTGTCCAGACCAGCCGCTTGAGCCAACGCCGCATCCGCCCTCTCCCCCCAGTGGTGTGCGCCGATTGTAGGCGGGCGCCGGCCGCGGCGTGAACGTGCCGTGCACGCCTGCGCAGGCGCAACTGCAACTGATTCCGATTAGATCATTGGAATTCTGGATGGGGCACCATGCGCGCATTGATTCATCAGGAGCACCCCCCATGAAAGGCAATCCGGACGTCATCGCCTGTCTGAAGGAACTGCTGCGCGGCGAGTTGGCCGCGCGCGACCAGTACTTCATCCACTCGCGGCGCTACGAAGACCAGGGCCTGTTCGCGCTGTACGAACGCCTCAACCACGAGATGGAAGAAGAGACCCAGCACGCCGACGCGCTGCTGCGCCGCATCCTGTTCCTGGGCGGCACGCCGGACATGCGCCCGCATGCCTTCGAGCCGGGCGTGACCGTGGAGGAGATGCTGCAGAAGGACCTGGATACCGAGTACAGCGTGCGCAACAACCTGGCCGCGGGCATGAAGCTGTGCGAGCAGCACCAGGACTACGTGAGCCGCGACATGCTGCTGGTGCAGCTGAAGGACACCGAGGAAGACCACGCCTGGTGGCTGGAACAGCAGCTGGGCCTGATCAAGCGCATCGGGCTGGCGCTGTACCAGACCAGCAAGATGGAAGCGAAGGGCAACGTCGCGCACTGACGCTTTGCGATCCACGCGTCAACGCTTTCATTGGATTCTGCTCGCCAGCCAGCCAGCCAGCCTTCGCCAGCGCGCTGTGGAAACCATCGTCCGCCCGCCAGCAGCCGCCCGCCAGCGACGAATGAAAAAGCTGGGGATGTCCCGGCTTTTTTGTGCCTGATATCCCGCCGGCGGACCGGAACCGTGCGCAGCCGGTAGCGCCGACTGTTGGTCGGCTGCACGCGGTGTCGGACCGGGCGGCTCCATGCGCGGGCGCCCCGCGCAACGAAAACGGCCGGGTTTCCCCGGCCGTTGCTGTCATCCGCGTCGGGCGCGTGCGGTCATTCCACCGCCAGCCCTTCCACCTTCTGCCAGCCACGCGGCAGCAGGTGGCCACGCGTGGCACGCGAGCCCAGGTAGGTTTCCAGGTCCTTGAAGGACAGGTTCATCGTGCGCGCGCCGCTGCGCACCAGCAGGGTGTTGGCCGGGCCCACCGCCACCACCGCGACCACGCGCTCGGTGGCGAGCTTGGCCTTGGGGATGTCGATGATCTTGTTGCCCTTGCCCTTGTCCAGTTCCGGCAGGTCGCTGGCGGCGATCGCCAGCAGGTTGCCCGAGCTGGTCACCGCCACGATCCGGTCGGTTTCCGGGTTGGCGACCATCGCCGGGGTCAGCACGCGCGAGCCGGAGGTGAGGTTGAGCATCGCCTTGCCGGCCTTGTTGCGCCCGGTGAGGTTTTCAAAGCGGGTCACAAAGCCGTAGCCGTGCGTGGATGCCAGCACGAAGCGGGTGCTGTTCTCACCGCTGGCCAGGGTCAGGAACTGGCTGCCCGGGGCGGGCGAGAAGCGGCCGGTGAGCGGCTCGCCATTGCCACGCGCCGAGGGCAGCGTGTGGATGAGCGTGGAATAGGCGCGCCCCTCGCTGTCCAGGAAGGCCACCTGCTGGGTGCTGCGCGCACGCACCGCGCCCAGCAGCGCATCGCCATCGCGGTAGGACAGGGTGGAGGGGTCCATGTCGTGGCCCTTGGCGGCCCGGATCCAGCCTTTCTCCGACAGCACCACGGTCATCGGCTCGCTCGGCACCAGCTCGGTCTCGTCGATGGCCTGGGCCGCGCCACGCTGCACCAGCGGCGAGCGGCGGTCGTCACCGAACTTCTTCGCGTCGGCGATGAGTTCGTCGCGGATCAGCTTCTTCAGCTTGGCCTTGCTCTCCAGGATGGCCATGATGCGGGCGCGCTCCTTGGCCAGCTCGTCCTGCTCGCCGCGGATCTTCATTTCCTCCAGGCGCGCCAGCTGCTTGAGCCGGGTGTCCAGGATGTACTCGGCCTGTTCCTCGCTGAGCGCGAAGCGCGCGATCAGCGCGGCCTTGGGCTCGTCCTCGGTGCGGATGATGCGGATCACTTCATCCAGGTTGAGGAACGCCACCAGCAGGCCTTCCAACAGGTGCAGGCGACGCTCCACCTTCTCCAGGCGATGGTTGAGGCGGCGGGTCACGGTGGTGGCGCGGAACTGCAGCCACTCGCTCAGCAGCATCTTCAGGTTCTTCACCTGCGGACGCCCGTCCAGCCCGATCACGTTGAGGTTGACCCGGTAGCTGCGCTCCAGGTCGGTGATCGCAAACAGGTGGCCCATCAGCTGGTCGGCGTCCACGCGGTTGGAGCGCGGCACCAGTACCACCCGCACCGGGTTGGCATGGTCGGACTCGTCGCGGATGTCTTCCAGCCACGGCAGCTTCTTGGCACGCATCTGCGCGGCGATCTGCTCGATCACCTTGGACGGGGAGACCTGGAAGGGCAGCGCGTTGATGACGATGTTGGGACCGTCCTTGAAGTACGTCGAGCGCGCGCGCACGCTGCCGTAACCGGTCTCGTACAGGGTGCGCAGGTCGGCCGGGGCGGTGATGATCTCCGCCGCGCTCGGGTAGTCCGGGCCCTTCACGTGCTCGCACAGGTCGGCGATGCTGGCATCCGGGTCGTCCAGCAGGTGCAGCAGCGCGCTGACGATCTCGTTGAGGTTGTGCGGCGGCACGTCGGTGGCCATGCCCACCGCGATGCCGGTGGTGCCGTTGAGCAGCAGGTGCGGCAGCCGCGCCGGCATCCAGGTCGGCTCTTCCAGGGTGCCGTCGAAGTTCGGCGTCCAGTCGGTGGTGCCCTGGTTGATTTCGCCCAGCAGCACTTCGGCGATCGGGGTCAGCTTGGACTCGGTGTAGCGCATCGCCGCGAACGACTTGGGATCGTCGGTGGAACCGAAGTTGCCCTGGCCTTCGATCAGCGGATAGCGGTAGGAGAACGGCTGGGCCATCAGCACCAGCGCCTCGTAGCACGCGCTGTCGCCGTGCGGGTGGTACTTGCCGATCACATCGCCCACGGTGCGCGCGGACTTCTTCGGCTTGGAGGCGGCATTCAGGCCCAGCTCGCTCATCGAATAGATGATGCGGCGCTGCACCGGCTTCAGGCCGTCGCCGATGAACGGCAGTGCGCGATCGAGCACCACGTACATCGAGTAGTCCAGGTACGCCCGTTCGGCGTACTCGCGCAGGGGCAGCTGTTCAAAGCCGTGGAAGGCGGGGCGGGCAAGATCGGTCATGCGGGATTGTTACCTGTGGCAAGGGACGGCGACGGCTGTCGCCCTCGCAGGCGGTCGATTATCCGGATGCGGCCGGGGATGCCAAGCCGCGCGTTGGATTGAGGGGCTGGCCGTTGCGCGCCAGGTAGCGTCCGGGCGGGCAGCCGAAGTGGCGACCGAACACCGTGACGAAGGCGCTGGGGCTGCTGAAGCCCAGTTCGTGGGCGATGTCGGACACGCTGCGGCCGTCGGACAGGCGCCGCAGGCCCTCGGCCAGGCGGGCCTGCTGGCGCCATTGGGCGAAGCTGAGGGTGGTCTCGTCGCGGAAATGGCGGGTGAGCGTGCGCGGGGACAGCCCGGCCCAGTGCGCCCATTGTTCCAGGCTGCGCCCGTCGGCCGGGTTGGCGATCAGCTGCGAGGCGATCCGCAGCAGGCGCCGGTCCTGCGGCATCGGCAGGTGCATGCGCTGGCGCGGGGCATTGCGGATTTCATCCAGCAGCACCTCGATCATGTGCTGCTGGCGCAGGTCGGCCGCGGCCGCCGGGGCCCAGCGGGTCACCCGCACCGCCAGCGCCTGCAGCAGGTCGGAGATGGCCACCACGCAGGGCTGGTCGGGCAGGTCATGGGCGGCCTGCGCGCTGACGATCACGCCCCAGCCGCGCAACGGGCCGGAAATGCCCACCGTGTGCGGTTCGCCCGGCGGCATCCAGCCGGCGCAGCCCGGCGGCAGGGACCAGTTGCCGTGGCGGGTGCGGATGTTGAGCAGGCCGGCCTCCACGCTGATCAGCTGGGCGCGGCGGTGCTGGTGCCAGTCGATTTCACGGTCCAGCCCGCGCGCGCTCTCGATCTGGAAGCCGAGCACGGCCAGCCCATCGTCGCGTTCGAGCCAGTCCAGCACATCGTGGCGCACCTGCGCCGGGGGGAGGGCGGCCGCTTCCTCTGGCCTGAAAACGTTATTCATTGTCCAGATTGTAATACCCGGCCACCCAACCGGGCCATTAACGTAGCCCTCCCCGCATTGCTCCGGTTGTTGCAACACAGCATTTGGTTCCAGATTGAATATTTCCATTGAGAAATATATTTTATGGAAGTAAAGTGCGCCCCCATGATGATCTGCCCTGAAACCACGCCTCCCAGCTTCGGGCTGCTGCTGCGCCAGGTGCGCGACGGCCTGGTCCGCCAGCTGGATACGTCCATGGCCGAAGAGAACCTCGGCATTGGCTTCACCCACTACCTCGGCTTGAAGGTGCTCTCGGCCAAGGCCCCGTGCACCGCCAACGAACTGGCCCAGGCCCTGGACCAGGTGCCCAGCGCGGTGACCCGCCTGCTGGACAAGCTGGAGGCGATGGGCTGCGTGCGGCGCGAGCCGCATGCCCAGGACCGGCGGGCGCTGCAGATCGTCCTGACCGATGAAGGCCGCCAGTTGTGGGCCCGGCTGAAGCAGCGCGGTGACCAGACCATCGATGACGCCATGCGCGACCTGTCCACCGACGAGCGCGCCCAGCTGCTTTCCCTCATGACCCGTGTACGTGACTCGCTGATTACGCCATGACCTCCTCCCCCGATCGCACTCCTTCGCTGCGTCCCCTCCGCCCGCTGCTGATATCGGCCCTGGCCCTGGCGCTGGCCGCCTGCGCCAGCAGCCATGGGCTGCAGCCGCACGGCACGCTGCTGGACGCCGATACCCTGCAGGCCCAGCGCACGCTGGCCGCCGATGGCTTGAGCCAGCCCGGCTGGCCGGCCACCGATTGGTGGCGTGCCCTGGGCGACCCCCAGCTGGATGCCCTGATCGCCGAAGGCCTGCAGCGCAACCCGGGCCTGGAGGCGGCCGACGCGCGCCTGCGCCAGGCCCGTGCCCAGATCGGCACGGCCCACGCCGAGCGCCTGCCCAGCGTGTCCGCCTCCGGTGGCTACACCGGCGTGCGCCTGCCCGAGTCGATGGTGGGCGAGGAGCGCGGCGGCAGCTATGCCGGCAGCGGCCAGGCCTACCTGAGCTTCAGCTACGGCATCGACCTGTGGGGCGGCAAGCGCGCCGCCTGGGAAGCGGCCGTGGACAGCGGCCATGCCGCCGAGGTGGACGCCCAGGCCGCCCGCCTGAACCTCTCGGCCGCGATCGCCGAGGCGTATGCGCAGCTGGGCTACGCCTACACCCTGCATGACGTGGCCAGCGAAGAACTGGCGCGCTCGCAGAAGACCCTGGACCTGACCGCCCAGCGCCGCCGCGCCGGCATCGACAGCGACCTGCAGACCCGCCAGGCCGAGGCGCGCATTCCCGCCGCGCAGCAGCAACAGCAGGCCGCCCAGCAGCAGATCGACGAGGCCCGCACCGCGCTGGCCGCGCTGGTCGGGCAGGGCCCGGACCGCGGCCTGCAGATCCAGCGCCCGCAGGTGCTCAACCCGTTGGCGCTGCAGTTGCCGGGCGTGCTGCCCAGCGCGTTGCTCGGGCGCCGCCCGGACATCGTGGCCGCGCGCTGGCGCGTGGAGGCGGCCAGCCGCCAGATCCATGCGGCCAAGGCGCAGTTCTATCCCAGCCTCAACCTGACCGCGTTGGGCGGGGTGGTGTCCAGTGAAGTGGACCAGTTGCTCAAGAGCGGCTCCACTTTCGCCTTCCTCGGCCCGGCCCTGAGCCTGCCGATCTTCGACGGGGGCCGCCTGCGCGCCAACCTGGACAAGACCGACGCGCAGTACGACCTGGCCGTGGCCGACTACAACCAGTCGGTGCTCAACGCCCTGCGCGACGTGGCCGACCAGGTCAACGCGGTGCGCTCGCTGGCCAGCCAGGCAACGGCACAGCAGCAGGCGGTGCAGACCGCCCGCGCCGCGCACGACCTGGCCGAGCAGCGCTACCGCGCCGGCATCGGCAGCTACCTGGAGGTGCTGGTGGTCGAAGAGCAGTTGCTGGTGGCCCAGCAGCGGCTGGCCGACCTGCAGTCCCGCCAGATCCTTGTTTCGGTACGGCTGAGCCAGTCGCTGGGCGGTGGGTTCACCCCGTCCGGCGACACCGCCGCGCTCGCCGCCCCTTCTGATTCCACGCATTCCTGAGACGCATCCCATGAGCCAGACATCCGCTCCCGCTGCCGCCCCGGCAGCCCCGTCCCGTCGCGGCAAGCTGCTGCGCGGCCTGTTGGTCATCGTGGTCCTGCTGCTGGCCGCGCTGGCGCTGTGGTACTTCATGTTCGGCCGTTGGTTCGAAGAAACCGACGACGCCTACGTGCAGGGCAACATCGTCAGCATCACCCCGCAGACGCTGGGCACGGTCGTGTCGATCAATGCCGAAGATGGCATGCGCGTCGAAGCCGGCCAGGTGCTGGTGCAACTGGACCCGAATGATGCCGAGGTCG
>NZ_JAVWXA010000021.1:0-50804 GCF_036662295.1 Stenotrophomonas sp.
CCTTGTTCTCTACGACCGCCGACCAACCACCAGTGCGCGGTTGGTGCTCTCCTGCCGCACTCGCAAGGACTCACCCGCGCCGGGCACCCGGCGGATGCGCCGCCGGGCCGGTCAGGGTAGGCTGGGGGCATCGGCATGGCCGCTGGCGGGCATCGGGCCACCGATGCGATCGGACACGCGCCGATACACGCCGATACACCGGCCGGGAGCCCCAGCACGAAAGGGGTTGCGCCCGTCACCGGCGCGGCGGAGGCCCCCGGTAAACGCTTGGCACATATGCCCGGACAGGGCCGCCCCGTACACTCGGTGGTCGGGATTTAACGGGATTTTTCTACATGTTGGCACGCATCACCGCGCGCATCGCCGCTGGCCTCACCCTGGTCGTCCTGGCCGGGTGCAACGGCAAGGACGACGTCGCGCGCCGGCCGGCAGATGCCGTGCCGGTCACCACCGAGGTGGTGCAGACCTCCGCATGGAACGACACCCTGCAGGCACTGGGCACGGCCAAGGCGCGTGAGTCGGTGACCATCACCGCCAAGGTCAGCGAGATCATCGATACGGTCCACTTCGACAGTGGGCAGCAGGTCAGTGCCGGCACCCCGCTGGTGACCCTGCGCGGGCAGGCGCAGGAAGCGGCGCTGCTGCAGGCCCAGGCCACGTTTGCCGAGGCCGACCAGCTTTACAAGCGCCAGCGTGAACTGGCCGCCCAGCAGCTGGTGGCCAGCGCCACCCTGGATACCCAGCGCGCGATCCGCGATGCCGCCGAGGCGCGCGTGCGCGAAATGCAGTCGGACATCGGCGACCGCCGCGTGCGCGCCCCGTTCGCCGGCGTGCTCGGCATCCGCCAGGTCAGCGCCGGCTCGCTGGTCACCCCCACCACCACCATCACCACCCTGGACGACATCGAGCGCATGCACGTGGACTTCCAGGTGCCCGAAGCCGAGCTGGCCAGCCTGGGCAAGGGCGACAAGGTCACCGCCACCAGCGTGGCGTATCCCGGCCGCAACTTCGAAGGCGTGGTCGCCACCATCGACACCCGCGTGGACCCCGGCACCCGCGCCATCACCGTGCGCGCGGATTTCATCAACGCCGACCACGCGCTGCGCCCGGGCATGCTGCTGGACATCCGCATGTTCCGCCCCGAGCGCCAGGCGCTGGTCATCCCGGAAATCGCGGTGGTGCAGGTCGGTCGCGATTCCTTCGTCTACCGCGTCAAGGCCGACCAGAGCGTGGAGCGCATCGACATCACCAGCGGCGCCCGTCGCGCCGGCGTGGTTGAGATCCGCAGCGGCCTGGCCCCCGGCGACCGCATCGTGGTGGATGGCACCGGCAAGCTGCGCCCGGGCCTGAAGGTCGATGCGCGGCCGGCTGCCACGCCCGCCACGCCCACGCCCACGCCTGCATCTGCGCCCGCGCCGTCGGCAGGCGCTGCCGGATGAAGCTTTCCGACATCTCCATCCAGCGTCCGGTCCTGGCGGTGGTGATGAGCCTGCTGCTGGTGGTGCTGGGCGTGATGTCCTTCACCCGCCTCACCCTGCGCGAGCTGCCCGCCATCGATCCGCCCATCGTCTCGGTCTCGGTGGACTACACCGGCGCCTCGGCGGCCGTCATCGAAAGCCGCATCACCCAGGTGCTGGAAGACGCGCTGGCCGGCATCGAAGGCATCGACACGATCAACGCGCGCAGCTCCAACGGCCGCGCCCAGGTCAGCATCGAGTTCACCTCCAACCGCGACATCGAAGCGGCCGCCAACGACGTGCGTGATGCGGTCAGCCGCGTCGCCGACCGCATGCCCGAAGAGGCGCGGCCGCCGGAAATCGCCAAGGTGGAGAGCGACGCCGACCCGATCATCTGGTTCAACATGACCTCCTCCAGCATGGACACGCTGGAGCTGAGCGACTACGCCGACCGTTACGTGGTCGATCGCTTTTCCAGCCTGGACGGCGTGGCCCAGGTCCGCATCGGCGGGCGCCAGCGCTACGCCATGCGCATCTGGCTGGACCGCGACCAGCTGGCCGCGCGCGGGCTGACCGTGGGCGACGTGGAAACCGCGCTGCGCAACGAGAACGTGGAGCTGCCGGCCGGCCGCATCGAATCCACCGACCGTGACTTCACCCTTCGCGTGGAGCGCAACTACGTCAAGCCCGAAGACTTCGCCACCATCCCGCTGGGCAAGGGCGCCGACGGCTACGTGGTGCGCATGGGCGATGTAGCCAGGATCGAACTGGCCTCCTCCGAGCGTCGCGCCTACTACCGCAGCAACGGCGAGCCGGGCATCGGCCTTGGCATCGTCAAGACCTCCACCGCCAACTCGCTGGACGTCGCGCGTACCGCGCGCGCCGAGGCGGAGCGGGTGGGGCTGACCCTGCCCGAAGGCACCCACATCTTCGTCGCCTTCGACAACACCACCTTCATCGAAGCCGCCGTGGACCGCGTGTATGCCACGCTGGTGGAGGCCATGCTGCTGGTGCTGGCGGTGATCTGGCTGTTCCTGGGCAGCTTCCGCGCCGCGCTGATTCCCGCGGTGACCGTTCCGGTCTGCCTGGTGGCCGCCTTCATCGCGCTGTATGCGTTCGGCTTCTCCATCAACCTGCTCACCTTGCTGGCACTGGTGCTGTGCATCGGGCTGGTGGTCGATGACGCCATCGTGGTGGTGGAGAACGTGCAGCGCCGCATCGACCTGGGCGAGCCGCCGCTGGTGGCCTCCAAGCGCGGTACCGCGCAGGTGGCCTTTGCGGTGATCGCCACCACCGCGGTGCTGGTGGCCGTGTTCCTGCCGGTGGGCTTCCTGGAAGGCAACACCGGGCGCCTGTTCCGCGAGCTGGCCGTGGCCCTGGCCGCGGCGGTGGCGCTGTCGGCGTTCGTCTCGCTCACGCTCACCCCGATGATGGCCTCCAAGCTGCTCAAGCCACATACCGGCCAGCCGCCGCGTGGCCTGCACGGGCTGATCAACCGCAACCTGGATCGGGTCTCGGCCGCCTACGGCCGGGTGCTGGATGCGCACGTGGGGCGCACCTGGATCTACGTGGTGGTGATGGTGCTGTCGTTGCTGGCCAGCGCGCTGCTGCTCAAGGTGCTGCCCTCCGAGCTGGCGCCGGCCGAAGACCGCGGCTCCTTCCAGATCATGATCGATGGCCCGGAAGGCGCCGGCTACGACTACACCGTGGCCCAGGTCCAGCAGGTGGAAAAGGTGGTGGCCGGTTTCGTCGGCGAGGACAAGCCGATCGTGCGCGCCAACCCGCGCGTGCCCGGCGGCTTTGGCGCCAGCGAGGAAATGCACACCGGGCGCATCAGCGTGTTCCTGCAGCCGTGGCGTCAGCGCCACGATGCCACCCCGGACGTGGCCGCCGACCTGCAGAAGCACCTGGACGGCATCCGTGGCGTGCGCGTGCGCACCCAGGTGGGCGGCGGGCTGGTGCGCAGCCAGGGCCAGCCGTTCCAGATCGTGCTGGGCGGCCCGGAATATGCCGAGATCGCGCAGTGGCGCGATCGCATGCTGCAGCGCATGGCCGACAACCCCGGCCTGGTCGGCGCCGATTCGGACTACAAGGAAACCCGGCCGCAGATGCGCGTCAACATCGACCGCCAGCGCGCCGCCGACCTGGGCGTGTCGGTCACCGCGATCGGCAGTGCGCTGGAAACCATGATGGGCTCGCGCCGGGTCACCACGTTCGTGGACAACGGCGAGGAGTACGACGTGCTGGTGCAGGCTGGCCGCGATGGCCGTGCCTCGCCGGCCGACCTGGCCGCCATCCGCGTGCGCGCCAGCAGCGGCGAACTGGTGCCGCTGTCCAACCTGGTCACCCTCAGCGAGGTGGCCGAGGCCGGCAACCTCAACCGCTTCAACCGGCTGCGTTCGATCACCATCAGCGCCGGCCTGGCCCCGGGCTACCCGCTGGGCGAGGCGATCGCCTGGGCCCAGCAGACCGCGCGCGACGAGCTGCCCCAGCATGCCCAGCTGGACTGGAAGGGCGAATCGCGCGAATACCAGAACGCCGGCAGCGCGGTGCTGCTCACCTTCGCCATGGCGCTGCTGGTGGTGTACCTGGTGCTGGCCGCGCAGTTCGAGAGCTTCATCCACCCGCTGGTGATCATGCTGACCGTGCCGCTGGGCGTGCTCGGCGCGCTGCTGGGCCTGTACGTCAGCGGCGGCACCATCAACCTGTTCAGCCAGATCGGCATCGTGATGCTGGTGGGCCTGGCGGCCAAGAACGGCATCCTGATCGTGGAGTTCGCCAACCAGCTGCGCGATGAGGGCCGCAACGTGCACGCGGCCATCGTCGAATCGGCCATGGTGCGCCTGCGCCCGATCCTGATGACCTCCATCGCCACGGTAGTCGGCGCGATCCCGCTGGTGGTGGCCGGCGGCCCCGGGTCGGCCAGCCGCGGCACGATCGGCATCGTGGTGATCTTCGGCGTCACCGTGTCCACCTTCCTCTCCCTGTTCGTGGTGCCGGCGTTCTATGCGCTGCTGGCCCCGTATACGCGCTCGCCGGAGGCGGTCGCGCGCGAGCTGGAGAAACAGGAAGCCGAGACACCCTCGGTGGGCGGGCATGCCTGATCCGGCGCCAGCCTTGCAGGGGCAGGGGTTCGTACTGCGGCCGTGGCGGCACGCGGACCTGGCCTCGCTGGTGCACCATGCCAACGACGCGGCGGTGTCGCGCGGGCTGCGCGACCGCTTTCCTTTCCCCTATACCCACGCCGATGGCGAAGCCTTCCTGGCCGGGCAGGTGCTCGGCCCGGGCACGCTGTCGCGGGCCATCGTCATCGACGGTGCGGCCTGCGGCGGCATCGGCGTGCAGGTCGGCACGGCCGAGCGCGGGCATGCCGGCGAACTGGGCTACTGGCTGGGCCAGGCCCACTGGGGCCAGGGCTGGATGACCCGCGTGGTGGGCCTGTTTGCACCGTGGGCGATGGATCACCTGCGCCTGTTCAGGCTGCAGGCCGAGGTGCTGGATTTCAACGAGGGCTCGGCCCGGGTACTGCTGGCCAACGGCTTCGTGGAAGAGGGCACGGCCCGCTGCGCCATCCTCAAGCGCGGTGAACTGCACGACCTGCGCCGCTTTGCCCGGGTACGCACCGCGCTGCCCTGACCGCCGGCGACGGGCGTGGCCCTACCCGGCCGGCCCGCGATGGTGGAGAATCGAGCCGGTCCCCTCCAGCCGACGGGACGTCCTTTATTTTCCGCCGACTGGAGAGAGCGCGTGGAAGCAGCCGTACATGTCGTCAGCAGCATCATCTGGAGCAAGGCACTGATCTTCGTGTGCCTGGGCGCGGCCCTGTTCTTCAGCGTCCGCACCCGCTTCATGCAGGTCCGTGGTTTCGTGGAAATGTGTCGCTTGACCGTCAAGGGCGAGAAATCCGACGCCGGCGTGTCGTCGTTCCAGGCGCTGGCCATGTCGATGGCCGGGCGCATGGGCATCGGCAACATCGCCGGCGTGGCCACCGCCATCGCCTTCGGCGGCCCCGGTGCGATCTTCTGGATGTGGATCATGGGCTTCTTCGGCGCCTCCACCTCCTACGTGGAATGCACCCTGGCGCAGATCTACAAGACCAAGGACGCCGAGGGGCGCTACCGCGGTGGTCCGGCCTACTACATCGAAAAGGCGATGGGCCTGAAGTGGTATGCCATGGCCTTCGCGCTGGCCACGATCGTGGCCGCCGGCTTCCTGATGCCGGGCGTGCAGGCCAATGCGATCGCCGACAGCATCATCAACGCCTGCCGCGGCGGCGCGCTGTGCGGGCCGCTGGATGGCCAGATGTTCGGCATGGAATCGGTGCTGGCGCTCAAGCTGGCCATCGGCATCGTGGTGGCGCTGCTGCTGGGCGTGGTCATCTTCGGCGGGGTCAAGCGCATCGCCAACTTCGCCGAGGTGGTGGTGCCGTTCATGGCCGCCGCCTTCATCCTGATGGCCATCGCCATCATGGTCATCAACTACGACCGCGTGCCGGCGATGTTCGGCCTGATCCTCGACAGCGCCTTCGGTACCCATGCCGCGTTCGGCGCGATGATGGGCCTGGCGGTGGAGTGGGGCATCAAGCGCGGCATCTACGCCAACGAAGCCGGGCAGGGCTCGGGCCCGCACGCCGCGGCGGCCTCGGAAGTCTCGCACCCGGCCAAGCAGGGCTACGTGCAGGCGTTTGCGATCTATTTCGACACCATGATGGTGTGCACGGCCACCGCGTTCCTGATCCTGGCCAGCGGCACCTACAACGTGTACTCACCGGTGGCCGGGGCCGAGCCGATCTTCCAGGGCCTGGCCGGTATCCCCGAAGGCGCCGGTTATGCGCAGGCCGGCGTGGAAGCGGTGCTGCCGGGCTGGGGCGCCTCGTTCGTGTCGCTGGCGATCTTCTTCTTCGCCTTCACCACGATCATGGCCTATTACTACATGGCCGAAACCAACCTGACCTACGTCAACCACAACAGGAAGCGGCCGCTCACCGTGCTGCTGCTGCGCCTGGGCATCATCGGCATGGTGGTGTTCGGTGCCTTCCACAACGCCACCCTGGCCTGGGCGCTGGGCGACATCGGCGTGGGCCTGATGGCGTGGCTGAACATCATCGCCATCCTGATCGTGCAGAAGCCGGCGATGCTGGCGCTGCGCGATTACGAACGACAGAAGAAGCTCGGGCTGGACCCGACCTTCGACCCCGATGCCCTGGGCATCAAGAACGCCGATTTCTGGCGTCAACGCAAGCTGGAGTTGTCCCGTAGTGAATGATCCCTGGAAAAATGCCCGCCGCCCGTCGTCGCGACCGCCGCGGGCCACCCCGCTGCCACCGCGCGAAGGCGGCACGCCGCCGCCGCCCGGGCGCGGCAACGACGAGCTGCGCCTGTACGGCTGGAACGCAGTGCAGGCGCTGTTCGAGAAGCGCCCGCAGGCGCTGCGCAAGCTGTACCTGGTGGAGTCGCTGATCCCGCGCATGCAGCCGGTGCTGAAGTGGTGCGTGGCCAACCGGGTCGGCTACCGGGTGGTGGAAGAGGGCGATCTGAACAAGCTGGCGGCCACGACCCACCATGAAGGCGTGGTGGCCGATGTGCTGCGCGCGCCGATGCTGGAACTGGATGCCTGGCTGGCGACGCTGCCGGCCGGGGCGCCGGCCCTGGCGCTGTGGCTGGACGGCGTGGGCAACCCGCACAACTTCGGCGCGATCCTGCGCTCGGCGGCGCATTTCGGGGTGGCCGGGTTGTTGCTGCCGCCGGGGGCGACGCTGGCGTTGTCCGGTGCCGCCGCGCGCGTGGCCGAGGGCGGTGCGGAGGCGGTGCCGTTGGTGCGCCTGCCGGCGCTGCCGGAAGCGATGGCCGCCTTGCGCGCGGCCGGTTTTGGGCTGGCGGCGACGCTGGTGGCGGGCGGCGCGGACCTGTTCGCCAGCGAGGTGCCCGAACGCCTGGTGTATGTGATGGGGGCCGAGGGCGAGGGCATGGATCGCGCGCTGGCGCAGGACTGCGACCAGCAGGTCTCCATTCCCGGCTCGGGTGCGGTGGAAAGCCTCAACGTGGCCTCGGCGACGGCGGTGTTGTTGTCGCATTGGGTCGGTCGGCGCAGGCGCTGAGCAGGATGTGTTTGTCGGGAAAACGCGCACGTGCGCGCGTCCACACATCGTGGTGTGATCGGCGTCACCGATAACTGCCTGACTACATGGGATTCGGATTTTTCGCATAGTGACCACCCAGACGGTGGGTCACAGTGCTCGACGGCGCCGTGCTGCGTTGGTGAGGAGAGACACCCACCCAGCGCGGCGCCGTTGTCCGGACCGCAGTAGCTTGTGGCGCTCACCGCGTGGGGTGTGACGAATCCCGGTAACCCGGTCGCATTGCGGCCGGGTTTTTTTTTCCTCGCGCGCCCTGGGCCAATAGCCCGGTGCACACCAAAAAAAACCGGTAGTGCCGGCCGCTGGCCGGCATCCCACAGCCACCCTTGAACCCCGCAGACAGGCGAGGCGCTTTTTACTCGGCCAACCAGGCGGGGACCAGCATGTCTGCCCGATCCCCGCGCCCGGTCATTCGTTCGGCGGCGTGGTCGGCTTGGCTTCGCTGCCGAAGCTGCCGTCCGCTTCGGCGGCCAGGTAGGCAAAGACGGTGTAGGCGGCGACGTTCTGGGCCAGTGCGGCCGGGTCGATCTTGTCCAGGGTGTCGTCGGCGGTGTGGTGGAGGTGGAAGTAATCGCTGCCGTCCTGGGCCAGCCACGCCCATGCACCGCCCTTGGCGGCCAGCGGGCCGACGTCGGGGCCGGGGCCGCCCTTGTCGGCGGCGTACTCGATGCCCAGCGGCTTGAGCACCTCGGCGATCTGGCGGGTGGCCTCGCGCGAGTTTTCCGGGTTGGGCGAGCCGGTGTTGAAGGCATAGATGCGGCCCGCACCGAAGTCGCTTTCGGCCGCCAGCTGGTGCCGCACCACGTCCTTGGCGTGCGCCTCGGCATAGGCCTTGCCACCGTAGAGGCCCTGTTCCTCGTTGGCGAAGGCGACCACGCGGATGGTGCGCTTGGGCGCCTGCTTGAGCTGGCCGATGAGGTGGCCGGCGGCCATGGTGATGCCCACGCCGGCGCCGTCATCCACCGCGCCGGTGCCCAGGTCCCACGAATCGAGGTGGCCGCCGATCACCACCACTTCCTTGGGCAGGCTGCGCCCGGTGATCTCGCCGATCACGTTGTAGGAGGTGGCCTTGCCGTCCCAGCCGCAATCCAGGCTCAACTTCAGCGTGGTGCTGCCCAGCGCGACCAGGCGCGCGAGCTGGTTGGCGTCGGGCACCGACAGCGCCGCCGCCGGCACCGGGGTGAGGCCGTCATCGAAACGGGTGATGCCGGTGTGTGGCACGCGGTGCGAATCGGTGCCGGCCGAGCGCATCACGAAGCCGACCGCGCCCTTGCGGATCGCCTCGGACGGACCCTTGCTGCGCACCGCGCCGCCGTTGCCGTAATCGCGGCCGTCGCGGTAGGCCGTCATCTGGTAGTCGACGAAGGCGATCTTGCCCGTCAGCGACCCTGCCGGCGCGGCCTGCAGCGCGGCCAGGTCGGCAAAGCGCACCACCTCGGCCTCGACCGTGCCGCCCGGGCTGCCGCCCAGCGCGGTGATGGCCAGCGGCTGGGCGTGCTTGCCGATCACCTCGGCGTGCTCGCTGCGGCGCTCCCATTTGGGGAAGGTCACCGGCTCGGTCCAGACCTTGTCAAAGCCGAGCGCCTTGAACTTGGCCACGGCCCAGGCCACGGCGCGGGCGTCCGCTTCGCCGCCGGCGATGCGCGGGCCGATCTCGGTGGTCAGCGACTCGACCACCTTCCAGCCGGTATCGTCCTTCAGCGCCTGCTCGCGCAGCTCCGCCGCGGTCGCCAGCGACCTGGGCGGCAGGGTGGTGGTGCCGGTCGCCGCGAACGCCGGGGCGGCCAGCAGGGCGAGGGAGGATGCGATGGCAAGGACGCGGCGACGCATGGACAACTCCGGGAAACAGGGGCGGAAGCGGTCGAGCTTAACAGCCTGCCCGCGCCGCACATGGGCGGTAGGTCATGGTTGGGCGGATGCTGTTTTCCAAACGCGAAAGCCCCGCGCGGGGGGGCTTTCGGGCGATGGCGCGCACGGTAGTGCCGGCCGCTGGCCGGCTCGGCAGGCATCCATCAGCCACCCGGTAGTGCCGGCCGCTGGCCGGCTCGGCAGGCATCCATCAGCCGCCCGGTAGTGCCGGCCGCTGGCCGGCTGAGCAGTCATCCATCAGCCGCCCGGTAGTGCCGGCCGCTGGCCGGCTCGGCAGTCATCCATCAGCCACCCGGTAGTGCGTGCACCGGCCGGCAGTGCCGGGGCTTCAGCGCTTGAGGTTGTCGCGGATTTCGCGCAGCAGCAGCACTTCTTCGGCCGGGGCGGCCGGCGCCGCTTCCTTCTTGCGCGCCAGGCGGTTGATGACCTTGACCACCAGGAAGATCGCAAAGGCCACGATCACGAACTGCACCAGCGTGTTGAGGAAATCGCCGTAGCCGATCACCACCGCCGGGATCTCCTTGCCATCGGCGGCCACCCGCGCCGGTGCCAGCGTCCAGGCCAGCTGCGAGAAGTCCACCCGGCCGATCAGCCAACCCAGCGGCGGCATGATGATCTTGTCCACCAGCGCGGTGACGATCTTGCCGAACGCCGCACCGATGACGACACCGACCGCCAGGTCGATGACGTTGCCACGCATGGCAAATTCCTTGAACTCGGTAATCATTCCC
The DNA here is from genome assembly GCF_036662295.1 of Stenotrophomonas sp. Lineage (GTDB taxonomy): Bacteria > Pseudomonadota > Gammaproteobacteria > Xanthomonadales > Xanthomonadaceae > Stenotrophomonas. The sequence continues at coordinate 10,194 of NZ_JAVWXA010000021.1, forward strand.
ATCGGGGTCTCCTGTGGCAGTGTGGTCGAAAGACGGCGCAGCGTAACGCAGGGGGTGTCATCCGGCGATGATGCCGTGGCGTTCGGCCACGTTCTCCAGACGCGCGCTGAAACGGTCGCCCGGCTGCAACGCGGCCACGCCCGCCGGCGTGCCCATGAAGACCAGGTCGCCGGCCTTCAGTGCCCACAGCTTGGACAGTTCGTGCAGGATCTCCGGCACGTTCCAGATCATCTGGTCCAGCAGCGATTGCTGGCGTACCTGCCCGTTGATCTCCAACGACAGGTTCAACGCGGACAGGTCGCCCACTTCACCGGCCGGCACCAGTTCGCTGATCGGCGCGGAGGCGTCGAAGCCCTTGGCGCTGTCCCACGGATGGCCCTTGGCCTTGGCGGCCGCCTGCAGGTCGCGGCGGGTCAGGTCCAGGCCCACGCCATAGCCGAACACCAGCGCCTCGGCCTGGTCCACCGGCAGTTCGCCGGCCGGCGCGTCACGACCGATCGCGACCACCAGTTCCACTTCATGGTGGAGGTCCTGCGTGGCCGGCGGGTAGGGGATCACATCATCGTGGCCGACCACGATCGCATCGGCCGGCTTGCTGAAGAACATCGGGCGGCCGCGGTCGTCGGCCGCCGGCACCGCCGCGCCCATCTCGCGCGCATGGTCGGCGAAATTGCGCCCGACGCAGTAAATGCGGCGCACCGGGAAGGTGCCGCCCCCGGCGACGGGAATGCGCGGTTGCTCGGGCGTGGGGATTACATCGGTCATGCTCGCGTCCTGTCACGAAGGGTCACAGGCAGTCTAGAACGAGCGCGCACGCGGTGCCACGCCGAACGTGGCGTTTACGCGATGCGTTTTATCAAGGGGAGCGGCCGCGCGGGGCAGCTCAACGCGACAGCGGCAGGGCCTGCTTGCGTACCACGCGGTACTCGGCCTCCACCACGTGCGCCTGCTCCGGGCGCGCCGCCTGCTTGCGCTGGGCCAGCAGCTTCCAGGCCAGGCCGGCAATGATCATCGCCGCGCCCACGAACACCCCCACAAACACCAGCGCTGCCAGGATCGCCAGCCCCAACAGGCCGACTGCCACGCGCACCAACGGATGGCGCGGCTTGCGCGGCGCGAACAGGGTGCGGAACGTGTTGTATTGGAAGAAGCGGTTGTACATGGCGTTTCATGGCTGAAGTCAGCGAACCACGAGTATCCGGGGTGGCCACTGTCATTGAGTGAAAAACTCGTTAAACGTAGCGCGTGTTCATTTTAAATCAATGACTTGGGTTCATCCCGCAGCCAGCCACATGACGGCGTGAGAGAATGCGGGCTTCCGACTGCAATGCCTGACGTGCCCGTGCCCGACACCCTCGCCGCCCCGCTGATTTCCCTGCAGGCCATCGCCGATGACGGCTTCGCCGACGTCGATGCCACCGTGGATGGCGACAGCGAATCGCTGGTGCTGTACCGCCAGGGCGAGGCCGTGCGTGGCTGGCTCAACATCTGCCCGCATGCCGGGCGCCGCCTGGACTGGGCGCCGGGCCAGTTCCTCAAGAGCCGCGAGGGCCACCTGGTCTGCGCCGCACATGGCGCCTCGTTCTCGCTGGACGACGGCAGCTGCGTGGCCGGACCGTGCAAGGGCGATCGGCTGCGCGCGGTGACCCTGCAGGTGCGCGACGGCCAGGTCTGGCTGGGGGAGTAGATAGCGACCGTGGGTCGCTACGCCTTGCTCAGAACATCAGGTTGATCATCAACACCACCACGATGGTGTAGATCAGCGACAGCGGCGCGCCCACCCGCCACAACTCGCGCGGGGTGTAGTTGGCCGGGCCGGTGATCATCGAGATCACCGGGTTGGAGGCGGTCATCAGGTTGTTGGACGCCGACAGCGCCACGATCAGGGCGAATGCGGTGGGGTTGCCGCCGGCGGCCAGTGCCAGGTTGACCGCGATGGGCACCATCACGATCGTCGCACCGACATGGCTGATGGTCAGCGAGAACACCGTGGTCAGCAGCGCCAGCGCGATTTCCAGCACCCACACCGGGATGCCGGTCGGCAGCCGGTCGATGGTATGCCCGGCCACCCACGCGGCCGCGCCGCTGCTGTCCATCGCCCAGCCCAGCGGAATCAGCCCGGCCATCATGAAGATGGTCTTCCAGTTGATCGAGGCGTAGGCCTCGTCCATGCGCAGCACCCCGGTCAGCAGCATGCCGGCCACGCCGGTCATCAGGGTCAGCGCGACCGGCAACTTGGAGGTCAGCGCGATCAGGATCGTCAGGGCGAAGATGCTCATCGCGATCTTGAACTTGTGCGGGCGCTGCTCGCCCTTGGGGTAGTCGGTCACCACCACGAAGTCGCGGCTCTTGGCCGCCTGGGCCAGGTCGGTCCAGATGCTGTGGAAGACCAGCATGTCGCCGGCGCGCAGGGCCACGTTGCGCACGTCTTCGCGGATCACCTGCTTGTCGCGGTTGATCGCCAGCAGGCTGATGCCGCGCTGCTTGCGCAGCCGCAGTTCCGAGGCGGTCTTGCCGATCACGTCCGAGGTGGGCGGCACCACGGCCTCGGAGATACCGGCGCGGCTGGGGTTGAACAGGTCGCCCAGGTGCTTCAGCCGCGAAGACATGCGCAGGAACTGGTTCTGCGCGAAATCACCCACCTGCTGGCGCGCGCCCATCACCCCCAGCACGCTGCCCACCCAGATGCGCATCTCCGCCGGCGGCGCCAGGCGGGTGTCGTTGCCGGTCTTGAGGGCCAGCAGCAGCGGCGCGTCGTGCACGTTTTCCGCCTCGCCCAGGGTCATGCCCACCAGCGGGCTTTCGGCGGTGACCACCAGCTCGAACACGTCGCCTTCGATGCCGTAGGTCTTGGCGAAGTAGCTCTCGGTGCGCGCCGGGGTGACCCCGTCGTTGGCCAGGGTTTCCTCTTCGACCAGCTTGCGGTCGCCGAAGTAGCGGAAGTACAGCAGCGAGGCCACCAGCAACGCCACGCCGATCGGCAGCGGCGCGAACATGCGCAGCGGCTCGATGGTGGCCAGGCCCGAGGGCAGGTTGTTGTTGGCCGAAGCCAGCAGATCGTTGAGCAGGATCAGCGGCGAGTTGCCGACCATGGTCAGCGCACCGCCCATCACGATGGCCGCGGCGATCGGCAGCAGCAGGCGCTGCAGGGTCAGCCCGGTGCGCGCGGCCAGCCGCGAGGCGACCGGCAGGTACAGCGCCATCACCGAGGGATTCTGCATGAACGAGGAGTTCAAGCCGGCGATCGCGGTGGTCATCATCAACAGCCGCGTTTCCACCCCATGCCCGCGCCGCAGCAGCCAGGCCGCCAGCCGGTTCAGCGCGCCGGTGCGGTCAAGCCCGGCGCCGAGGATGGTGGTGGCGATGATGCTCATCACCGCGTTGCCGGAGAAGCCCCCGAAGATTTCCTCCGGGGCGATCAGCCCGGTCACGCCCAGCACCACCAGCACCACCAGCGCCACCACGTCGGCGCGGATGCGCTCGAACAGGAACATCGCCATGGTGAACCCGACCAGCCCGAGCACGAGCTTCATGTCTGTGGTCAGCGTCAGCGCGGTGTCCATGGGGTGGCGCGGTTCCTTGGGCCAGGATCAGGTGCGGTCGTACAACAGGTCCCACACGCCATGGCCGAGTTTCTGGCCACGGGTTTCGAAGTGGGTCTGCGGGCGCCAGTCGGGGCGTTCGACCTGGCCACGTGGGCCGGCGCGGTTGCTCAGCCCGGCGGTGGCATCGAGCACGTCCCACATCTGCTCGGCATAGTCTTCCCAGTCGGTGGCGCAGTGCAGCCGGCCACCCACGCGCAGCTTGCGCACCAGCAGCTCGGCAAAGCCGGGCTGGATCAGGCGCCGCTTGTTGTGGCGCTTCTTGTGCCAGGGATCGGGGAAATAGATGCGCACTTCATCCAGCGCGCCATCGGCGATTTCCTTTTCCAGCACCTCCACCGCGTCGTGGTGGTACAGCCGCACGTGGTCGGCGTCGTCGTCGGCCAGGGCATTGAGCAGGCGGCCCACGCCGGGGGCGTGCACTTCCAGGCCGATGTAGTCGCGGCTGGGGTCGTGCTGGGCGGCAAAGCGCAGCGCGGCGCCATTGCCGAAGCCGATCTCCAGCACCTTGCGCGCATCGCGGCCGAAGGTGGCATCCAGGTCGCGCGGCTGGCCGGTGTAGTCCAGGCCGAAACGCGGCCAGCGGTCGTCGAACGCGCGCTGCTGGGCGGGGGTGAAGCGGCCCTGGCGCAACACGAAGCTGCGCACCTCGCGGCGGCCCTCGGTGGCGGTGAAGGGCTTGGGCGGCGCCTTGGCGCCGGCACTGTCGAAGGGATTGGTCATCAGCCGATCAGCCCATCCACCGGCGAGGACGCGCTGGCGTAACGCTTGCGCGGAATGCGCCCGGCCAGGAACGCCTCGCGTCCGGCCTCGACGGCCTTGCGCATCGCGCTGGCCATCAGCACGGGGTTGCGGGCGCCGGCGATGGCGGTGTTCATCAGCACCCCGTCGCAGCCCAGCTCCATCGCGATGGCCGCATCCGACGCGGTGCCCACGCCGGCGTCGACGATGATCGGCACCTTGGCGTCTTCGATGATCTGCAGCAGGTTGTACTTGTTCTGGATGCCCAGGCCCGAGCCGATCGGCGCGGCCAGCGGCATCACCGCCGCGCAGCCGATCTCTTCCAGGCGCTTGGCCAGGATCGGGTCGTCGGAGGTGTAGACCATCACCTGGAAGCCGTCCTTGACCAGCTGCTCGGCGGCCTTGAGGGTCTGCACCACGTCCGGGTAGAGGGTCTTCTGGTCGCCCAGCACTTCCAGCTTGGTCAGCGGGTGGCCGTCCAGCAGCTCGCGCGCCAGCCGGCAGGTGCGGACCGCATCCTCGGCGGTGTAGCAGCCGGCGGTGTTGGGCAGGATCGTGTAACGGTCCGGCGGCAGCACGTCCAGCAGGTTCGGTTCGCCCGGGTTTTGGCCGATGTTGCTGCGGCGGATGGCCACGGTGACGATCTGGGCGCCAGCGGCCTCGGTGGCCAGGCGGGTTTCTTCCAGGTCCTTGAACTTGCCGGTGCCGGTCAGCAGCCGGGAGCCATAGGCCTTGCCGGCAATCACCAGCGGATCAATAGGGGCATTTGCATTCATGCGCGCAATTATCGCCTATCGCGCGCCGCGATGCTGCGCCGGTCAGCCGCCGCCGAGGGCATGCACGATCTCCACTACGTCGCCGTCGCACAGCGCATGGTCGGCGTGCCGGCTGCGGGTGATGATCTCGCCGTTGACCTCCACGGCCACGCGCCGCTCGAGCAGGTTCTCGGTCTGCAGCAGGTCCAGCACCGAAGTGCTTTGCGGAAGCTGGCGGGTGTCGCCATTGAGCATAATGATCATCGTGCCATTGTCCCTCAACGGCGCCGGACTGCGTACCCTTGCCGGCCCCGCGACGGGCTGGCGGCGGTGGCCTCGCCGGAGGCTGGTCGGCCCCCGTGCCTTTTCATGCGGCAACGCAGCGTGAATTGGCCTGGGTGCAGTGAAACCATTACACCGTGCGCCGGCGTACGTCGGTCGTTCTCCCACTTCAAGGAGCTTTACATGCAGATCCGCAAGCGTCCCCTGCGTTCCCTTCTGGCCGTTGCCATTGCCCTGGCGGCAGCGCCGGCCATGGCGCAGTCGCCGTACACCAGGACCGTGTTCATCGGCGACAGCCTGACCGACGCCGGGTACTTCCGCCCGCTGCTGCCGGCCGGTGTGCAGCCGGTCACCGGCCAGTTCACCACCAACCCGGGCTGGACCTACGCCCAGTACGTGGCCCATTACTACGGCACCAACGGTGCGGCGCACGGCAACGGCCAGGGCGGGGACAACTACGCCATCGGTGGCGCACGCGTCGGCGTGGACACCGCCCAGGTGCTGGCCCCGGGTGCCCCGGCGGTGCCGGTGTATTCGCTCAAGACGCAGACCGCCCAGTACCTGGCGGCCAACGGCGGCAAGGCCGACCCGAACGCGCTGTACACCGTGTTCGGTGGCGCCAATGACCTGTTCGCCATCCAGGCCGGCGCGCCGCTGGTCTCCACCCTGACCAACGCGGTGACCGACCAGGTCGGCATCGTCGGCACCCTCAAGGCGGCCGGTGCCGAATACGTCGTGGTGCCCACCATCCCCGACGTCGGCCTGACCCCGGGCGCCCGCGCCGGTGGCCCGGCGGCCATGGCGGCCGGCACGGCGCTGGCCAAGGCCTACAACGATGCGCTGTTCGGTGGCCTGAAGGCCGCCGGCCTGCAGGTGATCCCGGTGGACACCTTCCACGTGCTGCAGGAAATCGTGGCCAGCCCCGGCACCTACGGCTTCAGCAACGTCACCAGCCCTGCCTGCCTCACGGCGTCGTCGCTGACCTGCAACCCGACCAGCTACGCCACCCCGAACGCGGCCAGCACCTACGTCTTCGCCGACGGCGTGCACCCGACCTCGGCCACGCATGAAATGCTGGGCCAGTACACCCTGTCGATCCTGGAAGCCCCGCGCAACCAGCAGATCCTGACCCACTCGGCGCAGACCATCGGCCGCGCGCGTGCCGACCAGGTCAGCCTGCACCTGGGCGGTCGTCCGGACGACGGCATGTCCTGGTGGGGCAGCGTGCGTGGCGACATGCAGCGCTACGCCCACGCCGACCTGTACGACGGCATGGCGCCGGCCGGCCTGTTCGGCGTGGATTGGGCGCGCAACGGCCTGGTGCTCGGCGGCTTCGCCGGCTACGGCCGCATGGACGCCGACTTCGGCAACAGCAAGGGCGACTTCACCCAGTCCGACGCCTCGCTGGGCCTGTTCGCCGGCTGGTACGGCGACCACGCCTGGGTCAACGGCCAGGTCAGCTACAGCTGGCTGGACTATGACGTCACCCGCAAGGTCCAGCTCGGGCCGGCCACCCGCACCCATGAAGGTTCGCCGGAAGGCAGCAACCTGACCGTGGCCCTGAACGCCGGCTACGATTTCGGTGGCCAGTCGCACTTCGAGGGTGGCTTCCGCCACGGCCCGATCGCCGCGGTGATCTGGCAGAAGGTCAAGCTGGATGGCTACGCCGAAAGCAACCCGAGCGCCACCGCGCTGGGCTACGCCAACCAGGAAGCGGACTCCACCGTCGGCCGCCTGGGCTGGCAGGCCCGCTTCGAAGGCAGCACCGTGACCCCGTACGTGCAGGTCACCTACGACCACGAGTTCGAAGATGGCCAGCAGGCCAGCGCGTGGCTGCAGTCGATGCCGGAAGTGGGCATGTACAAGGTGCCGGGCCTGGAGTTCGACAAGGACTACGCCACCGCCGTGATGGGTGCGCGCGTCAAGCTGGGCGGCCTGCAGAGCAACATCGGCATGAGCACCACCACGCTGCAGAAGCGTGCGCGTGACGTGACCCTGTTCGCCAGCTTCAGCGGCAGCTTCTGATCCACCTTGCGCAGTGCCCCCTTCGGGGCGCGGCGCAGGGCCGGTGAACGCCGGATGCAACGGGCGGCCCAGTGCCGCCCGTTGCCTTTTGCCCCCTCCGCCGCATAGACTTGTCCGGCACCGCGCGGGTGTAGCTCAATGGTAGAGCTGTAGCTTCCCAAGCTACTGACGAGGGTTCGATTCCCTTCACCCGCTCCACTGTTCCAATCCGGTTTGTAAGTGACTGACTGGCTTGATGAATTGGTTCGATTGATGAGTACGGGCGATGCCCTTCCAGGTATCAGTCGCGGTATCGATCCCACCAACGCCCTTTTTGATTTCGCGCTCAGCTGGCCTGTATGCGCGCTTCTTCGTGCCTGCAGATCTGCGAGGCGCTATTGGGTGGCGTTAGCTTGTCCGCTCATTGGGACACCGTCGCGGTGACGTTGACGGTCGCGAGATCCATCCGTCGGTAGTAGAGGTATTGTGAATCGCATCCAGCGTGTTGCTGGGGCGGTTAGAGCAGTATCAGTGGGATCAACAACAAGGATGCCTTTCCATGAATGGACGTAAGGTGTTGTTGGCAATGACCTGTTGTATTGCTTTTTCTGTCAAGGCCGACGATGTCGACCCGGCGCTGTTGCGCATTGATCCAGACAAGCATCAGATTGAAGTGGATTTCTATTCGAAGGACACCGGGGCGCCGAGAGACGTTGCTGTTGCTGAAATGGATCGGCAGCAGTTTGCGCTGGAAGGCATTGAGGCGCTGCGCCGAGAGTTCGAAGACCGTCTTGCAGGCCTTTACTGGACCCATTATCCAAACCAGGCCATCCATCTTCGTCTTACTGGCGCCACCTCCGTCGCGCCACGCACCATTGAAACCGTCGCCGGCGACGTTCCCGTGGTGTTTACGCTTGGCGCTCGGATGACGGCCGTTGAACAGCGAAGCAGGCTGCGGGAGTCGTGGAGTGCGTTGAGGGTGATGGTGCCTGGCCTCATTGGCGCCGGCGTGGACGAGCGCGATGGCGTTGTTTTGATTGATGCGCGCTCGCCGGATGGAGATCCGGCTCCCTATGAGAGCGAAAGGGCAAACATTGAGAGAGCGCTGGGCATGCCGGTCCGGTTCTCGGTGATCAATGCGGTGAAAGAGCGCGAGATCCAAGAATCTGCCGAACTGCTTTCAAGTGGCTCGTGAGAGCGGTAGGAGCCCGAGCTGCAGTTTCGGGTATTTCTTCGCGCGGCTGGATCATGGACAGTGGTCCACAATGAACCGGCGGATTCACTGTGCGTGACTCGGTGTCATGAAAAGAGGGGCGTAATGGCCACGGGGCATTTTCCAGAATCTATGGTCTACACCAACTATCCGACTCCTCCGAGTCCGTCGCCCTCGGGCGCGCTCACGACAACGACAAAGGCTGAGCAGTGGGGTGGGGCAGCTGACTTTCAATGGCACAGCGGTGACGGTGAGATTGCTGTCAACGCCGTTACTGCCTCAGCTACCCGAACTCTAGTCGCGTCGTGATTGTTAAAGGCTCAAGTCCTGCAATAGGTGCTCCCGTCTGCCACATGGGCGTGACAACAGGTGCTTCTTGCGGAGTGATAACCGACCCAGCGTACAGCTACGAAGATAATTCGGCGCCCTGTCCGAACGATGGCCCAACTACGTGCCCGACCGGGATGTGGATTCGAGTAGGTTGGCTTTTCAAATATTGCTCGAGCGCGTGGGGGTAGTGGAAGTCCGGTCTATCGTAGTTCTGTTGCCTATGGTTTAGCCAAAGCCGCCATCTCCGACGGCGTGGCAGCTAGGCAGTGTAGAGGACTGATTGTCTGGCTATAGGCCGGGTAGCTGCTGTGGGTCGCCGGCCCCGCGAGTCTTGACCTAGATTGCATCGCGAGCTTTGACGCGACGGTAGTCGGCGTCATTTGGGACGCCTGAGTTGGGACGCCTGCTGAAGGCCATCTGTCTCGACATCTCGACGAACCACATCGGCACCGTAAAGGCCTCGAGCGGCCCCGGACTCTGCTCGGAGGTCGCGCAGGCCCTGCATTTTCCGTGTTTCCGCGTGCTGGAACTCGCCCAGCGCCTGAAGGTGGATCTGTCGTGCAGCCGGTTGAGCCGTCAGTAGCTGCATCCCTACACCAGGCCGGGACCGATCACGTCCGGTGGGGGTATGGATGTTGATTCTTCGGTGAGCGCCGTCAGGCGGGTCACGCCATCAGCTCACCCTTGTCCAGATGCAACAAGCGTGAGGCGTACTCGGCGGCCTTGGCGTCGTGGGTGACCATCACGAGGGTCTTTCCGCATTCGCGGTTCAACTGCTGCAAAAGCTCCATGATCTCCACCGCCGATTGCCGGTCGAGGTCGCCTGTTGGCTCATCACAGATCAGGAATTCAGGGTCGGTCACGATTGCCCGCGCGATGGCCACACGCTGCTGCTGGCCGCCTGACAGCTCTGACGGCCGGTGAGATGCGCGGTCGGAGAGCCCGACCAACTCCAGCGCAATCGCTGCGCGCCGACGCCGTTCCGCACCGGTCAGGGGCGTGAGCCGAAGCGGCAGCTCAACATTCTGCAAGGCGTTCAAGGTGGGCATCAGGTTGTAGAACTGGAATACGAAACCGACGCTGCGGCTGCGCCACGCCGCCAGTTGACTGCTGCCCAGCTGGTCAATCCGCGTGCCATTCACAACAATGGCCCCGGTACTGGGTCCATCCACGCCGCTCATCAGGTTCAAGAGCGTGGTCTTGCCTGATCCGGAGGGGCCCATCAGAGCCACGAACTCACCGGCGTCTACTATCAGGTCAATAGCCTGCAGTACCTGGATCTGCTGATCGCCGCGCCGATAGGACTTGCTGACGCCGGTGAGCGAAAGGGTGAAGGACATGGAGGCTCCAGTGGCCGGGGGAAGGGTCAAGACAATGGCGTCGGCACAGCACCTGGCATCGACGGCACTGCCGTGCCCAGGAAGCTGACGCGGGCGGCCATGTCGGGCAGGATGCGCGGGTCACTTGTGTCCAAGCCGATCCGGGCACGCACCGTTGCCTTGCCCCGGTCAGCCGTGGGGATGATGGCGATGACCTTACCTGCCAGATCCAGCTCGGGGTAGGCGTTGAGCCGGATCCGGGCGGGCATCCCGGGCACGATTCGGCTGATGTACGCCTCACCCACGTCCACTTCGATCTCCAGCGAGTGCATGTCCACGATGGTCGCAATACCGGTGCGGGTGAAGCCGCCAGCTGCGCTGGGTGAAATGATTTCTCCTACCTGCGCAGCCTTGGAAGTGATAACGCCGGCAAACGGGGCGCGGATGACGGTCTGCTCCAGCAGCACGTGCGCCGCCTCGACCTGCGCCCTGGTGGCCTCGGCCGTGCTCCGCTGTGCGGCCAGTTGCGCGCGCAGCCCCGCCGCCTTGGCAATTGCCTGCTCGGCATCCTGGCGGGCCACGAGCTTGCGGGTTGCCAATTCCGTGGCACGTTGGCCCTCGCGATGAGCCTGATCGAACTGCACCTCGTACTGCTGCGCCAATTTCCTGGCCGCAGCGAGCTGGCTCACTGCAATGTCCCGCGACGCCGTGGCAGCCCTACCATCCAGCCGGGCAAGAATCTGGCCTGCTTCAACGTGTTCTCCTTCCTCAAAAAGTACTTCCGTCACCATGCCGATGGTCTGTGCCGACACCGTGGCTGTTCGGCGCGCCACGACATAGCCGCTCGCATCCAGGCCCGTGGCGGAAGAAACCGTGCCGGGAACGGCCGTTGGCGTTGAAGTCACTGTGCGGTTGCTCTCTATGGACGCCGCGGGGGAGCTGAGGTGTCGAGTCAGCATCCACGCCCCCGCGGCGAGGAGCAGAAGCAGGATGGCCGTCGGGAGTTTCCAACGCATCGAACGCTGTGCGCCCGGGCCTGGCTGCGCGGCCTCATCGCAGGTATCGCGTCGGAGCTGGTGAAGCAACGCGCTGCGGGAAGGGGGTGTCTCTGAGTTCATGGCTACCTCGTCAGCAAGCGTGGGAAATTGCCCGGATCAACGCTTCAACCCATGCGCCAGCCCGCCGCTGATCGTGCGGTGCAACGGCAGGGCAGCGCCCAGCAGTGCAAGAAGCACGGTATAGGCCAGGACGGCGGCGACCACGCCGGAATCGATGACAAACTTTGCGTACACGGCTTGGCTTGCACCCGAAGTGCCAAAGCCTGCGCCATCCAGCACAGCACGGACCAGCGCGGTGGCCGCCAGTGACGTCAGCAATCCGATCGTTGCCACGTCGACCAGGACGGCCAGTGCGATGGCCTTCGGGTTGAAGCCCAGCGCCCACAAGGTGGCCAGTTGATGACGGCGCTTGTCCAGGACCATGTCCAGCGCTGTTGTGATGGCGAGTGCGGCGCCTGCGCCCAGCAGCAGCGATACGCCCAGCGCGGCAGCCGTTACCAGGCGGGTCAGGAATCCCATCTGCTGCTGGTAGTAATCCATCTGCCCCATGATGCGGACCCCTTCCAGGCGCGGATCTGCCTGGGCCGCTGAGATCAGTTCGTCGAGGGCACCGGGGGCCTTCAGCTTGATCCATACCGAGGACACCCCGGATGGCCGGTTCATGGCCGCACGCAGTGCCGATTGTTCCAGCCATAGCTCGGATTCCCATATGCTCCCACCCGCCTCCATCAGTCCTGCCCGTCCCCATGTTGACCCCAGCAATTCGGCTGCGGTATCGCTCAGCATGGGGTACTGAGTGGCCAGTGTTGCGCTTCCCAGCCACTGCCGTTGCCCCGGCTCGAAGCGTGCAGTTGCGTGCACCACTTCGTCGTCGAGCAGCGACCAGGTGCGGCTGTCGATCCCACGAAGCTGCACAGTCCCCTGTTGACCATCCGCACCGGGAAGGCGTGCCGTAGCAAGAAACTGGGGCGCTATCTGCGGCTGGCCATCGGCAGATAGCGCCACCTGCGGAAGGTGTGAGAGCTGGGCCACTTGCTCCTGTGTCAAGCTGCTGCTGGACTCATCCACAGCGTTGGCTGCCATTGCCAGAGCGATGTCGGATTGCCCTGTCTGGCGGGTAATGCGGTCAATGCCCGCAGGAATGGACAGCATGACCGTCAACGTTGCTGCGGCGAGGGCAAATCCGGTGACGATCATCAGCGCGTCGTAGGGACGGCTGCGGTGCATCGAAAAGAGGAGGATGAGCAGTTGGCGAACTTGTCCGGTCGTACGCATGAGGGACCCTCCGGGCGTTGTCACTGCTGCAGGTGATCGATCGGCCGCAGGGTTGCAATGCGGCGCGCAGGCAGGGCGAGCGCAGCCATGGCCAGAAAACCCAATCCTGCAGGTAGCCACAGCAGTGCCCAGCCGGGCAGCCGCAGCTGACCGACAAGCCAGTCCACCTTCGGATTCAGTGCGTAAATGACGGCGAGGCCGCCCGCGACTCCCAGCAGTGTTCCCAGAGCAAGCTGGGCCCCGAGCTCGGCTGTCAACGCGACAAACTGCAGGCGGCGGCTGAAGCCCAAAGCCTGCAGTGCACCCATGCTGGCGCGTCGCCGAGCAGTCAAGTGGGCCAGCACCGTAATGAACACCAAAAGCGTGCATGCGGCCATGGCAAGCATGACCATGCCAAGCAGACCTTGGACCTGCCCGAACCTGCCCAGCGCATTTTGAATGGTGGTGTTGGGCTCAGCCAACAGGGGGGGGTCACTGCTGGCGAACTCATGACTGATGGCTTGGGCCAAGCTCTCGATGGACGCGGCGTCCACCGCGGTCACGTTGCCGCGCATGACTCGATTCTGCTGGGTCGCAGGGAGCATCCGATTGATGTATTCATAGTGTGCATAGGCAATACGGTTGCCAAGTTGCGCATCGATTTGCGGCAGCACGCCGACAATCGTCAATGGCATCACGATGCCCGAGAGAAGATCTGTGGGTTGCAGGCTCATCCCGGCCATCAGGTTGCAACGCTCGGCCAGTTCCGTGCCGACGAGTACGCCCTGTTCCAGACCGCGCCAGTGTTCGATCATCTCCCGAGGGACCCCGCTGGCGCGTAGCCGGGCAACGGTGCCGGAGCCACCCACGGCATTGAGCGGTATCACGCCGCGGCCTGCGGCGCAGGGGAGGGCGGTGACATTGATGTAGGTAGCGCCTGCAACCCCGGGATGCCGTTCCAGTTCGTCCATGTAGCGCAGCGGAAAGGCGTCAGCCTGTGCCCGGGCATTGGAGATGGTCAGGCCTGCATTGATACTGCCTCCGGCCCGGGATACCAGGAATGGATCCGTCAGGGTGGACAGGACGATCCACGCGAGCACCGTGACGGCCAAGGTCGCGACCAGATACAGCGCCCTGAGCTGCTGTTCGCGCAGACGCATCACCGCAAGGAAGAATGCAGCGCTTGGTCGGATGACCATGGCTCAGCGGGTGAAGGCAAGATCAATGGCGCGGATGGCGCCGGGATGCCTGGCTTGCACGGACCTGATCGACGCGTGGAAGGGCTGGCACTTCTGGCTGCAGGCATTGCTTCTCAGTAGAAGCCACGTCCAAGAGCCGTCCGGCCCTGCTCCGGTGTCCACGCCCAATCTATTCATCAGGCCGATCATTTCGGCAAGTCGCATGGTCGAAATCGCCGGCGCATCAGGTGTGGCCATAATTCCCTCAACGGCATCAAGGGCGGTCGGGCTGTCGATCCGGGCGACCAGGTGGCCTGCTGGTGAATAGATCCAGATGGCCGGTAGCTGCACGCTTGGGACCGCGTCATTGCCAGTTGCGAGGTAGGCCTGGAAGAACGCACGTATATCTGTTTTTCCTGCATGGATGTGCTCGGAGCTGGTTGCAGCCGACGGAAGGCTGATGCACAGGGCAAGCGCAGTGGCCATCACCATTGGGATCTTCATGATGTACGTTCCTTTTCAACGGAGCGCGATGGCCCGGGCGCGTAGGGCGCGCCCGGGCGATGAGAGTCAAAGAATGATGATCACGCAGAGGTCGGCGTCGCAGATGATGATGACATCGGCAGCAGTCGTGTTGTCTGCTGCCATTGCGCTGCCGGCACCAAATACGGAAGCCGCAAGTAGTGCGACTGCAAACATAGAAGTACGAACTTTTCCGAACATGTCAAACTCCATTTCAGCGTGTGGTTGTTGGACTTCAATGCCCGCGGCGCCTCGGGCCAACGCAATATAGGAGTGCATTCTCAGCGGTTGCAATGCATCCGCTTGTGTCTCACGAGATTCTTAAACAATGCAGACTGATCACGACATTCGGTGCGCGCAGATGGGCCGATTCGAGTCGTAAGAGTTTGCTCGCCGGCGCGGATATTGACGGTTCGTCCTGCCGTAAACGTCAGCCTCGACGGTTGGGGGGCACGGTTGAGGACAGGTGAAGGACGTCGGCAACGGCATCATCCCTCCGCGACGCGGCCGCGCTATGCTTCGCCCCTTCCGGCCCCTTCCGGCCCCTTCCGGCCCCGTGCGTCCCCCGCGATGAAACTCGCCATCCTGTCCCGCAACAGCAAGCTCTATTCCACGCGCCGCCTGGTGGAGGCCGCGCGGACCCGCGGGCACACCGTGCGGGTGCTCGATCCGCTGCGCTGTTACATGCGCATCGCCGCCGACGGCTTCACCATGCATTACAAGGGGCGGCCCATCACCGGGGTGGATGCGGTGATTCCGCGCATCGGCGCCTCGGTCACCCGCTATGGCACCGCCGTGCTGCGTCAGTTCGAGATGATGGGCGCGCGCACCCCCAATCCCTCCGATGCCATCCTGCGCGCCCGTGACAAGCTGCGCGCGCACCAGATCCTGGCGTCCAAAGGCATCGACATGCCGGTCACCGTGTTCGGCGACAACCCGGACGACACCGTGGACCTGCTGTCCATGCTGGGTCCGCCGCCGCACGTGGTGAAGCTCAACGAGGGCACGCAGGGCAGGGGGGTGATCCTGACCGAGAAGGCCAGCGCCTCGCGCGGCATCGTCGAGGCCCTGCGTGGGCTGTATGCCAACTTCCTGATGCAGGAATTCATCGGCGAGGCGCAGGGCGCGGACCTGCGCTGCCTGGTGGTGGGCGACCAGGTGGTGGGCGCGATGCAGCGGCAGGCCCCCGACGGTGATTTCCGCTCCAACCTGCATGCCGGCGGCAGCGCCCGCGCGGCCAAGGCCAGCCGCGCCGAACAGCAGGTGGCGGTGCGCTCGGCCAAGGCGCTGGGGCTCAGCGTTGCCGGGGTGGACCTGATCCGCTCCAGCCGCGGCCCGCTGGTGCTGGAGGTGAACTCCACGCCCGGCCTGGAGGGGATCGAGGCCATCTGCCAGACCGACCTCGCCGGGCGCATCATCGAGCACGTGGCTTCCATGAAAAAGCCTTCAAATTCAAAGGCTTGATAAATTTACGGAAAGCTAGTGCGCTTTTAACGAGGCTTTAATCGCCCCCGGCGTAGGCTTCGACAAACCGCAGCTCTGCCCTCCTCAGCAGGATCGGTAATCGGGAACACACTTCAGGCCCAGGCGGGTTTCCGTCTGGGCCTTTTTACAGGGGCAACCGGCCGTCCAGACAGGTGCCGGCCCCCCTGCCATCAGTCCCTTGTCCCCGGTTCGGGCGCCTCGTACAGTGGCGCTTCGTTCATGGAAGGATGGAGTTTTGACGATGCGTCGATATACCGTTTTTGTCCTTGCCCTGCTGGTAGTCGGCAGCGCCCACGCCAAGCGCGGCGAAGAGGCGGTCAAGATGACCGAGAGCGAGCCGGTGGCCGCCCAGGTCGACCGGATCAAGGCCGCGCTCAACAGCGAGGACTACAGCGAAATCAGCCAGGATGACCGGGCACGGGTGCAGCAGGCGCTGGGCCGCATCCAGGAAAAGATGGACGGCCACAGCCTGTCCAGCGAGCTGAATCCGACCGATCGCACCGCCGTGTTCAACGACCAGGAGCTGGTCAACACGGTGATGGGCAAGGCCAAGGAAGACAGCCGGCTGATCTGCCGCCGCGAGCGCGCCACCGGCAGCAACATGCAGCAGAGCGTGTGCACGACCGTGGCCCAGCGGCGCCGGGCCAATGAAAACGGCCGGGCCCTGCTCAACGAGCACCAGCAGTTCAACAATCTCAACCCCGGCCGGTGATTTGACGCCGCCATGGCACAGGCCGGTGTCTACTGTTAACAATGAAGCCTGTATCGTTCAGCAGGCAGCGCAAGGTAATGGCGTGCCGCGGCCCCGTCCGCGGCACCGCCGTCCGGGCCAATCCCTCATGAAACAGAGGTCACAGTGCGAATTCTTGTAATTGAAGACAACAGCGACATCGCCGCCAACCTGGGCGACTACCTCGAAGACCGCGGGCATACCGTGGACTTCGCCGCCGACGGCGTGACCGGCCTGCACCTGGCCGTGGTGCACGAGTTCGACGCGATCGTGCTGGACCTCAACCTGCCGGGCATGGACGGCATCGAAGTCTGCCGCAAGCTGCGCAACGAAGCGCGCAAGCAGACCCCGGTGCTGATGCTCACCGCACGCGATTCGCTGGACAACAAGCTGGCTGGCTTTGATTCCGGCGCCGACGACTACCTGATCAAGCCGTTCGCGCTGCAGGAAGTGGAAGTGCGCCTGAACGCGCTGTCCCGTCGCGGCAAGGGCGTGCAGACGCGCGTGCTGGAAACCGGCGACCTGGAATACAACCTGGACACGCTGGAAGTGCGCCGCCAGGGCAAGCTGCTGCAGCTCAACCCCACGGCGCTGAAGATCCTGCAGGCACTGATGGAAGCCGCGCCCGCCGTGGTCACCCGCCAGGAGCTGGAGACCCGCGTGTGGGGCGAAGAACTGCCCGACTCGGACTCGCTGCGCGTGCACATCCATGGGCTGCGCGCGGTGGTGGACAAGCCGTTCGAGGTTCCGCTGATCCAGACCCGCCATGGCATCGGATACCGCATCGCCGCGCCGGAAGCCTGATCCGGTGACGGGCAGGGGGGAGCGCCGCCGGGGCCCATACCGGCGCCGGCTGCGCAGCCGCATCATCGTGTCATTCGTGCTGTTGGGCTTCTGCCTGACAGCGTTGTTTGCCTTCGCCACCAACCTGGCCCGCGCGCGCGTGGAAAACCAGCTGGTCGAAGACGTGATGAACCGCAACATCAACGAGTATGCGCACCGCTACTTCGCTGATCCTTCGCGCAACCCCGATCTTCCCGTGCAGCAGATGCGCGCGCGCATCGTGGGGCCGGACAAGTTCGAAGCGCTTCGCCAGGAAGAGCCGGACTGGTATGAATTCCGCGATGGCATCCACGGCCTGAGCGGCGTGGACGAGCGGGGCAACCCGTTTTCCTACAAGCTGGCGGTACGCAAGACCCCCGACGCTTGGTTCTTCCTCGCCTACGACATGACCGAAAGCCTGCGTGGCGCAGAGCAGTTGAACCGCGCGCTGTTCTTCTCGGTGCTGGTTTTCAGCGCCTTGTCGCTGGTGCTGGGCTGGTGGTCGGCCTCCAAGGTGATGAAGCCGGTGTCCGACCTGGCCGCACGCCTGCGCGCCTACCGGGGTGGCACCAGCGAGCCGGAACCACTGGCGCCGCGCTTCCCTGACGACGAGGTGGGCCAGCTGGCCCAGGCGCTGGACGATTATTCGTCGCGGCTGACCGAGGTGGTGCAGCGCGACCGCGAGTTCAACGCCGACGTCAGCCATGAGTTGCGCACGCCGCTGGCCGTGATCCGGGGGGCAACCGAGCTGCTGCTGACCCGGCCGGATCTGGACCCCAAGGTGCTGCAGCGCCTGCAGCGCATCCAGCGAGCCGAACAGCAGTGCACGGATCTGATTGGTGCGCTGTTGCTTCTCTCGCGCAACGAGCGCGGGCAGGGCAGCAGCAACGTGGCACGGGTGGCAGAGCAGTTGCTTGATTCACACCGTGCGCAGCTGGGCGGCAAGCCGCTGGAACTGGTGCTGGAAGGCGACCGCGACCTGGTCATCGATGCGCCCGAATCGGCGTTGTCGGTGGCGCTGGGCAACCTGATCGGCAACGCGGTGAAGTACTCGCAGACCGGATCGGTGCGGGTGCGCATCACCGGCAACCAAGTCGATGTGATCGACAGCGGGCCGGGCCTGAGCGCGGAAGACGCGGCCAAGCTGTTCCAACGCGGCTACCGCGGCACCCATGCCGGCCACTCGCAGGGCGGCGGTATCGGGTTGTCCATTGTCAGCCGGTTGTGCGACCTCTACGGCTGGCAGGTCAGCGTGCGCCCCGGCGACGAGCGCGGCGTGGTGGCCACGTTGACCTTCGCGCCGGCGCTTTGATCGGGTGGTGGCAGACCATTTGATCCGGTAGTGCCACGCCATGCGTGGCAGGCTTTCGCGCGCAGGGCCGGGTACATGTGCAGCCACCCATGGGGTGGCTCTACCCCGGAGGTGATCGGGTAGTGCCACGCCATGCGTGGCAGGTTTTCCGCACAGGGCGGGGGCGCGTGCAGCCACCCACGGGGCGGGATCCGGTAGTGCCACGCCATGCGTGGCAGGTTTCCGCGCCGGGCGGGGCGCGTGCAGCCACCCAGAGCGGGGGTGATCGGGTAGTGCCACGCCATGCGTGGCAGGTTTTCCGCACAGGGCGGAGGTGCGTGCAGCCACCCACGGGGTGGGATCCGGTAGTGCCACGCCATGCGTGGCAGGCTTTCACGCGCTGGGCGGGTTACATGTGCAGCCACCCATGGGGTGGCTCTACCCGCGGTTGGCGGCCAGGGTGCGGTAAAGGCGGTCGAGGTGCTCGACCTGAGCCTGCAGGTGGTCGGGCGGGCCGTCATTGGCGACGACGTCGTCGGCCAGGGCAAGGCGCGCCTCGCGGCTGGCCTGGGCGGCGATCATGCGGTCGGCCAGCTCGGCGGTGATGCCGTCGCGCTGCAGCAGGCGGGCGTGCTGCACGGCCACCGGCACGTCCACCACCAGGATGCGGTCCAGCCACGGGTATTGCCCGCGGCCGCCGGCTTCGGTCAGCAGCGGGATGGCGGCCATGGCATACGGGCCTGCGGCCTGCTCGCAGGTCGCGCGCAGCAGCGTGCGGATGGCCGGATGGGTGATGGCTTCCAGCGCCTGGCGCTCCTGCGGCGAGGCGAAGATGCGCTCGCGCAGGGTGGCACGGTCCAGTTGCCCGTCGGCCAGCACGATGCCGGGGCCGAAGTGGGCGACGATCCGGGCCAGGCCCTCGCTGCCGGGCGCGACCACCGCGCGCGCGGCCACATCGGCGTCGGCCACGGTGATGCCCAGTGCCTCGAAACGGCGGCTCAGCTCGCTCTTGCCGGCGGCGATGCCGCCGGTCAATCCGATGAGGTAGCGCGCCATCGGTCGGGCCTCAGCGCAGGCCGGCAAAGCCCATATAGGCGCTGATGATCTGCTCGCCCCACATGAACACGATCCAGCCGGCAATGGCCAGGTAGGGGCCGAACGGAATCGGCGTGGCCCGGTCGCGGCCGCGCGAGTACAGCCAGATCGAGCCGATGATCGCCCCGATCACCGACGACAGCAGGATGGTCGGCAGGATGCCCTTGAGCCCACACCAGGCGCCCAGCGCGGCCAGCAGCTTGAAATCGCCGTGGCCCATGCCTTCCTTGCCGGTGATCTGCTTGAACAGCCACCACACCGACCACAGCGACAGATAGCCGGCCAGTGCGCCCAGCAGCGCCGGCTTGGCCGGCATGTACAGGTTGTCGCTGGCCGCGATCAGCCCCAGCCACATCAAGGGCAGGGTCAACTGGTCCGGCAGCAGCTGGGTGCGCAGGTCGATCCCGGACAGGGCCACCAGGAAGCAGCTCAGCACGATCGCGCCAAAGCCCTGCCAGCCAAACCCGAACTGCCACACGCTGGCCAGCACCAGCAGGGCGGTGAGTGCTTCCACCAGCGGGTACTGGATCGAGATCGGGGCCTGGCAGTGGCGGCATTTGCCGCGCTGCACCAGCCAGCTGAACAGCGGGATGTTCTCGTACCAAGCCAGCTTGTGCTTGCAGTGCGGGCAGTGCGAGGGCTCCACCACGATCCCCGGCGGTGGCGGCTCGTAGATATCCGGCTCTTCCAGCACTTCGCGGGCGTCGCGCTTCCACTGCCACTCCAGCCGCTTGGGCAGGCGCAGGATCACTACATTGAGGAAGCTGCCCAGAAGCAGTCCCAGGCCGGCCGCGGCGGGATAGCCGAGGCCGGGATGCTGGTCGAGAAATGCCATGTATGTATCAGACCACCGAAGCGAGTTTGAAGATGGGCAGGTACATGCCGATCACCATGCCGCCCACGATGGTACCAATAACCACCATCACGATCGGCTCCAGCAGGCTGCTCAGCGCGTCGACCGCGTTGTTGACCTCCTGCTCGTAGTACTCGGCCACCTTGAACAGCATCGCATCCAGCGCACCGGCCTCTTCACCGATGCCGGTCATCTGGATGACCATATGCGGGAACAGGTTGGTCTGCTTCATGGCCATGTTGACCGGATAGCCGACCGACACGTCATCGCGCATGCGCAGCACGGCCTCCTCGTAGACCATGTTGCCGGTGGCGCCGGCGACGATGCTCAGCGCCTCCACCAGCGGCACGCCGGCCTTGAAGGTCACCGCGGTGGTGCGGGCGAAGCGGGCGATGGCACTGTTGTGCATCAGCTGGCCGATTACCGGCACCTTCAGGATCAGGCGGTCCAGGCCGTGCTGCATCTTGGGCGAGCGCTTGTAGGCGGCAATGAAGGCGAACACGCTGCCCACAATGACGATCAGGATCGGCAGCCACCAGGACACCATGAACCGCGACAGGTTCACGATCATCTGGGTGAAGGCCGGCAACTCGGCGCCGAAGCCCTTGAACACGTCCTCGAACTGGGGCACCACCCAGACCAGCAGGATGCCGCTGACGATCATCGCCACCGCCATCACCATGATCGGGTAGAACAGGGCCTTCTTGATCTTGCCCTTCAGTGCCTCGATGTTCTCTTTGTAGTTGGCCACCGTTTCCAGCACGGTCTCCAGCACACCGGCGCCTTCACCGGCCTTGACCAGGTTGCGGTACAGCTCATCGAACTGCACCGGGTGGCGGCTGATCGCCTCATACAGCGAGGAGCCGCCCTCGATGTCGGTGCGGATGGTGTCCACCATCTTCTTCATGCGCGGGTTCTTGTGCCCGTTGGCGATGATGTCCAGCGCACCCACGATCGGCACGCCCGACTTCATCATGGTCGCCATCTGGCGGCTGAAGAAGGCGATGTCCTTGGCGCTGATCTTGGCCCCGGCCGCACCAAACAGCGGCTTGGGCTTGGGCTTGACCACGGTGGGCGTGATGCCCATGCGACGCAGCTCCGCGCGCAGCAGGTTCATGTTCTTGGCGGGCTGTTCGCCCTTCATCTTCACACCCCGCTTGTCGGTCCCCTCCCAGACAAACGGCTGCAACTCCATGGTGCTACGCGCCACGGGCTCTTTCTTGACTGCACTACGGCTGACAGACATACGGGCTCCCCAGCCACGCCATCCCCAGGCGGGCTATCTGCGCGAGATGGTAGCTGGTTCCGGGGGCGCTGGGCAGCCCTCCGGCGGGGCGATCGTTGACCGGGCGTCTGGACCCGCTCGGTCACAAGGTGACGCAACACGTCACATTGCCGGATTGGTCGCAGTTTTCTGTGAGGGGGGTTCCAATCCTGAAGATTGCTGCCATCATTGCGCCGGGGAATGCTGGGGAGCATTGCTGATGAAGTTGGCACGCAACCTGCTTTGATCCACCCGCACGGGCGCCAGCCTTGCTCACCGGTTCGCCGGCCCAGGCTTCGACCCAGTGTTCATTTTTTTCCTACCTCTAGGGGATGTACTCATGAAGAAGCAGCAGGGCTTTACCCTGATCGAACTGATGATCGTTGTCGCGATCATCGCCATCCTGGCCGCCATCGCACTGCCGGCTTACCAGAACTACGTCGCCAAGTCGCAGGTCACTGCCGGTCTGGCCGACATCCGTGGCGGCGTGACCGCGTTCGAAGAAGGCATCCAGTCGGGTACCAAGACCGGCGCGGCGACCGTTGCCGACCTGGGTCTGGCTTCCAGCACCCCGCGTTGCGACATCGTCCCGACCGGCAACTGGGAAGCCGCTACCGGCCAGAAGATCACCTGCACCCTGAAGGGCAACCCGAAGGTGGCCAACCAGACCATCGAGCTGGAGCGCAATGGCTCGGGCGCATGGAACTGCAAGGCTCAGTCCACCCTGGACGACTACAAGCCGGCTGGCTGCTAATTCATAGCGCCACGTCTGTTTGAGGAAAGGGGGCGGTTTCGCCCCCTTTTCTTTTGAAAGACAACCAAACAGCATCCTATGGGGGGACGCCATGCGTGGGGAGCGTGGTTTTACGTTGATCGAGCTGATGATCGTGGTTGCGATCATCGCGATCCTGGCAGCCATCGCGCTGCCGGCTTATCAGAATTATGTGGCCAAGTCGCAGTTGACGGCGGGCCTGGCCGAAGTGACCGGCGGTCGGACGATGTTCGAATCGCAGGTGCTGGCCAACAATGTCACTACCTTCGACCTCGCGGCCATCGGGCTGCCCAGCAGCACCGCGCGGTGTCGCATGAGTATGTTGTCCACCGATCAGGGCTATATCCGCTGCACCCTGCGCGGCAGTCCGACGGTGGCCAACAAGACCATCGAGATCGCCCGCAGCCGCTCCGGGGAATGGCGCTGCAAGGCCGATGCCTCGCTGGATGCAAAGCTGCTGCCGGCGGGCTGCGGTTGATTGATCGGTAGTCGAGGGAGACGGTGTTGTTGAACGGTGAGCGTGATACGAAGCTTTGGCAGCAGTGGGCAGGACTGGCTGTGCTGGTCGCTGTTGTACTGGGGGTCTATTGGCCAGGCCTCACCGGTGCCTTCATCTTCGATGACTACAGCACGATCGTGGAAAACACGCGGTTGCACGTGGATACGTTGCAGCCGTCGTTGATCTGGCAAGCGGCAACCTCGTTCGACCCAGGCGGCACCTTCGGTGCGCGTCCGTTGGCGATGGCCACGCTGGCGGCCAATCATGCGTTGGGCGGTTTGAATCCGTGGGGCTACAAGCTGGTCGGGCTGCTGGTACATGCCGGCAACAGCCTGCTGGTGTATCTGCTGGTCAGCCTTTTGCTCGGCGCCTCCACGGGCGTGACCGCTCGCAGTCGGCGCCTGGTCGCGTTGACGGTGGCGCTGCTTTGGGCGGTCCATCCCATCCAGGTATCCAGCGTGCTGTACGTGGTCCAGCGGATGGAGACATTGGCCGCGACCTTCATGTTGGCGGCTCTCATCTGCTATCTGCACGGGCGGTTGCGCCAGATCCAGGGCGCGCGTGCGTGGCCGTGGTTGCTGGCTGCCGGCCTGCTCACCCTGACCGGCCTGCTCTCCAAGGAGACAGCGGTACTGGTGCCGGTATACACGCTGGCGATGGAGCTGACCGTGCTCCGGTTCGCGGCGGCCAGTTCCCGCGTGCAGCGTGGCTGGCAGTTGCTGTATGTGGCGATGGTCGCGGTCGGTCTGGTCGTGTTTGTTGCGATGGTGATCCCGCGCTACTGGACCGAGCACTACCTGGCCCGCAACTTCGGTACGGCAGAGCGGCTGCTGACCCAGCTGCGCGTACTGCCGATGTACCTGCAGCAGATGTTCCTGCCCACGCCGGGCACGCTTACGTTCTACTATGACAACGTGCAACCCTCGCGCGGGCTGCTGCAGCCGGTGACCACGCTGCTGGGCGGGCTGCTGCTGGCGGGCCTTCTCGCCGCAGCGCTCTGGTTGCGCAGGCGTGCGCCGCTGTTTGCGCTGGGCGTGATGTGGTTCCTGGCCTCGCATCTGTTGACCAGCAATGTGATCGGCCTGGAACTGGTGTTCGAGCACCGCAATTATCTGGCCCTGCTCGGGGTGCTGCTGGCGCTGAGCGATCTTGTGCTTCGCCTGCCGGCGGCATCGCGCGCACTGGTGGTGCCCGCTGCCGCTGCTGCCCTCGTCGTCACCTGCCTCGGACTCACCCTGATCCGCGCGGCGACCTGGGGCAACCCGTTGTTGCTGGCAACCGAACTGGCGGTGGAGAACCGGGGCTCGGCGCGCGCCAGCGCTGACCTGGCGGCCCGGTACGTGGAGATGTCCGACGGTTACTCCACGTCGCCTTTCATCAACATGGCCATCGCCGAATTTGAACGCGGTGCAGCCTTGCCCAACGCGTCGATCATCAGCGACCAGGGCCTGATTCTGGTGGCGGCGCACAATGGCCGCCCCGTGCCTGACGCGTGGTGGGACCGCTTGCTGACCAAGGTCCGTACCGGCATGTTGAGTCCGGAAACGACCGGGGCGCTGTTTTCGCTGCTGGCCAATCGCTACAAGGGCGTGCCGCTGGACGATGCGAAGCTGGTCCAGGCATTCGGTGCGCTGTTCGAACGGGCGACGATGCCGCCTTACAGCTATGCCCAGGTGGGCGACTTCGCCATGGTACATGCCCGTGACGAGGCCTTCGCCGACGCGATGTTCGTCCGCGCGATCGAGACCAGTGGGGGCCAGCCCGAGTATGCCCGGAAGGTTATTGATACCCTTGAGGGTAAGGGCTGGCATCGGCAGGCTGCGTTGGCACGTGCGAAGGCGCAGGCCATGGGCATGCCAGGCATCGGCGCCGCCCCGGCTGCCGAGCATCGGGACTGAGCGCCCGGGCAGTACCGGTAGATACGGCCGCCCTGCGGCTCACGCACC
Organism: Stenotrophomonas sp.; assembly: GCF_036662295.1. Taxonomy (GTDB): domain Bacteria; phylum Pseudomonadota; class Gammaproteobacteria; order Xanthomonadales; family Xanthomonadaceae; genus Stenotrophomonas. The sequence goes on from NZ_JAVWXA010000021.1 coordinate 35,209, forward strand.
TCCCCACTGCTGACGGACCGTTTCCAGCGCCCCATGCCATCTCCGCTCGCCCGCAACACCGCGTTGATGGTCTTCTGGCAGGTCCTGCGGGCCGGTCTGCAGGCGGTCTGGGCGATCGGGCTGGCCCGGGTCCTGGGGCTGGGGGGCTACGGCACGTTTGCCGGGCTGGCCGGGTTGGCCACGGCGCTGGGTGCCCTGAGTGGCATCGGATTCGGCCTGCTGATGCTGCAGGCTGCCTCGCGTGATGCCGGCACGTTTGCCCTGCAATGGCGCAAGGCCCTGTGGCGGCTGCTGGGGAGCAGCATGGTGCTGGGCGCAGCCTATCTCCTGCTGGCGATCCATTGGCTGGAAAGTCCCGTCGTGCTCATCGCACTGCTCGCCATCGCCATTCCCGAGCTGCTGCTGGTACCGCTGGTCACCCTGGCCAGCTACGCCTTCCAGGCACATGACCGGATGGGGTGGGCCGGCGCGATGTATGCCTTGGGACCGCTGGGTAATGTGGTGGCGCTGCTGGTCTGCGTGTCATTGTCCGCCTCCGTCTCCCTGACCCAGTATCTCCAGTGGCACGTGCTGCTGGGCGCGGTCGCCACCGCAATGGCGTTGCTGGCGGTCGCGCGACGGCTGCGACCTGGCTGGGCCCCTGCCGGCGCCGCCCCGGGCGAGTATGCCGACGCGTCCGGCTTCCTGGCCATGCGCGTGGTGGACACCGGGCTGGGCACGCTCGATAAATCGCTGGTCTATCGACTGGCCGGCGCCGACGTAGCCGGCCACTACACGGCTGCCTACCGGCTGGCCGCACTCATTGCACTACCAGCGGTGTCCCTGGCGATATCGGCCGCGCCCAAGTTGTTCCGCCGTCTGGGCGGCGCCGAGGAGCAGGCGCGGTTCCTGCGCCGACTCGCTGCTGCAGGGGTGGGGCTGGGCCTGGTCAGCATCCCGGTGGCCTGGGCGTTGTCCTTCGCGCTGCCATGGCTGTTTGGCGCGGAGTTCGCCCATGCTGCCGACCTGGCGCGGTTGAATTGCCTGTTCCCTGCATTGCTTGGCTTGTCGGCACTAGGCTGTACCATGTTGATGGCACGCGGACGCAAGCGGATACGGATCGGGCTGCAGCTGGGGGCGCTGCTGCTGTTGCTGGTGCTGATGGTGGCCTGGGTACCGGCGTATGCCGGGGCCGGGGCGGTCCTGGCACTGGGAGCGACGTATCTGCTGCTGGTCGCCGCGTTGTGGTGGACCGTATGGCGACCTGCGCAGGCATGAGAACAGGGGAACAGGTGTGGCAAGGATAACGACAGCATTCGGCGACGCATTGACGCCCGAGATCGATCCGGACGAGGTCGCGGCGTTCTTTGCCGATCGTGCCCGTCGCATCGACGAGGTGGGCCCCACGCGCGCGGTCATCTATCAGGACAAGCAAGGCGATCTGGCCGAGCGTCGCGATGCGGCCGAGATCGCACGCGTGCTGCCGATCCTGCGACTGGACGGCCGCCAGGCGTTGCTGGACGTCGGTTGCGGCACCGGGCGCTGGAGCCGTCGGTTGGTGCCGATGGTGGCGCGCTATCACGGCATCGATTCCACTGATGGGCTGCTGGCGCATGCACGCGCCCAGCACCAGGACGACCCGCATTGTCGCTTCACGCATCTGCACGCCGAGCAGCTGTCGGTCGCGGCGTTGGGCGAGGCGGATTTTGATCGCGTCCTCTGCGCCGGTATCTGCATGTACCTCAACGATGCCCAGCTGACCACGCTGTTCGGGGCGATCGGCGAGGTGACTACCGCCGGCGCACTGGTGCTGCTGCGCGAGCCCGTGGCGGCTGAGTCGCGGCTCACCCTGAAGGGGCATTTTTCCGCCGAGCTGGAACACGATTATCACGCCATCTACCGCAGCGTGCCCGAATTCATGGCGCTGCTGCAGCCCACGTTGCTGCAGGCGGGCTTCGCTCTGGTAGGCGAAGGCGATGTCTATGCGCAGGATGGCCTGAACAACCGCGCCGAAACCCGCCAGCGCTGGTTCCTGCTGGAGCGCGCATGAGCGGCACCGCCTTTTGTTTCGACCTGGATGGCACGCTGACCTCCACCGAGATCCTGCCCTGCATCGCGGCCGAACTGGGTATCGCGGGGGAGATCGCCACATTGACCCGGCTGACCATGGACGGCCACGTGCCGTTCGAGGATTCGATGCGCCTGCGCACGCTGATCCTGGGGCAGGTGCCGCTTTCGCGCGTGCACGAGATCATCGAGGCCGTGCCGTTGTCGACCGAACTGCAGGCATTCGTCAATGACCATGCCGACCGCTGCTTCGTGGTGACCGGCAACCTGGACATCTGGATCGCGCCGATGATCGCGCGCCTGGGCTGTCGGTCGTTCAGTTCCAGTGCGGTGGCCGCGCCAGGTGGCGTGCAGCTGCAGTCCATCCTGGCCAAGGATGACGCGGTGCGCAGATTGCGCCGGGAGGGGGGGTATGAGCGGATCGTCGCCGTCGGCGATGGTGCCAACGACGTACCAATGTTGCGGGAAGCGGACATCGGCATCGCATACGGTGGCGTGCATGCACCTGCACCGCAGACCATCGCCGTGGCCGATATTGTCGTCAATGATGCGAGTAGTCTATGCAAGCTATTGAAGGCGCTGTAATCGCCTGTGCCGGCCTGGGTTCGCGCCTGGGTATGGGCATGCCCAAGTGCATGATCGAGATCGACGGCGTCACGCTGCTGTCGCGGTTGATTCATGCCCTGCAGCCCCTGGTTCCGCGCATCCATGTGGTGGTGGGCTATCGCGAAGAATTGATCATCGACCACTGCAGTCGCCATCATCGCGACGTCGTGCTGGTGCGCAACCCGGAGTATCGCACCACCAACACCGCCCACAGCATCCGGATGGGCTCGGTCGGGATGCAGCGCCGCGTGTTGTACCTGGATGGCGACCTGATCATCGAACCCGCGTCGCTGCGGGCCTTCGTCGAGGCCGCGGCAACGGTGCCGCTGCTGGTGGGCGTCACCCGTGCAAAAAGCACCCAGGCGGTGTTCGTCAGTACCGGCGTTGACGGCGATGATGTGGTTGATCGGGTGTCGGCCTTCCACCGCGACCCGGTGACGCCGTGGGAGTGGGCCAATATATTTGCCGGCCCGCCCGACCTGCTGGTCCCCGGCACGCGCTATGTGTACGAGTGCATCGAGCCGCTGCTGCCTGCAGCGGCTCGCGCCCTGGAGTTGTTCGAAGTGGATACGCCGGAAGACCTGGCGTTGGCGCAGGCCGGCATCACCGGCTTTGCCAGGGCAGAGTGATCGGTGTCGCCGGCGTTGCGCGTGCTGTTCCTGCTGCAGCGCCCGGAGGCATGGGGCAACGTGGCTGCGCTGTGGGCACGGATGCAGGCCGATCCGCGCTTTGAGCCCGTGGCGTGGCTGCTGCCCTACAACGTGGGCGACTCGCGATTGAGTGCTGCGCGCGCGGACATCCATCGTGCGCTGCTTGCATCGGAAGGCATACCATTCGTCGAGTGGGTGCCTGGCATCCGCATGAACGTCGGTCAGTTCGACGTGGCCGTGTTCACCCATCCCTACGACCGGGAACGCCCACCGGCGCTGTGGTTCCACCAGGTTCGCCGCTGCGTGGATCAGGTGGTATACATCCCCTACGGCCTGACCGTGGGCGCGGGTGCCAAGAACCTGCGGCTGCAGTTCGCCCAGCCCTTGCAGATCGGCGCCGATCTCATCGTGGCGCGGGCGCCGGGCGAGAAGGCCATGTATGCGCGGCATTGCCCGCGTGCGGATGGCCATGTGCAGGTGCTGGGCCACCCCCGCTTCGATCGCATGGTGCAGGCCTTGCAGGCGCCGCTGGATGGCGGGCTGCAGGCCCGCATCGGTGATCGCGCGGCATTTCTCTGGAACAGCCATTTCAGTTTTGGCCATCGCTACTCGCAGTCGTCCAACTTCTCCACCTTCGACCTGCTGGGGCCGGAGATGTTCGAGTACTTTCTGGCGCGGCGAACGTCGCTGTGCCTGGTATGGCGACCGCATCCGGCGCTCTTTCCCGCGCTGCTGGAGCAGGGGCTGTTGAGCGCCGAGCAGTTGCCGCTGCTGCGCGATGAGCTGGCAGGACTGGGGGTCGTGTTGGACGAATCGCCCGGACACCTGGCCGCATTCGCCTGTTCGCACGCCATGATCAGTGACCCCGGGTCATTCCTGTTCGATTACCTGGCCATGCAGCGCCCTTTGTTGGCCTTGTTGAATCCCGAGGGCGAGCCGCTCAACGAGGAGGCGTCGGCGTTGGTGAATGCCGCCGGCGGCGCCTCGGCGATGGCCCCGGTGGAGGCGTTCGTGGCGGCGGTGGTGGACGGTCGGATCGATGCGGGGGCGCTTGCCCGGCGCAGGAAGCAATTCCTGCCGTATGCCGATGGTCACAGCGCGGCACGCATCTGCGCGGCGATCCTCCATGACACGATGGCATGCGATGGCATCGGTACGGTCATCGGCTCGTATCCCTCTGCCGAGCCGACCGCCGCGGTTCCGCTCGGCTCGCCTGTGTTGGTCGATGTGGCGTTGCCGCCGGTGTTGGCGCACCTGCTGGTTGGACTGCGCCGTATCCGCGCGGAGAAGGCCGCCGAGAGCGGGGCGCGCAAAGTACTGCGACGCGCAATGAACCGGGCGCGGACCGGGGTGGGCGAGCGCATCAAACAGCATCCGGTCCTGATGGCCGCGCTTAACGGCCTGCGCGAACGCCGGAAGTGAGGGTCTCGTACAACCCGATGTAGCGATCCATGGCCTGGTCCTGGCCGAACAGGCGTTCAGCCCGATGACGCGCATTGGCGCCCAGCTCCCTGCGCAGGCCAGGATCGGCGGCGAGCCGCTGGAGGTGCATCACCATCGTGTCCAGGTCATCAACCGGGCCCAGCAGCGCCGTTTCGCCATGGCGGCAGACTTCGGCCGTGCCCGTGCTGTCAAACCCAACAACCGGGATGCCGCAGGCCATCGCTTCCAGTGCGACGTAGCCGAAGGCTTCGTACCGGGTAGGCAGGAGGACCACGTCCACGTTGTTGTACAGACGCGGCATGTCTTCCGGCAGGTGGCGCGGCAACACGGTGACGCGTCCGTAGGCCAATGCAGCGTCAGCGCGCAGTCCACCCAGGCACGAGACCTCGAACCCATCGCCCAACCGCGCCGCCAGTGCAGGGAGGACATCGCTGCCCTTGCGTTTTGACGGGTTGCCGACGAACAGGCAGCGTAGGGGCAGATCCGCCGGCTGCCTCGGGCCAGCCGGTGCGAACTGCTCCAGATCCACCCAGTTGTGGATGTGGGCGATCGGCCGCTGCAGGGTGTGCTGCATGGCCTCGGCGGTATGCTGGCTCACGGCGACCAGGCCATCGGCCAGCCGATACGACGCCCGCACCTGGGGCTGGATCAGGGCGCGATGATAGAGGCGCTGCAGCGGCGTGCGGAACGGGGCGAAGGCCGGGTCGCCGATGTAGTGGTGCTCGGTGACCAGGAGCGGGAGTTCGGGGCGCTTGAATACATGGGCGGTCCAGCTGTTGCCGTGTACAAGCTGGGTGCCTGGCGGTGCCGGCACGCGCCGCAGCAGGTATGGCCATGGCTCATTGCGATGCGCGAAGAACTGCGGCACTGGTTCGTGGCCCCGTGCCGCCAACGCATCGGCCATGCGCAGCGTGAACACGTCGGTGCCGCTGCCGGTGCGGATGGCGGGCAGCCACACCTTCATGGGGCGGTCCGCTCTGCGACGCCCAACACGTCGCGCACCTGGCGGCCGAACGCATCCCAGTCGAACGCCGAGGCAAAGGCACGCATGGGCACCGACGGCAGTGGGCGATGGATCATCTCGATCACCGCCTCGGCCAAGGCGGCGCTGTCACCTGGCGCCACCAGTGCGCCGGAGATGCCGGCCGCGACGGCATCCACCACCCCCCCACTGGCGTAAGCCACGGTAGGCAAACCGTGCGCGGCTGCCTCGATGGCGACCATGCCAAAGCCTTCGGGGTCGCTGCGCTGGGAGCGGACAGGAAATACATGCACGGCGGCGCAGTGCATGGCCACCGACAGTGCCTCGTCGCTGACCTCGCCGATGAAGTGGATGCGTGGTGCCATCGACGGGGACGCGGCGGCGAGGATCTGGTCCGGGGTCAGCATCTCAGACCCCAGCGCCTGACTGGCCGCGCCACCGATGACCACCAGCGCGGCGTTGGGATGGGCCTGGAGTATCGCCGGCAACGCATCGCGGACGAACTCGAGCAGCCCCTTGCGGGGGGTCAGCCGGCCGACCGACAGGAGCAGCGGTCCCTCTCCCAGCGCGTGCTGTGCCCGGAATGCCTTGCCGTCGGCCGCGCGGCGGGCAGGATCGGGCACGAGCGGCAGGGCGACGCCGGGATGAACGCGATGGATTTTCGCCGGCGCGATGCCTGCATCGACGGCAAGCGCGGCCGTCGCACTGCTGTTGACGATGACTACGTCCAGGCGTCTCAGGAAGGGGAGCCACAGGCGGCGGTACACGGCATTGTCGACCGTGATGTCCAGCCCGTGCAGGTATGCCGCGCTACGGCCGTTGAAAACACGGCTGACGAGCCAGGCATGCGGGGCGGTGAGTCCGCTGCCGGCCAGGTAGAGGTTCGGGCGGCGCCGCAGGCCAAGTGCCAGGCAGTGCCAGAAGGCGGCCAGCAGGAAACGCCACAACGGGCGCAGTGGTACTTCGCGTACTTCCGGGCCAGGCAGGGCCAGGCGGGCCGACCCGTGTGGACCGACCGCCTGCACGTCCGTGGTGCGTTGCAGTTGCTGCAGCAGGTGCCAGTTCAGGCGCTCCATGCCGCCCTGCAGCGGCGGCAGGTTGCGGGTAACCAGCAACAGGCGCGCGCGCTGCGACGTCCCCCTCATTCCCGATCCCGCCCATCCCGCGCCGCCAGATAGGTCAGCCCGGTGATCTGTTCGGAGATCAGTCCGATCAGGAAGATGATCACCGAGGCGCTGAACAGCAGGGTGCTCATGTTGGTGAAGCGGTGCATGGTGGCGAAGGTGTAGCCGTAATACCCCAGCCCGAGCAGGAAGAAGCCCACCGCGATGGGGGCGAACAGCTTCAGCGGCGAGTACAGCGTGGCGATCTTGAAGATGATCAGCAGGAAGCGGATGCCGTCCTTGATCGGGCGGATGTGGCTGCCGTTGCCGACCCGCTTGGCCACCGGGATGGGCACGTAGGCCACCGGGTAGGCACTGCGGAAGAACGCCATGGTGCTGGTGGTGGGATAGCTGAAGCCGTTGGGCAGCAGGTGCAGGAACTCGCGGAAACGCGCGGCGCGGGCCGCGCGGAAGCCGGAGGTGAGGTCCATGATCCTGAACCCGGTCATGCGGCTGGCCAGCCAGTTGTAGAACCGGTTGGCCAGGCCGCGGTGGACGCTGGCCTGGCCGCTGCTGTCGCGGGCGCCGACGACCATGTCATAGCCCTCGTCGAGCTTGCCCAGCAGGGCCTGGATGTGGGCCGGGTCGTGCTGGCCGTCGGCGTCCATGAACACCAGGACCTCGCCGCTGGCGGCACGCGCGCCGCGCTTGATGGCCGCGCCGTTGCCCATCGAATACGGGCTGGACAGGACCTTGGCGCCGTGGGCGCGGCCGATCTCGGCGGTGTTGTCCGAGGAGCCGTCGTCGACCACGATCAACTCGGCGTGCGGATACCGCTGGCGCAGGGCCGGCAGGGTCCGCAGCAGGCCCTCCGCTTCGTTCTTGGCCGGCAGGATGATGCTGATGCTGTTCACGTTGTTTCCCCGATTTCCCCGCGCCAATGTTAACCCGCCGCCCCTGCCGACGGGGGCGGCCGGGCGGGCCGTCAGGCCCGGTCAACGCACCGGCACGGCCCCTCGCGCGCCGCAATGCAGTAATCTTCCGGCATGACATGGGGAGCTTGCATCCAATGAATGCCGTGGTTACTGCCAATCTCGTCGGGATCACCGGCATCGCCCGCCGCCTGGTCCAGGATGGCGCGCTGGACGAAGCGGCCGCGCGCGATGCGATGGCCAAGGCCAGCGTGGCCAAGCAGCCGCTGCCGCAGTACTTTGCCGAGAAGCGGCTGGTCACCGCCGCACAGCTGGCGGCGGCCAACGCGCTGGAGTTCGGCATGCCGCTGCTGGACGTGTCGGTGTTCGACAGCGCCCACAGCGCGATCAGCCTGGTCAGCGAGGAGCTGCTGCGCAAGCACCACGTGCTGCCGCTGTTCAAGCGCGGCGGCAAGCTGTTCATCGGCACCAGCGATCCCACCCATTCGCTGGACGAGATCAAGTTCCACACCAACCTGGTGGTCGAGCCGATCCTGGTCGACGAGGAGCAGATCAAACGGACGCTTGAGCAGTGGCAGTCCAAGCACGACACGCTGGGTGGCGGGCTGGGCGGCGATGACGAAGGCATGGGCGACCTGGACGTCTCCGGCGGCGACGAAGACGGCGGCGCCGGCGGCGACACCGGGCACGATGCCAAGGGCGATGACACTCCGGTGGTGAAGTTCGTCAACAAGGTGCTGGTCGATGCGATCCGCAAGGGCGCCTCGGATATCCATTTCGAGCCCTACGAAGACGATTACCGGGTGCGCTTCCGCATCGATGGCCTGCTCAAGAACGTGGCCAAGGCCCCGGTCAAGCTCAACCAGCGCATCGCCGCGCGCCTGAAGGTGATGTCCCAGCTGGACATCGCCGAAAAGCGCGTGCCGCAGGACGGGCGCATCAAGCTCAACCTGTCCAAGACCAAGCAGATCGACTTCCGCGTCAGCACGCTGCCCACGCTGTTCGGCGAGAAGATCGTGCTGCGTATCCTGGACGGCAGCGCGGCCAAGCTGGGCATCGACAAGCTCGGCTACGAGGCCGAGCAGCAGCGGCTGTTCCTGGACGCCATCCACAAGCCCTACGGCATGGTGCTGGTGACCGGCCCGACCGGCTCGGGCAAGACCGTCTCGCTGTATACCGCGCTGGGCATCCTCAACGATGAGACGCGCAACATTTCCACCGCCGAAGACCCGGTGGAAATCCGCCTGCCCGGCGTCAACCAGGTGCAGCAGAACGTCAAGCGCGGCATGACCTTCGCCGCCGCGCTGCGCTCGTTCCTGCGCCAGGATCCGGACATCATCATGGTCGGCGAAATCCGCGACCTGGAAACGGCCGAGATCGCGATCAAGGCCGCGCAGACCGGCCACATGGTGCTCTCCACCCTGCATACCAACGATGCGCCGCAGACCATCGCGCGCTTGATGAACATGGGCATCGCCCCGTTCAACATCACCAGCTCGGTCACGCTGGTGATCGCCCAGCGCCTGGCCCGCCGCCTGTGCAGCAACTGCAAGCGCTCCATCGAGCTGCCGGCCAATGCGCTGCTGGCCGAGGGCTTCACCCAGGCGCAGATCGACGCCGGGATCCGGCTGTATGAGCCGGTGGGCTGCGAGGAGTGCACCGAGGGCTACAAGGGCCGTACCGGTATCTACCAGGTGATGCCGATGAGCGAGGAAATCGCGGTGATCGTGCTGGCCGGCGGCAACGCCATCCAGATTGCCGAAGCCGCGCAGAAGGCCGGTATCCCGGATCTGCGCCAGTCCGCACTGATCAAGGCCGCGGCGGGCACGACCAGCCTGGCCGAGATCAACCGCGTGACCAAGGACTGACGCAACGTCCGGCGATCAACGTCGCGGCCTCATTGGCCGCGGCGGATTGCGCTGCAGGCAGCCTGTCCTGCGCGAAGTTTCGGCAGGCTTGCAGTCGATTTGCCTGCATTTGCCCTATTCGTGGAGACGCCCGATGCCCTGCCTGTGCTGTCCAGATCAACCGAGCGGCGGTCTTCTGGAGGGATTGCTATGAAGAACGTCAACGCGCAGATGCAGAGATTCAGAGAGGCAAGTCGACATATCTGGAATGCCTATCTGATGCCTGGCGAAGGCGTCGTCGACATGGTGGTCGAAGACGCTTTCCACGACATTGAGCGGGCGCTGCTGCGGAGCATGGTGCTCGATGGAAGTGCAGCGGCAGATCACTACCGACAATCCGCCATCGGCGGGCTTTTCGTGAAGCCCAAGCTCGGTTACCCGGAGGTGCCGGTCCAGTTGGCGAGTGCGGGGATCGAAGGAAACACATACTGGAGCAAGGTTGAACTGGTTGTTGCTGCAGATCTTCCTGACCTTGAGTTCGTGGATTTTTTTGACTGGATGCACTACGGGTATATCGACCACGGCATTGTTCGTGCAGTCGAGCGCGGCTCTGGACGGCGGGTACTGATCGAAAATAGGTACTGCGATTTTTGGTGGAACGACGAAGGCGATCATCGCTAGCGTCAAGATGCTTTCACGTGCACTGTTGAAAAGCAGGGGCGGAGAAACGGTTGGCTCGCTCTCCGCAGTGCTGGGTTTGATGTCGATTGAATCGCATGCCCGCACATGATGTACATGAAGTCGCCTGTGCCTGGCGTTTTGAAGCGCCGTGGCACGCCATGCGTTGGCGCTAATCCATCCCCAGCTTTTTCAACTTGTACCGCAACGCGCGGAAGGTGATCCCCAGCTGCGCGGCCGTGCGCGTCTTGTTCCAGCGGTTTTCTTCCAGCGCCTTCTGGATGGCGGTGCGCTCCATCTGCTCGATGTAGGAGGGCAGGGCGCCGTTGCCCGGCGGCAGGTCGACCACGGCTTCTTCCTGCACCGCCGAGGCGCCGCTGCCCTGGCGCTGGCTGCCCGGTTGGGGCAGGCGCAGGTCGCTGGCGCCGATGCTGTCCGTTTCGGCCAGGGCGAGGGCGCGCTCGAGGATGTTCTCCAGCTCGCGCACGTTGCCCGGGAAGTGGTACTGGGCCAGCGCATCCAGCGCCGAGGGCGCCAGCAGCGGGGTGGCGCGCTCGTGGGTGCGGGCCAGCCGCGCCAGGATCGAGGCGGCCAACTGCGGCAGGTCGCTGCGACGCTCGCGCAGCGGCGGCACGCGCAGCTCGATCACGTTGATGCGGTAGTACAGGTCGTGGCGGAAGCGGCCATCCTCGACCAGCTCGCCCAGGTCCTTGTGGGTCGCCGACAGGATGCGCACGTCCACCGGCACCTCGGTGGCCGAGCCGACCGGGCGGATCGACTTTTCCTGGATCGCGCGCAGCAGCTTGACCTGCATCTGCAGCGGGAGCTCGGCCACTTCGTCCAGGAACAGGGTGCCGCCATGCGCCGCCTGGAACAGGCCAGGCTTGTCGGCGTGGGCGCCGCTGAAGCTGCCCTTCTTGTGCCCGAAGAATTCGCTTTCCATCAATTCGGACGGAATGGCGCCGCAGTTGACCGGCACGAACGTCCCGGCCGCGCGCGCGCTCTGCGCGTGGATGGTGCGGGCCACCAGTTCCTTGCCCACCCCGGACTCGCCCAGGATGTAGACCGGGGCCTGGCTGCGCGAGACCTTGGCGATGGTGCTGCGCAGGGCGTCCATGGCCGGCGATTCGCCGAGCAGGCGCGCGGCCTGTTCGCTGGCCAGTGCCACCGGCACCACGCGCTCGCTGTTGTTGAGTTCCAGTGCGTGCTTGACCAGCCCGCGCAGCACGGCGATGTCCACCGGCTTGCTGACGAAATCGAACGCGCCGGCCTTCAGCGCTTCCACCGCCAGGTCCATGCTGCCGAAGGCGGTGATCATCGCCACCGGCGTGCGCGGGTAGTGCTGGGCGATCTCGGTGACCAGCTCGATGCCGTTGCCGTCGGGCAGGCGCATGTCGGTGATGCACAGGTCGTAGGGATTGCTGGCCAGCAGCTCGCGGGCTTCGGCGAGGTTGGCCGCGGTGCTGATCCGCAGGCCCATCCGGCCCAGGGTCAGTACCAGCAGTTCTCGGATGTCACGTTCGTCGTCGACGACGAGGGCGCTGCGGTTTTCGTTCATATGGGGGAAAGATAGCCGAGGGCGGTTGAATCCGACAAATGTTTGACGGTGGGCGGGGCCGCGGTGGGCCCGGTCATGGCGGCAGCATCGTGTGCGGACCGGCCAGGACCAGCCGGAAGCAGGCGCCGCCGGCGGGGACCGAGACGTATTCCAGGGTGGCCTGGTTGGCCCGGCACAGCTCGCGGGCGATGTACAGGCCCAGCCCGGTGCCGTGCTCGGAGGTGGTGAAGAACGGGCGGAACAGCTGGCTGGCCACGGTCTCGGGGATGCCCGGGCCGCGGTCCATCACATCGATCACCGCCGCGCGGTCCTGGCGCGCCACGCGCAGCCGCACGCGGGCCGGCTCCTGGCCGATCCGGCCGTACTTGAGCGCGTTGTGCACCAGCACGGTGAGCATCTGGTGCAGGTGGCGCGGGTCGATCAGGGCGTGCACCGAGGTCTCGGTGATGATCGGCTCCACGCTGTCGGTCTCCAGGCTCAGGCCCTGCTTGTACTCCAGCACGAAGCGGCGCACGAAGGCGGCCAGGTCCAGGTTTTCCGGGTTGGCGCGCTCGCGCCGGGCCAGGCCGAGCACGCTTTCCACGATGCCGTTGGTGCGTTGGCACTGCTGGTGGATGATCTGCAGCAGGCGGCGGTCGGTGTCGCCGATCGCGGTGGATTCCTCCAGCAACTGGGCCGCGTAGTTGATCGCCGCCAGCGGGTTGCGGATCTCGTGGGCCAGGCTGGCCGAGAAGCGCCCCATCGCCGACAGCGTCAACGACTCGGCGCGGCGCGAGACCACGCTGGAGTCGTCCAGGAACACCAGGGTGAGGTCGCTGCCGGCCAGCAGGCGCGCGAAGCGGGGCTGCACCTCGGGCTGGTCGGGGGACAGCTGCAGGGGCGTTTCTTCGTTGGTCCAGCCGTTGCGCCAGCGCTGCAGGCGCCGGCTCAGGTCCGGTGCGGCGCTGCCCAGCTCGAGCAGGCCGCTGCCGCCGTTGCCCTGGCCATCGCCGATCAGGGTGGAGGCGGCCTCGTTGGCCAGGGTGATGCGGTTGGCGCCATCCACCACCAGCACGCCGGTGCGCATGCGGCGGATGATCAGTTCGTTGATTTCAAACAGGTTGGCTACCTCGTCGCCGCGCTGGTTGGCCAGCTGCTGGTTGCGCCGGGCACGGTTGCCGACCTGGTAGCTCACGAAGGCCAGGGCCAGGTAGCTGGTGATGAACATGGCCAGCTCGGCCAGGGTGCGGGTCGGGTCCCCGCCCTCGACCAGCTTCCACACGTATTCCCCGGCGGTGGCCGCGCTGGCGGTCAGCGCGATGCCCATGCCCAGCGACAGCGGCAGCAGGGTGGCGGCGGCCGCGACGTTGAACAGCAGGGACATGGAGATGCCCGCGCTGGCCCCGGGCAGGGCATGGGCGAGCAGGGTGGCGGCGACGATGTCCACGGCCACGCCGCCCACCACGATCGGGCGCAGCCAGCGCTCGTTGCGGCCCACCACCAGGATGACCAGCGACAGCAGCAGGTAGGCGCCGCTGACCCAGGCGGCCAGGCGCGGGTGGTCGGCCGCGCCCACCAGCCCGTTCAACGGGCTGAACAGCAGGGCGGCGATCACCGCGGCGATCAACACCCGGTAAAGCGCGAAAAAGTACAGCTCCCGCCTCGGTATGGACTCGATGCGGTCGATCAGTGAAGCGCTGGGTGACACGCCGGAACTCCCCTTCTGGCTGCCCTGGTGGAGACCGGCCGCCGGCGACCGTCCTTCAACGGCCCGGGCCCGCTCCGTCGAAGGGCCAGTATAGGCAAGCCGGGCGGCGGACGGGGCGGGCCGGGCCTGCGTTGCCGCGCAATTGACGGGGCCGGCCCACGCCCCGGCGCGCCGGTTGCCGGCGCAACTGCCTGAATGACCGTGGAAAACCGCCCGGCGCCGGTGCCGGGCACGCGCGTCTTTGCGCCTGCGCGCCGGCTCGTCCACAATAGTGGGCCCGCCGCGGTCCGTACCGGCGCCCCGTGAGGGAGCCCTGGAGATGCGTGCGGTCGTTCCTATTCCCACGGTGACGCATGAATTTCCACGAATACCAGTCAAAACAACTGCTTGCCGAGTACGGCATTCCCGTTCCGGCCGGCAAGGTCGCGGCGACCCCGGACGAAGCAGTCGCGGCGGCCAACGCCCTGGGCCAGGGCCCCTGGATGGTCAAGGCGCAGATCCACGCGGGCGGCCGCGGCAAGGCTGGCGGCGTCAAGTTCTGCAAGACCACCGACGACGTGAAGGCCGCTGCGGCCAAGATGCTCGGCACCAAGATGGCCACCTACCAGACCGCCGGCGTCGAACTGCCGGTCAACCTGGTGCTGGTGACCACCGCCGGTGAGATCGTCAAGGAACTGTACCTGTCGGTCCTGGTCGATCGCGGCACCAAGACCATCACCTACATCGCCTCTTCCGAGGGCGGCGTGGAAATCGAGCAGGTCGCTGCCGAAACCCCCGAGCTGATCCACTCGCTCAACGTCGATTTCGTCGAAGGCGTGCAGGGCTACCACGGCCGTGATTTCGGCTTCAAGCTGGGCCTGACCGCCAAGCAGGCCGGCCAGTTCGCCAGCATCATGGTGAACCTGTACCGCCTCTTCAACGAAAAGGACCTGGCCCTGGTTGAAATCAACCCGCTGGCCATCCTGGACGACGGCAACCTGTACGCGCTGGACGGCAAGTTCGACAGCGACGACAACGCCGCGTTCCGTCAGAAGGCGCTGGTCGCCATGCGCGACAAGACCCAGGAAGACGAGACCGAAGTGACCGCTTCGGAGCTGGACATCAACTACGTCACCATGGACGGCAACATCGGCTGCATGGTCAACGGCGCCGGCCTGGCCATGGCCACCATGGACGTCATCAAGCTCAACGGCGGCGAGCCGGCGAACTTCCTGGACGTGGGCGGCGGTGCCAACAAGCAGCGCGTCATCGAAGCCTTCAAGCTGATCCTGTCCTCGGACAAGGTCGAAGGCATCTTCGTCAACATCTTCGGCGGCATCGTCCGCTGCGACATGATTGCCGAAGGCATCATCGCCGCGGTGAAGGAAGTGGGCGTCAAGGTGCCGGTCGTGGTGCGCCTGGAAGGCACCAACGTGGAAGAAGGCAAGCAGCTGCTGCGCGACAGCGGCATGGCCATCATCCCGGCCGACAACATCAACGACGGTGCCAAGAAGGTCGTCGAAGCTGTCAAGAACGCCGCCTGATCCGACACCGAAGGAAATCCAATGTCTGTTTTGATTAACAAGAACACCAAGGTGATCGTGCAGGGCTTCACCGGCCAGCAGGGCACCTTCCACGCCACCCAGATGATCGAGTACGGCACCCAGGTGGTCGGCGGCGTGACCCCCGGCAAGGGCGGCACCACCCATATCGACCTGCCGGTCTTCAACACCGTGGCCGATGCCGTGGCTTCCACCGGCGCTGACGCGTCGGTCATCTACGTGCCGCCGCCGTACGCGGCCGATGCGATCCTGGAAGCGGCTGCGGCCGGCATCAAGGTCATCGTGTGCATCACCGAAGGCATCCCGGTGCTGGACATGCTGCGCGTCAAGAACGTGCTGACCCGTGCCCATCCGGACACCGTGCTGGTCGGTCCGAACTGCCCGGGTGTCATCACCCCGGGTGAGTGCAAGATCGGCATCATGCCGGGCCACATCCACATGCCGGGCAAGATCGGCATCGTGTCGCGCTCGGGCACCCTGACCTATGAAGCGGTCAAGCAGACCACCGAAGTCGGCCTGGGCC
>NZ_JAVWXA010000022.1:0-50502 GCF_036662295.1 Stenotrophomonas sp.
GCGTAAGCCATAGTTTATGGCTGCGAGGTGTCTACGGAACCCTGGGCGATTCAGTTTGATTTCCCAGGATCACAGGATCGAGCGCGGAAAATCTATGGTTGCATTGAAAGCATAGGTTGGTCTCTCCAGCGTACCTTTTGGTTGAAACTACGGTTTCAACTGGGACCTATCTTTGCTTGCGCAGCTACGATGCGGGCAGGGTTACACGCAGCAGGTGCACGTCCACATCCTCCAGATGCGGGAGCTTGAGGCGGTCTACCCGGCGCATCTGGAAGTCCTGCGACGACCCACGCGAGTTGTGCACGGTCTACTGAGCGCGCGGCGGTTTCCAGCAAGGAAACGCCATGTCATCCACCAAGATTGCGACTAACGCGCCGCCCTTGTGCAACGCTGGACCAGCGGCGACGATCACGCCGCCGCATCACGGATCAGGCAGTCAAGGAGGAAGCAATGAAACGTTGGATCGGGCTGCTGGCGTTTTGCCTCACCGGCTGTATGCAAGCGGCCGGTGATGGTGCGTCGATAGTTGTCGCGCCCGCCGGCGACACCATCACGCCGGATGGAACGTTTGCCGCGTCCATTGGCATCGAAACCGTGGGTGGCGTGTTTACACCCCTGCTGGCCAGGGGATGCGCGGTTCCGTGCGTGTCTGCCCAGCAGTTCAGCACCGCTGAAGACGGGCAGCGTGAGATTGACCTCCATGTCTTCAGCGGGGACGCGGCGCTGACGGCGGCAACGCAGCCGTTGGGCACCTTCCGCATCACCGGGATGGCGGCCATGCCAAGAGGCACGCCGCGTATCCGCGTTACGTTCGAAGCCGCTGCGCAGGGTGTCATCCTCAGCGCCGTCGATAGCGACGGCAACGCGCGGTTGTCGATCGCACGCGTCACCCGTCGAGGGGACACGGCGTTGCCGTAAGGCTCAACAGGTGGCCGGCCCCGGCCCCAACAAACCCACCCACTCAGCCCGGATACGTCGGGAAGCGCTGGTCGGGGTGGTGCTTCTTCCATTCGGTGTGGGCCACGGTGCCTTCCCATGCGAGGAAGGCCTGGGGCACGCGACCGCGGCCGGACCAGGTGGCACCGCTGTGCGGCAGCCAGAAACGCGGCGGCAGGGGTTCGCGGGCGGGGCGCTTGATGCGCTCGGCGGGTGGGGCGGTCGGTTCAGTGGCGACCAGCGCGCGGATCCGGCGTTGCTGGTCCGCGGAAAAATCGGGGTAGCTGCGTTCGAGCAGCAGGGTCACGCGCTTGAACGCCTCCTGGGTGGCGGCGCGCAGCACGGCGGGCCCATCCTGGTCTGCGCGGGCCATCGCTTTTGCCAGCGTGGCTTTTGCGGTCGAGCGGGAGGCGGTTGCCGGAGAAGTGCGGGGCATGGGATTCCAGGAAAAGAAGTGCAGACGGGGGGCACCATAGCAAATGCCGGTGCCCTCCCTGGCACGCATCGGGCCGGGGACCCTCTGGTCCCCGGCCCTGGGCGGGCGTGCCTGCGACCTCAGCGCTCGGCGGCCTGCTGGCTCTGGGCCGCCGGTGCCTGCGCGGCCGGTTCGGCCTGGCGTGCGTTCATCTGCTGCTGCAGGTTGTCACGCATTTCGGTGAAGGCACGACCGGCCGGCGAGTCGGCCAGGCCGGCCAGGGCATTGCGCATGCCGTCGGCGTTGCCTTCGCGGGCCGCGTTGAACAGCGAGGACAGCACGTTGCTGCCTTCCTTCTCGGCCTGCGGAGCCTTGGCCTGCTCACGTGCCTGGTCCAGCGCGGCATGGGTCTTGGGCCCCACCACGCCATCGGCGCCCAGGCCGTTGTCGCGCTGGAAGGCCTTGACCGCTTCTTCGGTATGCGGGCCGAACTTGCTGTCCACGTCCAGCGGCTTGCCGTTGCGATCGGCGTAGCCCAGCTTGTTCAGCGTCTCCTGCAGGGCATGCACGTTGCTGCCACGGCTGTCCTCGCGCAGGGTGGCGTGCGAGGTCGAGGCCGCTTCGGCCTTGGCCGGGGTGGCGTTGGCGGTCGGGGCACGCTCGCCGGTGCTGGCGCGGCCTTCGCCATCCTTGATCAGGTCACGGCCGGCAGACAGCGGATCGGTGGCGAACAGCTCCACGCCACGCGCGTTCTTGCGGTCCAGGTAGCCCTGCAGCGGGATCAGCTCGACGCCCTCGTGGCTGCGCGACTGGCTGATCTTGAGCGCGCCGTCGGTGGGATCGCGCACCACCATGGTGATGTGGTCGATGCCGTTGAAGCGGCCCTTGTCCCAGCCCTTGGCACCGTTGTCTTCACCGATGATCATGCCTTCGCGCAGCGACTCGGCGGTGATCTCCTTGCCGGTCATCAGGTTGCCCGAACGCTCGGAGGCCTTCTTGATGATGCCGGCGGCGTGGTCGAAGCCCGGGCTGAAGTTGTCTTCCTTGGTGAACACATCGCGGCCGGCCTTTTCGTTGACCTCGGCCATGCTCTGGTTGGCCAGGCGCACCACCCAGCCGGAGCAGTCCACGGCACCGGATTCAGGGCGCTTGTCGCCGAAGCCGTACTTGACGTCGTCGAACTGCTTGGTCAGCTCGTAAGCACGGTTGAGCTCGATGCCGCCGGTGGCGGCCGCCGCAGGCGCCGCCTGGGCAGGCGCGGCCTTTTCCGGGCTTGCAGCATCGGCCTGGGCCGGGGCTTGCGGCTGTGCCTGGACCTGGGCTTGCGCCTGAGCCTGAGCCTGAGCCTGAGCCGGTGCAGCGGCGGTGGCAGCGACGGCGGCAGCACCCGCGACGCCGGCCGCAGCGCCCGCAACGGCGGCCGCAGCCGGCGCCTGTGCCGGTGCGGTCTGGGCGTGTTCCTGGCTCTGCGTGCGCAGGGCCTGCAGGGTGTCACGGCCGGCCACGCCGTCCACGGTCAGGTTGTGGTCGCGCTGGAAGTTCTCCACGGCATGGCGGGTGTTGTCGCCATAGGAGCCGTCGGTGCCCAGTGCCTTGCCGTTCCGGTCGGTGTAGCCCAGTGCGTTGAGCTGCTGCTGCAGCTGTTCCACCGGGGCGCCGCGCTCGTTGGGCGACAGCATGCCGTCGGCCATCGGGTCACGCGCGGTGCGCGCCGCAGCCGGGGCGGAGTGGCTCAGCGTGCCGCTCGGCAGGCCACGGGTGGCCTCGTCGGCGTAGCCCTGGTAGCGATCCATGTGCGCGCCCATCTTGGCGTAGGCGTCCTGCAGCGAAATGCTGCCATCGCCATACAGCGACGGGTTGCCGGAGATCACCTTCTTGCTCAGCACGCTGTCCACGCGCGCTTCGGGCTGGTCGCGCAGCTTGGAGAGGAAGTTCACCGCATCGCCCGAGCCCAGGTTGTGCATGGCGTAGACGTTGGCATCCACGTCCTTGCCGCCGTACTTGGAGGCGCGCTCGATGTTCTCGCGGGTGAACTCGGCCAGCATGCCGGCCTGCAGCTTGGTGTTCTCGCGCAGCGCGGGCGTGTTGGTCTGGTCGTCGGTGAGGGTGGACGCATTGGCCACGCCGTACTTCTCACCGTACTTCTGCACCATGCCGGCCCAGGTGCCATCCAGGAACTGGCCGTAGCCATGCGCCGAGGAAATGGCCTTGGTGCCGTCGTACTGGGTGATGGTGTTGAGCTCCGGCTTGGAGACGGCGATCGGTCGTGCATTGGGGTTGAAGCCCGACTCGAAGCCGGCAATCTTCACCATCACGTCCACGTCGATCCCGGCCGTCTTGGCCGCTGCTTCCAGTTCCTGCCGGTGCGCTGCCCAGCGTTCGTCCCGATTAGACATCGTAAGTATCCTTCTATTGATTCAGCTGAACATCGAAATGAGGCGTTACAGCGCCCCGGGGTAGACCTGCTGCTTGGGATCGAAGGCAATCAGCGACGGTGCCGCCGCTGCGCCATCGCCCTGGCGGGTGGCCTTGATGGGATAGAAACCCTCGACCGGCGTGCCGGTCGGGTCGATCTGGATCTGCACGGTTTCGCTCGGCGACGCCTCGGTGCTCTGCGCGATGCGCGAGACATCGCGGAATGCGCCGTTGACCGGCACCAGCAGCGTGTACTGGTTGACCGTCACGCCCTGCCAGGTGCCACCGGCCGTGCCCAGCCAGCCATGCCGGTCCGGACCGACCTGCACCAGCTGCGCGTCGCGGCAGGCGCAGTCGCCGGCCTGGCCCTGGTCCATGGCCGGGGTGGCGGCGAGCGGCTGCCAGCTGCCATCGGCGGCCACGGTCGCGGCGAACGCGCCGTGCAGGCCCGGGTCGACCAGCGAGTAGGTATCGGCGTTGGGGTCGCTGTAGGTCTGGAAGTACACCTGCGTGCCCGAGGCACCGGCCACCACCTTGGGGGCGTCGGCCTTCATGCAGTAGTCGAGGGTGTCGTTGGCCCCTTCAAAGCTGTGCGACCAGCAACCGGTGCTGGCGTTGAATGCCTTGTCACCGTAGGCCTTGCGCAGCATGCCATCGACCACGGCCTGCAGCGTTTCGGCGCTGACCGACACCGGTGCCGGCGCGGCCGGGGTGGCCGGCGCTGCGGTTGCGGCGGGCGCGCTGGCATCGGCCGGGGCAGCGGCGGCTTGGGCATCCGGTGCCGGTGCCTTGCAGGCGGTCAGGCCGGCGGCCAGCGCCAGGGCCAGCCACAGGCCATGGCGGGTGGGCAGGGCGCGGCGGAAGCGCGCAGCGGAAGTGACAGCCGAAGGGTGGAAGGCGGTATGCATGGTGTCGTCTCAGGGAGAACCGGCGGCAGCCGATGAAGAAAGCAGCGTCGAGGCCACGCGCAGGCGGGCGACGCAGGATCGCAGGGACGGCGCCACGGCCGCGTCATGATCGACACGCGCATGGCGAAGCAGGCCCATGGGGGCCAAGCGATCAAAGGGGGTGAGTGCGGAGTGAAGAAAAGCCTTCCGCTGACCAGCCCGGGTAGTGTCCGTATGCATCGCGATCTCCATGCGTGCCACGCGACAGCGCAAGCGCTGCCACGTGATGGCCGATCCGGACCACATCCTTGGGTCCGCTACCGGGAGATCGGCCGGTAGGTGTTATGGGCCAAATCGTAACGGTACTCGGTCGGCTTGTCACCCCCGGCGCCATTTCCGCCCCCGCCCACCTGCAGGGCCGGCAGGTCCGCGCCGGGCACGGCGACCATCGCCAGCGGGGCGGCGGCCGTGCCGGAGCCGGCGGGCAGGGTGCCGACGTAGCGCCATTTGCGGTCCTTGGTTTCCTTCAGCTCGTGCGGGTTGAACACCAGCACTTCATAGGCCGGCGAGGCGCCGCCATCGCCGGCGAGGGTGCTTGGCAGCGCCAGCACCAGCTGGCCGGAGGGCGCGGTGAAGGTCTGCGGCTTGCGCGTGGTGTCGATCGCATTGCCCTGCTCGGCGTGGCCGAACTCGCCGATGTACGGCTCGCTGCCCAGCCAGGTCCACGGCGTCTGCGCACCCGGCGCGCTGGCCTGGTAGGTGGCATGGGCAAGCACGACCTTGGCGGCCGGATCGATGCGGCCGCTGGTGCGGTCGGCGCCGTACTTGGTGGGCGTGAACCAGGCAAAACCGGTGTAATAGCGCTTGCCGTCGGCCTCGAATTCCAGCCCGTGCCAGTAATGGATCTTGCTGCCGTTCTCCACGTCGTAGCTGAGCGCGCCGCCGCCGTCGATATCGGTGATGGCGGTGAGCACGCTCTCGGGGCTGGGGGCGGGTGCGGTGGCGGCGGGCAGCCCGGTCTGCGCCGGCGCGGTTGCAGCAGGCGCAGGCGCGCTGTCTGCAGGGGCTGTCGGTGCGGACGGGGCGGCAGGGGCGGGCGGGGCACCGGCACCGCAGCCGGCAAGCACCAGCGCGGTGGCGGTGGAGAGAACGGACAGACGAATGCGGCTGGGCATGAACGCACCTTCACGGTTGGGAAGCCGGAGTCTAGCGGAGGTGATTGGAGGGCGCGTGGACGTGGCATCACCTCCCGCGGCAATCCCCTCATGGCCGTCCCCCGTCGAGTGGCCTTGATAATACTCCTAACAAGTGAGTGTGATGGTCGTCGATTGACGAGGGTTTGATCCAAGTAAAGAATGGTCACGCAAGGTTTTCGGGAGTGCGTTGACTCCACGGGTGGCACTGCCGCGATCTTGTACGCTTCGCCCATTAAAACTCGGACAGAGGTTCAGGATGAACGTATCCATGGCACATGGACATGCCGGCGTGCGTGCAATGCGCGCGCTGCTTTGCATCTTCGTGATCGGTTTCTGCGTCAGCGCGCCCGCCTCAGCGCAGGAGAGCCGCAAAGCGTGGCGGATCTCCAATCCTACGGGTAATTCCACTGTTTACGACGGGCGGGGCGACTGGCGTCGCTGACCTGCCCCGATGCCAGCCTCGCCGACTACGTCCGCGATCCTGAGGGCGCGTCAACCAGATTGACCTGTCCCGCCGGGGCCAAGCTCGCCAACTTGTTGTGAGTCAGGTTACGCACGCTGCATCAGCGTGCGTCCAAAATCCACAAATGGTTCTTCGAAAATTGAGATTCAGTCAGGTGGAAGAACGCGAGTAAAGGTGCGCTATGGAAAGCAAGTACAAGGTAGTTGCGGACAACTTCTCTTCGGCAATCAGCTCGAAAGTTTGCTACGACGATGGTGAGTTGCATGTGTTTGGATGCAACAGCAGTGGCGAGCACACTCTGGAGATTGCGTTCGACAGCGTCGTCTTTGTGCGTGTCGGTGATGAAGGTGGCCGCCTGCGCCTGTTTGGCGAGATGGGGGGCGTTAGGGGAGGCATCGTCGTGTGCGATCACAGTGATCTGCTGACGTGGTTGGTGGAGGAGAGTTTAGGGGCCAGGCGCAACAAGGGTCTTAGGCATTACGTTCTGATGATGGGCGAAGAGATCATTGATGTCGTTTCGGGTTATTATCCAGCCGTTCGTTTCCTTTCATCCGGTTGACTCGGCTGTGCTCGGCGACGTCGCCCGCGCGATACCGGCCGGTCATGGCGGCAGATGCTGCTGCAGATTGCGCGGGAATTCCGCGCGGCCTTTAAGGTGCGCCGGGATGGGGTGTCGGCAGCAATGCGACAGATAGTGGCGATCCGGTTGGACTAGCGGAGAAGGCGTACGGGCCTGAGCTGGTCCCTGAAACACAACCGAAGTCAGCTATTTGAACGGACAGGTCGAGCGGTATGGAACGCCGGGTTCTTCGAGGGCAGATGTGGGGTTTGCACCGCTAAACTCTCCCATTGCAGTCTTTGATCTGAGGACAGGCTGGGCGTACATCACTCATGCACGTGATTCGCTTGGAGGGAAAGTGAAGCTATGAACAAGCGCTTGATATCAAAGATCATGCATCAACGAGTGGCGGGGCTTGGAAGCTCGAGCATCTACTTCTTCCGAGGAGACTACGAGTACATACTTCAAGGCGTCGCACTTGAGTACGTTCCCCGCGGCCTCTACATATGGAATTTCAAGTCGCCATTGTTCGACTTCTACGGGCTTAGTCTTTCGTACAGCAGTCGATTGCCTGAGCGCGGCTTCATCGCCAAGGGGGAGATGACGGAGGCGGAGATCGTGGACCATGTGATGTCTTCGCCCGCAGCCCAAGCCAATTTTGGTTCCGACGCGCAGTGCCTGCTTGGCTGTGTCTCTTGGCGTGGTATGGGCAATGTAGGGCCGGAGGATATGAATGGACGTTGACGCGATCAAGGATCTACTTGCCGCAGGGGACATCGCCTCTGCGCGTGCCTGTTTGCTGGAGCTTGTATCGAATCAGCCGGCCAGCGAAGCTGGCTGGCTGCTTCTATCGGGTGTATCTGCGCGCACGGATGATGCTGAGCTGGGCGCTAAAGCCTTCCGCGCCCTGGCAGGTCTGCGTCCAAGCGACGCTCTTGCTTCTTCGGGTTTGGTTTGGGCACTTATGAGATTGCAGAACTATGCAGGTGCGAAGGTGGAAATAGAGCGATTCTCAAGATTCGTTGATTTGACCATCCCAAGCCACTGTTCCGTGGCGCAGGAACATCGCGAGGCTATGGAGATGATCCAGCGAAGTTCTGGGGTATGGAATCAGTAGCCGCGCATAGAGCTGCAGGACGTTGCCGGCCACGTTTGCGCGTTATCGCCAGCTGTAGCGCTAGGGCTTCTTCATGCATCTCCGAGCCGCAAGACCGCTACATTCAGAACGGCCTTGCGAACAGTGTGCGAGGGCCCGAAACGCCCAAACAACCGGTCAGGCATGCCACTGAGGTCGCCCGTCTTCGTGGTTTGCATGGCTGCAATGTATGGGTGCGGCAAGGTCTTCCACACGGCGCATGGAACCTCGCCCTTGGGCGCGGGAATACCAACGTAAGCAGAGGAGCGTCATCGATGGGACTGTCGCGTGTTCTGGTGAGCAGTGCGCTCCTGGCCCTGTTGCCGGGGTGTAGCGAAGATTCTGTCGGCGCGAGCTATCCCTTAGGCAGGAATGGAGCGCAATGCCTCTTCTACAAGGGGGTTGATCCCCATCCTCCTGCGACAGTGGTGGATGGGTTGCGCGCGCGGGGTTTGGATAGTCACAGGCTCATTGGCAGGACTGTCTGTGGAGATGTGGTTGGCTGGCAACTTCTTCCCTTGGGGGCGGACCCAAATGCCATTCCGCCTCCTGATGTTTATAAGGATGTCTGGATGGAAGGCAATGGCACCGTGGTAGTCAGTCCCGATGACTTCGCCATGGAAGCGGCGCAAAAGAAGGAGGGGGATCGGTAAGCAGGACGGCGCTGGATGCGAATGCGCTTATCACCACGCCAGGCCAACCGCAGCGCTTTCGGAGACAGGGACATGCATCACTGGGTTGTAACGCTCGCGGCTGTGGCAATGCTGGTGGTGATGGGCTGCGCGCGGCCGTCGGAAGTGCTTGTTCCGAGCGGTGCCGTCACTGTCTATGATCATCCCGAAGGGGGTGCCGCTGTCGGCGTAGCGGAGGCGCCGATGAAGATTGAGGGGTATGCGTATCCTGATAAGACAGATTACGTGGTCAAGGTTTGCTTCAAGGGCAGGATCGGCTATGTCCGGGAGGGTGCCAGGTCGATTCGAAAGGTGGCGGCCGACCGGCTGTCTCAATGCAACGGGTAGGTCGTTGCGGCCGTACGGCCAACCACCGCCGCGCGGGCGTCTCGTGAGCGACACGGGTAGGGCCGGCCTGACTCGCGTGCGGATTTGCTCGAGGAGCGGCATCCATTTCAACCCAGGGACAGATCCATGTATCGAACCAGGTTTGCCTACGTTGTTGCTTTCATTGCTGCGCTTGTCCCCCTGCTGGCCGCCGGGTCTGCCTATCAGGAAAAGTACCTGCTTTCATATGCCTTGCACGATGGAAGCCTGATAGACGGACAGGTGTATGGGCGGATATCGCCGGGTAACCGGTGGGTGTTGCACGTCAATACGGCGGAGGACGCGGTGCGGGCAACCAACATTGATGGTCGTTCGCGGAACTTGTCCAACCAGCAAGCAGGGGAGCTCGTGGAGGGGCTTCTTTTGGAGATCAAGTTGAAGCATGCTGCAAAGCTGGACAGCATTCGGTTTGATGCTTCCACGTCCACCGCCTTTCAGGAGGACATCGTCGCCAAGCTGAGGCAGGCGCCTGTTCCTGGTTCGCTGAAGGTCCAGGCGAAGTCGAAAGAGATCACGGCGCTGCTGGAGTCGATCATTCGCGAGAGCGACCTGGCCACCGCAATCTGCTCCAAGGTTGGAATCGTTGACGCCCGCTGCTCGGCAGCCGACATTGGTGTGAACCCGGTTGCATTTGAGCTCCAGTATCAGGGACATTCGTGGGGGGAAATGAAGTCACAGCCGCTTGCGGGTCTTCAGCTGGATTCGCTGTCATTTTTCGTAACGCTTCAGCCCGATTGAACCCATGAGCCGGGACGCCTCAGGCGAAGCCTTCCTCCACTTTGGAACTCAATTTTGCGAGATGATCTGACATGAGGCCGCAGCGCGCGCGGGCGAGGCTGGACAATGAGACGGTTGATCCCGAGAGCATCAGAAAGCTGGTGCTGTCTCTGTTTCGGCGAAAGCATGATTACGGCAACTTCGACGTTGGCGAATTGATGCCAGAGCTTGAGGCGTTCGGAATAACAACGGTCAAGCGTTTCAGGCGCCTGATGAAGAAGCACAGGCGATCACTTCTTGACGAGGAGCGGACGAAGATGCCGCGGGCCGAGACGTTGCATTTGTTGAGTCAGTTCGACCGTAGCGGTATCGATGTGCATTCCAATACATCTTGGTATGCAGTCGTTGGCTTGGTGAGGCAGGCGATGGAGAGGGAGTTTGGCTGGGAGGCGATGATGCCTTTCCACGTAGATGGCGCATCCAACGCGCCACCGGCAGGTGAGCAGGATGCGTAGTCCGGTTGCTTCACCGCGTCCATGACGGCAAGCGCAGGCTCATCCGCAAGGCGGTCTGTGGCGGCGCGTTGGCGATAAGCTCCGCCTGTCGGCGCCGCCATCAACGCTACTTCTTCCCCATCTGCAGGAAAGCATCCAACGGCATCGGCGACCACAATCCGCTCGGCCACGGCGGCAGCGGTGCCGGCTCGGGCAACGCCTTCAGTGGCGGCAAGCCCTGGATGCCCTTGAGCGGTTCGATCCGCCGCGAGCGGAAGGCCACATCCTCGGCCACACCGACCACATGACCATCGCGGTCCAGGAACGCGCCATCGATGAACCAGCCCAGGTGCCGGCCGTTGAAGCCGTAGATGGCCTGGTTGTCCAGGTAGGCCACCGGCTGGCCCTGCCACAGGTAGATGCTCATGGCGCTGTCGGTGTCGATGTAGGCCACCGCCCGCCCGCCGCGATCGTAGAGCGACAGCTGCAGGGCCTGGGCGGCCATCGGCGCCAGTAACAGGGCGGCGATCAACAGCGAGCGCATCGCACGGGTGGGCATGGGGCGTCCTTTCAGGGGGGCACGATTCGCGCGCGGCGCCGGGCCGGCGCGTGGCGGGATCAGGGGACAGGGTAACCGTTGCCCGCCTGGCCGGCGGTCGATGCTTGCACGGACCAACCTAACGCTGTTAGATTCACGCCCCTAACAACGTTAGGCCAGGGTCAGCAGGTGCGTCAGCCGATCGCGCGGGAAAACATCGTCGAGGCGGCCTTCCGGATCCTGGATGAAGCGGGCCTGGAGGGGGTGACCTTGCGCAAGGTGGCCTGCTCGCTGGGTATCCGTGCGCCCTCGCTGTATTGGCACTTCAAGAGCAAGCAGGCGCTGATCGATGCCATGGCCGACGCGATGATCGGCGACGTCGCCCGCGCCATACCGGCCGGCCAGCCCTGGCGGCAGACGCTGCTGCAGATCGCGCGCGAGTTCCGCACGGCCTTCAAGGCGCGGCGCGATGGCGCGCGCGTGTACGCCGGCACCTTCCTGGCCACGGAGAATGTGCTGCGCGTGGGCGAAGCGACGATGGCGGCCCTGATCGGCGCCGGTGCCCCGCCCCGTTTCGCGGCCACCAGCGCGATGGACCTGGTGTATTACACGATGGGCTTTGTGATCGAAGAACAGTCCTGGCCCGGCGACGGCAGCATGGCGGCGCTGGGCGAGACGTTCATGGCCCTGGCCGAGGAACGCTTCCCGCACTGCTGGCAGGCGCGCGAGTTCTGGAGCGAGGTTGATTTCGACGCGCGCTTCGAACAAGGCGTCGGCCTGATGCTCGACGGTATCCAGCTGCGCCTGGCGCACGGCCCCTGACATGCCGACCTTACCCCTTTCCCCTCTCCTGTTACCGCAGCCCCGACACGGAAGCCTTACCCATGCGTGACCGCCTTCTCCGCTGTTCTTCCCTGGTCCTGGCCGCCGCGCTGTTGTCGGCCTGCGGTGGCAAGGATGAGACGGCCTCGGCCGATGCGGCCAGCGCCAGCTCGGCGTTGCCGGTCTCGCTGGCCACCGCGCAGCTGCAGCCGATGGCGCGCACGGTGCTGGTGTCCGGGCCGGTCACCGCGTATGAGGAAATGCAGCTTGGCGTGGAGGTCACCGGCCAACGGGTCACTGCACTGCCGGTGGACGTGGGCCAGTGGGTGAAGCAGGGCCAGGTGCTGCTGCAGCTGGACCACCGCACGCTGGACAGCGAGCTTGCCCAGGCCGACGCATCGCTGCGCCAGGCGCAGGCATCGCAGGAACTGGCGCGGATGAACTACGAGCGCAGCGCCAAGCTGGAGGCCCAGCAACTGATCAGCGCCAGCAGCCTGGACGAGTTGCGTGCGGCGCGCATCAATGCCGAATCGCAGACCGCCACCGCGCGTGCCGCGCGCGATGCGGCCAAGCTGCGCCGCGAGTTCGCCGACCTGCGCGCGCCGGCCGATGGCCTGATCTCCAAGCGGCTGGTGCAGCCGGGCCAGGTGGTATCGGCCGGCACCGAACTGCTGCGCCTGATCCGCGATGGCCGCCTGGAATGGCGCGCGGAACTGCCGGAAAACCAGTTGGCCGACGTGGCGGTGGGCAACACCGTCGAGCTGCCCTATGCCGGCCAGGTGGTCACCGGCCGCATCCGCGCGGTCACTCCGGGCGTGGATGCCCAGACCCGCACCGGCACGATCTACGCCGACCTGCTCAGCCCCGATCCGCTCAAGCCTGGCATCTACGTGGAAGGGCGCATCGTCACCGGCGACGGCCAGGCGCTGACCGTGCCGACCGCGGCGATCGTGCAGCGCGATGGCCACAGCTATGTGTTCAGCGTGAACGACAAGCAGCAGGCCACGCGCCACCGCGTGCGCAGTGGGCAGGCCGTGAATGGCCAGACCGCGATCCTCGACGGCCTCAAGGCCGGCGACAAGGTGGTGGTGGATGGCGCCGGCTTCCTGGGCGAGGGTGACCGCGTGCGCGTGGTGCCCGCGGCGAAGGCCGCCGCGCGATGAACATCTCCGCCTGGGCGATCAAGCGCCCGCTGCCGGCCCTGCTGATCTTCTTCGTGTTGTGCGTGGCCGGGCTGTGGGGCTTCTACCAGTTGCCGGTGGCACGTTTCCCGGACATCGCCTTCCCGATGACCACGGTGACGGTGACCCAGCCGGGCGCATCGCCGAGCCAGCTGGAAGCCGAAGTCACCCGCAAGGTTGAAGACTCGGTGGCCACGGTCAACAACGTCAAGCGCGTGATCTCCTCGGTCAGCGAAGGCGTGAGCACCACCACCATCGAGTTCCAGCTGGAGGCCGACCTGGCCACCGCGCTGGACGATACCCGCGATGCGGTGACCCGCATCCGCACCGACCTGCCGCAGGACATCCAGGAGCCGGTGATCTCCAAGGTGGACATCGGCGGCTCGCTGATGACCTACGCGCTGGTCGCCCCGCACATGACCGCCGACGAGGCCAGCTGGTTCGTCGACCGCGACATTTCGCGCGCCATGTATGGCGTGCCGGGCGTGGCCCGGGTGACCCGGGTGGGCGGCGTGCAGCGCCAGGTGCGCGTGGACCTGGACCCCAACGCCCTGATCGCCATGGGCATCACCGCCGGCGATGTGTCCCAGCAGCTGGCCCGCATCCAGGTCGAACGGGCCGGTGGCAAGGCCGAGATCGAGGGCGCGCAGCAGACCATCCGCACGCTGGGCACGGTGAACGATGCCCAGGCGCTGCGCGACTACTCCATCGCCCTGCCCGACGGGCGCGCGGTGCGCCTGTCCACGCTGGCCACGGTGACCGATGCGGCCGCCGACCCGACCGAAGCGGCCTCGCTGGACGGCGGGCCGGTGGTGGCGTTCTCGATGTCGCGCACGCGCGGCTCCAGCGAGGTCAAGGTGGAGGCGGGCGTGCATGCCGCGCTGGACACGATCAAGGCCGAGCACCCGGGCATCGACTTCCGCCTGGTCACCACCGCCATCGACGAGACCCACCGCTCCTACGATTCGTCGATGACGATGCTGTGGGAAGGCGCGCTGCTGGCCCTGCTGGTGGTGTGGCTGTTCCTGCGCGACTGGCGCGCGACCTGGGTGGCGGCGCTGGCGTTGCCGCTGTCGATCATCCCCACCTTCGCGGTGATGTACTTCTTCGGCTTCACGCTGAACATGATCACGCTGCTGGCGCTGTCGGTGGTGGTCGGCATCCTGGTGGACGATGCGATCGTGGAGATCGAGAACATCGTGCGCCACCTGCGCATGGGCAAGCCGCCGCTGGAGGCCGCGCGCGAGGCGGCCGGCGAGATCGGCAACGCGGTGATCGCCACCTCGCTGACGCTGGCGGCGGTGTTCGTGCCGGTGGCCTTCATGCCCGGCATCGCCGGCAAGTTCTTCCGCGAGTTCGGCTGGACCGCCGCCACGGCCGTGCTGTTCTCGCTGCTGGTGGCGCGCCTGCTCACCCCGATGATGGCCGCCTACCTGCTCAAGCCGCATGGCGAAGAAAAACCCGATTCGAAGCTGATGGTCTGGTACCTGGGCTGGGTGGACGCCGCGCTGCGCCATCGCGGGCGCACGCTGTGGCTGGCCACGGGCCTGTTCGTGGCCTCGCTGGCGCTGGTGCCGTTCATCCCGGCCACCTTCATCCCGCAGTCCGACCTGGGGCGCAGCAACCTCAGCCTGGAGCTGCCGCCGGGCACCCGCCTGCAGGACACCGTGGCCGTGGCCGAGCAGGCGCGTGCGCTGCTCAAGGACATGCCCGAACTGAAGCAGGTCTACACCGCGGTGGGCAGCGTGCTGGACCTGGGCGATCCGGGCGCCACCGGCGTGGGCGAGCCGCGCAAGGCCACGCTGGTGCTGGACTGGGGCACGGCCAACACGCGCGACCGCGACCAGCGCGCGCTGGAGCGCGAGGCGCGGCAGAAGCTGGCCAACCTGCCCGGGGTGCGCGTGAGCTATGTCAGCTCCGAGCCGGGCAACCTGCTGCAGCTGGTGCTCTCCGGCGATGATCCGCAGCGCCTGCAGGACGCCTCCACCGCGCTGGAGCGCGACCTGCGCGGCATCCAGGGCCTCGGCAGCGTGACCTCCACCGCCTCGCTGCTGCGCCCGGAGGTGCAGATCGTGCCCAACGCCGCGCGTGCGGCCGACCTGGGCGTGGCCACCGCCGACATCGCCGAGGCCGCCCGCATCGCCACCGCCGGCGATTACGAACAACGCCTGGCCAAGCTCAACCTGCCCGATCGCCAGGTGCCGATCCGGGTCGGTTTCGCCGAAGCCACGCTGGCCAACCCGGCCCTGATCGGCCAACTGCGCGTGCCCGGCAGACATGGCCCGGTGCCGCTGGCGGCGGTGGCCGACATCCAGCAGGGCAGCGGGCCCTCGCAGATCTCGCGCTACCAGCGCCAGCGCAACGTGACCCTCACCGCCGAGCTCAACGGCCGCCCGCTGGGCGATGTGATGACCGAGGTGCAGGCCCTGCCCAGCGTCAAGCAGCTGCCGCCGGGGGTGACCTTCCTCAACACCGGTGATGCCGAAGTCTTCGTGGAGCTGTTTGTCGGCTTCATGCTGGCGATGGCGGCCGGCCTGATCTGCATCTACATGGTGCTGTTGCTGCTGTTCAACCATGCGCTGATGCCGGTGACCATCCTGGCGGCGGTGCCGCTGTGCGCCGGCGGTGCGTTCGGTGCGCTGCTGATCACGCAGAACATGCTGTCGCTGCCGGCGCTGATCGGGCTGCTGATGCTGATCGGCATCGCGACCAAGAACTCGATCCTGCTGGTGGACTACGCGGTGATGGCCGAGGACGAGCACGGCATGAGCCAGCACGATGCGCTGATCGATGCGTGCCGCAAGCGCGCCCAGCCGATCATCATGACCACCCTGGCGATGGGCGC
The DNA here is from genome assembly GCF_036662295.1 of Stenotrophomonas sp. Taxonomy (GTDB): domain Bacteria; phylum Pseudomonadota; class Gammaproteobacteria; order Xanthomonadales; family Xanthomonadaceae; genus Stenotrophomonas. Next base: position 15,662 of record NZ_JAVWXA010000022.1, read on the forward strand.
GGGCATGATGCCGATCGCGCTGGGCTTTGCCGGCGACTCCAGCTTCCGCGCGCCGATGGCCATTGCGGTGATCGGCGGGCTGATCACCTCCACGCTGCTCAGCCTGATCGTGATCCCGGCCGCGTTCACCGTGATGGACGACCTGGGCGAGTGGCTGTCGCGCAAGGTCCGGCGGCGCGGTTCGCATCCGGTGGCGGGCAGCGGGGCGTAGCGGCAATGGGCGCGGCGGCGCTCAGGCGGCGGGCGGCTGGATGAGTTTCCAGCCGTTGCCGGACGGATCGCGGAAGCCGGCATCCACCGTGCCGTAGCGCTCCACCGGTTCCTGCATGAACTCCACGCCCAGTGCGCTCAAGCGCTGGAAGGTGGCACGGCAGTCCTGCACCCGCAGCACCAGCGGCGGCATCGCGCCCTTGGCCACCAGCGCCTCCAGCGCCTGGGCGGTGGCCGCATCGTGCACCGGCGGGCCGGGCCGGAACAGGCCGAGCTGGACCTCGGGCTGGTCCGGGTGCTGCACCGTCAGCCAGCGGTAGTCGCCGTTGCCGGCGTCGGTATGCACGCGAAAACCGAGCAGGTCCACGTAGAACGCCAGTGCTTCGTCCTGGTCGCGCACGTAGATGCCGACCACATTGATACCTTCCATCAGGAAACCTCCGTCGTGTGAGGCTGTTTTTTAGCAGCTGCGGTGCGGCGCCGCTTCTCCGAAACTGCGCTGACCAGGTCCGGCCGGCCGGCGGCCCGGGCCAGGCACTCCGGCGCCACGCCCTCGGCGCGCGGCGGCGGTCGGCTGCGCGCACGCAGTTCGCCGGGGCTGCAGCCGGTGATGTCGTGGAAGATGCGCCCGAAGGTGCCCAGGCTGGACCAGCCGGTCTGGAAGGCGATCTCGGTGATGGGCAGGTCGGTGTCGCGGCACAGCGCGATGGCGCGTTCGATGCGGCGCGCAAGCAGGTAGCGGTGCGGTGGCAACCCGAAGGCCTGCTTGAACTGCCGCGCAAAGTAGGCCGCCGACACCGCGCTCACCTGCGCCAGCCGCTGGATCGGCCACGCCTGCTGCGGCGCGCGGTCCATGTGGTCCTTCGCGCGCAACAGCCGCCGCAACAATGCTGGACTCTGGGTCATCGCACCCTCGCTGGCCGGCGCCGGGCCTCGGCCGCCGCATCGGCGCAGTGTCGCGCGAATGCGTGCGCGGCGCCACGCCGTGCGCGTAATGCAAGGTTGATGTCATGGGGAAGTCACCGGCGATGCCGATACTCCGCCGGTCGCCCACTACCCCCCACGGACCCATGCGCGCTTCTGGCCACTGCCCCCGTCTTTCGCTGCTTGCCCTGATGTTGTCTTCGGCCGTACAGGCGATGGCCGCCGAACCCGCGCCCGCGCCCGCCGATACCGCGCGCACGCTCGACCAGGTGCAGGTGATCGGCCAGGCCACCAGCTACGCCACCACCACGGTGAGCCAGGAAACCCTCAACCGCCAGCAGATCCTGAGCAGCGTCAACAACGCGCTCAACGAGCTGCCCGGCGTGGTGGTCAGCGAGGCCGATGCCACAGGCTCGTCGGTGTGGGGCACGCAGATCAGCATGCGCGGCTTCGTCACCAACCGCGATACCCAGCAGATCGGCACCACCATCGATGGCCTGCCCAACGGCGGTTCCGGCTATGGCGGTGGCTCGCTGGCCAACCGCTACATCGACACGCTGGACCTGGAAACCATCGAGGTCAGCCAGGGCACCGCCGACATCTCCTCGCGCTCCAACGAAGCGCTGGGCGGCACGCTCAACTTCCTCACCAGCGATCCGCTGGCCGAGCAGCGCCTGCGCATGGTGGTGGGCGGCGGCGACCATGACGCGCGCAAGTACTACGTGCGCTACGACACCGGCCTGCTCGGCGGCCACACCCGTGCCTGGGTCAGCGCTTCCTCGTCCAAGGTCAGCGACTGGATCGACGGTACCGGCCATGTGAGCAACGACCACGTCGCGGCCAAGTTCGTGACCGAGCTGGACCGCTGGACGCTCAGTGGCTACGCCTCCTACAACGATGCCGACGAACCGGAATACACCAGCGTCACCCCGGCCGCCTTCGCCACCAACCCCGACCGCGACGGCCTGACCGGCACGCTCACCGGCATTCCCTACCTGGACCAGAACTTCCGGTCCGGCTCGCGCGCGCTGCGCGAGAACACCTTCGGCTACCTGCGGGGCGCCTTCGACAGCGGCAACGGCTTCAAGGCCACCCTGACCGGCTACGCGCACAAGATGGAAGGCCGCGGCGACTGGCTGCCGCCCTATCTGGTGCAGGCGCGCAACGACGGCGCCGGCCAGCCGGAGTCGGAGTACCTCGGTGGCAGCACCGTCTACGGCGGCAGCGCGCTGGGCCAGTTCTACTTCGTCAACCCCGATGGCAGTGCCGCGCAGATGCGTGCCGGCTGCGTGCCGCGCGCCGGCTTCAGTGCCGAGTACGATCCGTCCTGCTATGCCGCCGGCGTGCAGGGCGTGCAGTCCTACCGCCACTCGCACTACGACAACGACCGCGCCGGTGCCACCGCCGACATCGAGTGGAAGCAGACCTGGGGCAGCGTGGACAACACCGTGCGCGGCGGCGTGTGGGTGGAGCAGTACGACCGCAGCGTGCGGCGCGACTGGCACCGCCTGCTCAACGTGGGCACCGACATCGGCTTCGACCACCAGCCGTACTGGGTGCAGTTCGAAGACCGCTACAAGACCAGCGAGCAGATGTACTACGTGGAGGACGTGGCACGCTTCGGGCCGTTCAGCGCGCGCGTGGGCGTCAAGCAGTTCTTCGTGGACCAGAAGCGCAATCGGGTGATCGGCAGCGCCGAGCGCGTGCGCTCGGATTCCAAGTCCGATCCGCTGATCTCCGCCGGTGGCACCTGGACCCTGCCGGTGGACGGGCTGGAAGTGTTTGGCGGGTTCTCGCAGAACTTCGCGGCCATTCCGTCCGGCGTGCTGGGCGAGACCGACGCGCAGCGCTTTGCCCGCGTCGAGCCGGAGACGGCCGACAACATCGAGCTGGGCCTGCGCGTGAGCCGCTGGCCCTTGACCGGCTCGCTGACCCTGTACAACATCAAGTTCGACAACCGCATCGTGTACCTGCCGGCGCGCCTGGCCGACGGCATCGACTACCTGGACGAGACCGATGGCGTGTATGAGAACTTTGGCGGCGTGGAAAGCACCGGCCTGGAAGCCGCGCTCGGCTACGGCTGGGACAACGGCTGGCGGCTCAACGGGGCCTACACCTACAACCGTTCCAAGTACCTGGGCAGCGGCAACCTGGCGCGCGATACCGAGCTGGGCATCGTCGATGGCGCGCAGGTGATCGGCCAGCCCAAGCACGTGCTGGTGGTCTCGGCCGACTGGCAGGGCGAGCGCTGGAATGCCGGCATCTCCGGCCGCTACCTCGGCGAGCGCTACCTGGATGCGTCCAACACCAACAAGCTGCCCTCGGCCACGGTGTTCAACGCCAACATCGGCTTCGACCTGCAGGGCCTGTCGCCCAAGCTGAAGGGTGTCGGTGCCAGCCTGGTGGTGAGCAACCTCACCGATCGCCGCTACCTGGCCGGCGTGGACGGCAGCAACGCCGCCTTCATCGGCGCCCCGCGCACGGTCGGCTTCTCGGTGCGGGTCGACCTGTGACCCAGCGCGACCGCCCTGCACCGGACATCGGCCGCCGCCGTCTGCTGCAGGGCGGGCTCGGCGCCGGCATCGCCGCGCTGTTGCCCAGCATCGCGCGCGCGGCGGCGATCGCCCCGCATGTGCGTGCCGGCAGCCTGGAGGACGTGCAGCACATCGTGGTGTTCATGCAGGAAAACCGCTCCTTCGACCACTACTTCGGCACCTTGCCGGGCGTGCGCGGCTTTGGCGACCGGTTCGTGGTGCCGGCCGCACCGTGGGCGCAGGGCCAGCCCACGCGCAGTGTATGGCTGCAACCCAACGCGGCCGGGACGCGCGCCATCGCGCCGTTCCCGCTGGATACCGCTGCGGACTTCGGGGTGATGCGCGTGGAAGGCACCCCGCACACCTGGCCCGACGCACAGCGTGCGTGGGATCACGGGCGCATGGCGCAGTGGCCGGCGGCCAAGCAGGACCATGCGATGGGCTATTTCCAGCGCGCCGACATGCCGTTCCAGTTCGCGCTGGCCGAAGCGTTCACCGTGTGCGATGCCTACCACTGCGCGATGCAGGCCGGCACCAACCCCAACCGCCTGTTCCTGTGGACCGGGCACAACGATCCGCAGGCGCGCGGTGGTGGCCCGGCCGTGGCCAACTCGCACGACAACTTTCCCGAGCTGGGCGGCAACCCCGAGTCCTACACCTGGACCACCTACGTCGAGCGCCTGCAGGCGGCCGGCGTGGACTGGCGCATCTACCAGGACATGGCCGACAACTTCACCGACAACCCGTTGGCCGGCTTCGAGACGTTCCGCCAGGCGTGGCGCGGTGCGCCCGGGCACGCAGCGGAACTTCGCGCGCGAGGGGTGAGCACGCGCGGGCTGGCGCAACTGCGGCAGGACGTGCTGCAGGGCCAGTTGCCGCAGGTGAGCTTCATCATCGCCGATGCCGCCGGCAGCGAGCACCCCGGGCCGTCCAGCCCCGCCCAGGGCGCGGCGTATACCGCGCGCGTGCTGGATGCGCTGACCGCCGATCCGGCGGTCTGGCAACGCACCGCGCTGCTGCTGATGTTCGATGAGAACGACGGCTTCTTCGACCACATGCCGCCGCCCGCGCCGCCCTCGCAGGATGCCACCGCGCCCGGTGGCTGGGCCGGGGCGTCCTCGGTGCCCACCGCAGGCGAGTACCACCGCCATCCTTCGCCGGGCAACGAGAAGGCCGATCCGCTCGACCTGCGCGGCCGCCCGTATGGCCTGGGCCCGCGCGTGCCGCTGTACGTCATCTCGCCGTGGAGCCGTGGCGGCTGGGTGGATTCGCAGGTGTACGACCACACCTCGGTGATCCGTCTGATCGAGCGCCGCTTCGGCGTGGCGGCCCCGGACATCTCGCCGTGGCGGCGCGCGGTGTGTGGCGACCTCAGCGGCGCGTTCGACTTCTCGCGCCCCGACGCGCGGCCTTTCGTCGCCACGTTGCCGGCCACCGCGGCCGTCGCGGCGCGCGCGGCGGCATTGCCGGGGCGCACCGTGCCGGTGCTGCCCGAGGGCCTGGCCCCGGCCCGGCAGGAGCCGGGCGTGCGCCCGGCGCGCGCGCTGCCCTACCGGCCACAGGTAAACCTCGTGCGCGATGACGACCACGTGCGGCTCGACCTGGCCTGCGAGGGCGCCGCGGCGGTGCTGCATGTCTACGACAAGCTGCGCCTGGAGGCGATCCCGCGCCGCTACACGCTGGCCCCGGGCCTGCCGCAGCACGCGCGCTGGGCCATGGATGACGGGCGTGGCTTCGACCTGTGGCTGCTCGGGCCGAACGGCTTCCACCGCCATTTCCGCGGCCAGCCGGGCAGCGCCGCCCTGCTGGAGACCCGCATCGACCGCGCCGACGGCCAGCTGCGCCTGTGGCTGCGCAACCCCGGGACGCAGGCGCTGGCCGCCACCGTGCGCCCCGGTGCCTATGTGGCGGCCACCCCGCATCGGGAATTGAACCTGGAGCCCGGTGCCACGCTGGAGATCGCGTGGGACGCGGTCGCCAGTGGCGGTTGGTACGACCTGCACGTGGCGCAGCCCGGCGCGTCCCAACGCCTGGCCGGGCGGGTGGAGGATGGCCTGCCGGGCAGCACCGACCCGGCGATGGGCGCCGAGCCGATGCGCTGGCTTGCCGACTGAGCGCGCCGCGGCCTCAGCCGTGGCGACCGCCGGCCGGCAGGGCGTCCTCGCGGCCGGCCGCCGCCCAGGCCCGCAGGCCCATCACCGCCAGCCCCACGAACACCAGGTACAGCCCGGCGGTGACGTCCAGCGACTTCACCAGGTACATGCCCACGTAGACCACGTCCACGAGGATCCACAGCCACCAGGTGGCGATGTGCCGGCGCGCCTGCCACCACTGCGCCACCAGGCTCAGCGCGGCCAGCATCGCATCCAGCCACGGCAGCGCGGCATCGGTCCAGGTGTGCATCGCCGCGCCCAGCACCCCCCCGAACGCGATGCCGATGGCCAGGTCGCGCAGCAGCGCGCGGCGTGCCAGCGGTGCGATCACGATCGCCCCGTCGGTCTGCGCGTGCCGGTGCCAACTGAGCCAGCCGTACACCAGGAAACCGCCGAACACGACCTGCAGCAACGTGTCCGAGTACAGCCGCGCCTCGGCGAACACCACGCCGTACAGGGCCACCGCCACCAGCCCCACCGGCCAGGCCAGCATCCGCCGGCGCGCCATCAGCCACACCCCGAGCAGGCTGGCCACCACCGCCGACCATTCCAGGATGGCCGCGCTCATAGCCCGAACGTCACCGACAACCGCGCCTGCCGCGGCGCGCCGGGGAACAGGTAGTAGTCGCCGGCGCTGCTGCCGGTATCGCGCCAGTAGAAGCGGTTGAACACGTTGTCCACCGCCAGGTTCCAGGTGACCGGGTGATCGCCCAGCACCTGCTTGAAGCGCAGGCCCAGGTCGACCACGTGGTAGGCCGGCGCACGCACGCCACCGTCCACCGTGGCCGCGTTGGCCGATGCGTAGCGCCAGCCGCCGGTGACGGCCAGCGCAGGGGCGAACGGCAGCGTGTAATCGGCATGCAGGCTGGCGCGTCGCTTGGGCACGTTGACCAGTTGGTGGCCCTCGTACAGCGCGGTGCCGGTGTCGCGCGCGCGCGCCTGCAGCGCACTGACGCTGGCATTGAGCACCAGGCCCTCGGCGACGCGGCCGTTGGCGGTCAGCTCCAGCCCGGTATGGGTCTGCTGGCCCTCGGCGACGAAGGTGTAACCGGCATCGCTGTCATCCGGCTTGGCGTACTGGAACGGCTGGGCGGTGCGGAACACCGCCGCGCCCAGCATCAGCGCGTCGGTGGCCGCGTACTTGAGCCCCACCTCGGTCTGCCGCGACAGCACCGGGGCCAGGAAGGCGCCATCGTTGGCGGTCCAGAACGGCGCTTCCTGGCCGAGCGAAATGCCCCGCACGTAGCTGGCATACACGTTCATGGCCTCGCTGGCCTTCCACACCAGCGCGGTCTGCGGCAGGAACCGCGACAGCGTGCTGTGCCGCTCGGGCGTGCCGCGCTTGTCGAACGCGCGCTCGTCCAGGCGCACGAAACGCCCGCCGGCCAGCCACTGCCAGTCATCGCCGAGCTGCATGCGGTCCATCGCGAAGAAGGCGGTCTGCGCGCTGTCCAGGCGCCGCACCGACGGGCCCGGCTGCAGCGGCGAGGGCGCGAACACCGGCACCTGCGCATCGTGGATGTTGGCCGTGCCCACGTACTCGTTGACGTTGCGGCGCTTGTCGATGGTGCGCTCGAAGCGGTCCACGCCCAGGCTGAGTTCGTGTGCGATGCGACCGGTGTCCACGCTGCCGCGCAGCTCGGCGCGCGCTTCCAGGTTGCGGCGGGTGTCGTCGGGGCTGCGGTAGTCGTAGATGTCGTAGTCGCCGTTGGGCGCGAAATAGTTGCCCGGCACGCTGCCATCGGCGCACTGCGCGGCGTAGTAGCAGCCGTAGGCGAAGGCCACGTTGTCATCGATCACCGATCGGCTGTAGCCGGCCGACACCCGCGACTGCCAGCGGGCGTTGAACTGGTAGGTGTGCAGGGCGGTGAGGTTGGTGCTGTCGATGCCGACCGGGCGTTGCCAGGGCTGGTAGCCCAGCATGTGCTCGCGGTCCACGCCGCGCGGCAGCGTGGTGGCACCAAGCAGCTGGTAGCCCGACGCCGAGCGCTGCGCGCTGGTCTGGTAGCTGGCATCCACTTCCAGCCTGCTGCGGTCGCTGATCAGCCAGTCGGCGGCCAGCGAATAGAAATTGCGGCGGCCCTGGGCATGCTCGATGTAGGAATCGCTGTCATCCCAGGCCGCGTTCACGCGCACGCCGAGGCGCGGCGTCAGCCAATGGCCGGCATCGATGGCGGCATAGCGCGAGCCTTCCGCGTCGGTGCCCAGGGTGAGATTGCGCACCTCGGCCGGGCGCTTGCCCACGTAGTTGATGATCCCGCCGGGGGCCATCACGCCGGCGGCCAGGCCGGCCTCGCCCTTGAGGATCTCCACCCGCTCGATGTTCTCCAGCGCCAGGCGCTGTTCGCCGGTGGTGCTCAGGCCGTTGAAGCGGTAGCCGGTGCCGGTATCCAGCGGAAAGCCGCGGATGGCGATGTTCTGGTAGTAGCCGACCGGGGCGTAGCTGTCGCCCAGCGAGGCATCGTGGCTGGCCAGTTCGGACAGGGTGCGCACCTGGCGGCTGTCCAGCAGGGTGCGGTCCAGCACGGCCAGCGAGGCCGGCGTGTCCTTCCAGGTGCCGCTGCCGAAGCTGCCGGCCTGCACGGTCTCGGCCGGCGCCTGGTGCGCCTGCACGCGCACGGCGGCCAGGTCGGTCGGGGAACGTTCGGCGGCGTCGGGGGCGGCATCGGCGGCGTACAGCGGCAGGGCGGCACACAGGGCGACGGTCAGCAGGGCAGGGCGGTAGCAGCGGTTCATTCGATTCGTCATCAGCCAGAAGAGACGAAGCGACGGCGCGCACGCACCGACCCATCCGGTCGTTGCGCCCACTGCACAAAGCTCCCTACGCCGGTATCAACCGGATCAGGTTCCAAGGGACTCTCTCAGCCTGGCTTTGCCAGGCACCCCCGCTTCGGCCACCATTTCACCACACTCGCCGCGTATTTGCCCGCGCCGGGTCAGGCCGCGCCGTGCAGCGCCGCCCGCAGCGCCTGTCCCTGCGCGCCCTCGAACCACGCCGCATGGCCCAGCAGGAAGGTGTGGTAGGCCACGTCGGCGTTGGCCGTCGAGCCGGTGATGCCCGCGAAGTACTCCACCTCGGACAGGGCGAAATCCAGGTGCACGATCGGCAGCAGGTCGGCCAGCAGCCGCATCCGCGCCGGCGACAGCGGCAGCACCTGCCGATAGCCGTCGACCAGGGCCAGGGCGAGGTCGGCGTGCGCGACCGGCCCGTCGCTGTCCAGCCAGGCGATGGCGTTGCGTTCGATCGCGGTGGCCAGGTCGTAGAGGGCGCTGGTGGGCGAGGCCAGGCCGAAATCCAGCACGCTGGCCACGGCCTGGCCGTGCGCACCGGGTTGCCACAGCAGGTTGGAGACGTGCCAGTCGTTGTGGGCCCACAGGCGTGGCTCGGCCTGCAATCGCCCGGCCAGGCCGGCATGCCACGGCAGCACCGTGCGCTGCAGGTCCGCCTGCCAGTCCTGGCCGGCCAGGTAGGCGGCCAGTGCGGGGCGCCCGGGCAGCATGGCGGCAAGGCTGGCCAGCGGGTCGGCGGCCCGCAGCAGGTCGTCGCGGGCGACCAGCAGGTGGGTGTCGCGCTGCGGGGCGTGGTAGCCGGCAGCGGCCCGGTGCAGCCGCGCGAGCATGGCGCCGGCCTGGCGGGCGTGCGCCACGGCGGCGGGCGGGGTCCACGAGGGCGCGTCGCGGTAGACGTCTTCGCCACGGCCCAGCGTGTGCACCTCGTAGGTCCAGCCGTCGTGGGCCAGCGCCGTCTGCCCGTCGATGCTGCGCAGCACGGTCACCACCGGGATGCCGGCCGCCTGCAGGTGGGCCATGAAGCGGTGTTCTTCGGCCAGCACCGCCGCGCTGCGCACGCTGCCGTGATGGCGTTTGACGAAGACCGCACCGTTGCCGGTGTCCACCACGGCAGCGGCCGAGAGCGGGCGCGGGCTGTGCCAGCGCAGGGTGCAGGGCGGGCGCAACGCCGGGTAACGGGTGGCCAGCCAGGCGATCTCGGCCTCGCCGAGCGCGGGCCAGTCGGCGGCGACCGCATCGTTGTTGAGGCCCTGGACGAGGTGGGGTGCGGTGTTCATCGGGGCGCTAGGGTAACGCGATCGCCGGCGGGCCCGGAACGCAGTACGGGCGGGTCATCGACCCGCCCGTACGGTGTCATCCGGCGCTGGCGCGTGCCGGCTTACCAGCCGCGGCCGTGCCGGCGGTCCCAATCGCGACGGTCGCGCTGCTGGTGTTCCCAGCGGTTGCGATCGTAGCGGCGGTCATGGCCGCGATCGTAGCCATAGCGGCGGTCGTTGTAACGACGGTTGTCGTAGCGGCGGTCATAGCGGTTGTCGTGACGGTCGCGGGTGGTCAGGTTGCCGATCGCGCCGCCTGCCACGGCACCGCCGACGGTGGCGGTCGGATCGCCGTTGGAGATCAGGTGGCCGGCCACGCCGCCCACCACGGCGCCCACCACGGTGCGCTTGTCTTTCCTGGACAGGGCGCTGGCATCACTGACCACGGCCAGACCGGCGGTGAGGGCCAGGGCCATGGCCAGTCCACGAAGGCTGAGTGCGGGAAGGTTGAGCATGTGCGGTTCTCCTGTCAGGTACGTGCCACGGTCGGCAGGGACGGCGTGCTGCTTGCCACCGGCCTCGGCTTCCACGCTGGGGGGTGGACATTGCCGGAACATTGCCCCGGCCCGCCGCCCGGCGTGCGCATTCATCTAGCGGCAGAAAGCATGAAGCGGCGCTGAAATCGGCCGGGCACGTTCAGCGCCGGTGCGGCTGCGGGCCAGTCGCGTGGCCGGCCACGGGCGTCAGATCTCGCCGTCGCGCAGGTAGTCAAACAGTTCGGCGTCGCCCTTGAGCCCCAGCTTGAGCATCGCATCGCCCTTCTGGCGGCTGATGGTGCTCACGCTCTTGTGCAGCTGCACGGCGATTTCCTTCACCGTCTGGCCGCTGCCGAGCAGGCGCAGCACTTCCACCTCGCGCGGGGACAGCGGCTTGGTGCTGGCTTCCACGTTCCTGGTGCCGATCGCATCGATGCGCTCCTTGAGCGTGCGGCTCACATACGGCAGGCCGCGCTGCACGGTCTGGATCGCCAGCGGCAGTTCTTCCATCGAGGAGGTCTTGTCGACCAGGCCGAGCACGCCGGTGGACACCACCATGCGCAGGATCGCCAGGTTGTTGGACACGCTGAGCATCAGCACCGGCAGGTCCGGGAAACGGCGCCGGATCATGCCGATCATGGTGAAACCGTCGGCCTGCTGGCTGCCCGGCATGGAGTAATCGGTCACCAGCACATCGCAGGGATGCTGGGCCAGCGCGGCGAGCAGTTCGTCGGCGCTGCTGGCTTCGGCCACCACCGTGCCCACCCCGCTGGATTCGATCACGGCCTTGGTGCCGATACGGACCACCGGGTGATCGTCGGCGATGATAATGCGCAGGGTCATGGATTAGTATGATCGCCGAGGCGGTCGCCGCTCGGGTCGTGCCGTGGTGGAACCTTCATTCTACGGAGATCAGACCGCATGCGTACTCCGGTTGTCCGCTGGCTGGTACTGCTGGTGCTGGCCATTTTCCCGATGTGGGCGATGGCAGCCGACGGCGTCGATGCGGAGGTGTCGCTTCCGCCCCGCCAAAGTGAATGGCTTGGACGGCACCCTAGCATCATTCTCGGCGTCTATGACAGCGGCTGGCCGCCCTTCGAATCGCTCAACGACGGCAAGCCGCAAGGGCTGGGCTACGACTACCTGACCCTGCTGGCCCAGCGCCTGGGCGTGCGCGTGCAGACCCGCGTCTACGGCACCTGGACCCAGGTGCTCGATGCCGCGTGCCGGGGCGAGGTGGACGTGGTGATGAACATCACCCTGACCGCCGACCGCACCCGCTGCATGGTCTACACCCGCCCCTACGTGGATGCGCCGCTGGCCGTGGTCGGCCGCCCGGACGACCTGCGCCCCTCGCGCGATCCGGACCTGCAGGGGCTGCGGGTGGTGACCGAGCGCGAGTTCGTCACCGCCGACCAGGTGCGCTCGCGGTTTCCCACCGCGCGCCGCGTGGGCGCGCCGGACACCCTCACCGCGCTGGGGATGGTGGCGGCCAACCAGGCCGACGTGTACATCGGCAACGCGCACGCCGCCAGCGCGATGATCGCCCAGCACGGCCTGACCAAGGTGCGCCTGCTGCGGCCCAGCGACCTGCCGCAGGACCGGCTGCACTTCGGCGTGCCCAACGCCAAGCAGCCGCTGGCCGAAGCGCTGGATGGCGCACTCGCGCGCATGACCCCGGCCGAACACGCCGCGATCGCCGCGCGCTGGCTGCGGCCGCTGCAATGGTCCCCGCAATCGCAGCTGGTGCTGGGCGAGGCCGAGCGCAAGGTGCTGGCCTCGCCGTTGCGCATGGCCTACCCCCCCAACGCCGCGCCGCTGGCCTTCATCGACGACGATGCCAAGCCCAGTGGCGTGGTCGGCGAATACCTGCGCCACCTGCGCGCGGCCGGCGCGCACCTGGAGCTGGTGCCGGCGCACGACTGGTTCGAGGTGCGCGAGCAGATGCGCCAGGGCAAGGTCGACGCGATCCTCGGCATTCCCAACGACTCCACCTACCTGGGCCGGGACTGGGTGTTCAGCCAGCCCTTCATCACCGTGCCCAACGTGATCGTGACCGCCACCGGCAGCCCCTCGGTGCTGGGCCTGGCCGATCTGGACGGGCGCAGCATCCTGCTGTCCGATCCCGACCGCCTGCGCGGTTACGTGCTGCAGTACGCACCCAACGCGCGCATCGTGCCGGCGCGCAGCACCGAGCTGGCGCTGGCGCGGCTGGCCCACGGCGACGCCGACGCCTACATCGGCAACCTGGCCATGGTCGATCGCTTCGTGCGTGATCGCTACCCGGCGCAGTTGCACGTGGCCGCGCCCGCCGGTTTCAGCGATCGGCTGTCCTTGGCGGTCAAGCGCGAGTACGCGCCGTTGGCCACCACCTTCGACCGCCTGCTGCTCAACATGACCCCGCGCGAACACGAGGCCATCCGCGGCGACTGGCTCTCCACCGAGTACCGCAGCGGCCCGGACTGGCGCTCGATCGCGCGCTGGGCGGTGCCGCTGGCGCTGGTGCTGCTCACCGCCAGCGTGGTGCACGGCTGGGGCTACTGGCGCCTGCGCAACGAAGTGGCGATGCGGCGGCGGCTGGAACAGCGCCTCGCCGAGGTGACCGACAACCTGCCCGCCACCCTGTACCAGGCGCGGCGCGAACGCGACGGGCAGCTTTCCTTCCCTTACATCGCCGGCGACATGGAGGCGCTGTTCGGCCTGGGCGCGGCCGATGCGATGGCCGACCAGGCGCGGGTGATGGCCGCCATCGACGCGCAGGACCGCGAGCGCGTGCAGGCGGCGGTGGACCAGGCCGTGCGCGACTTCGACGTGCTGGACATCGAATTCCGCACCTGCCCGCACGGTGAACTGCGCTGGGTGCGATCGCGCGCCACCCCGTATGCGATGGAGGCCGGCCAGATGCTGTGGAGCGGCTACTGGGTGGATGTGACCGAGGCGCGTGCGCAGGCCGATGCGCTGGCCAGCGCCAAGGCCGCCGCCGAACAGGCCGCGGCGGCCAAGTCCGAATTCCTGGCCACGATGAGCCATGAGATCCGCACGCCCATGAGCGGCGTGCTGGGCATGGTGGAGGTGCTCTCGCATACGCCGCTGGACCCCGAGCAACGGCGCATCATCGCGGTGATCGAGGATTCGGCGCAGATGCTGCGCCACATCCTGGACGACATCCTGGATTACTCGCGCATCGACGCCGGTGCCCTGCGCCTGGAGCTGCAGCCGCTGGCGCTGCGCGACCTGCTGGACAACGTCTACCAGCTGCTGTCCCCGCAGGCCGCCGGCAAGGACCTGGACCTGCAGCTCCACGTCGATCCGGCGGTGGCGCCCTGGCACCTGGGCGACGGCCTGCGCCTGCGCCAGATCCTGTTCAACCTGCTCAGCAATGCGATCAAGTTCACCGCGCAGGGTCGCGTGGCGATCGCGGTGACGCGTGAGCAGGACGAAGACGGCGCGCAGCGCCTGCGCCTGGCCGTGACCGATACCGGCATCGGTATTTCCGCCGAACAGCGCGAGCGGCTGTTCTCGCCGTTCGCCCAGGCCGAGGTGACCACCACGCGCCAGTACGGCGGCACCGGCCTGGGCTTGAGCATCTGCCAGCGCCTGGTGCGGCTGATGGGCGGCAGCCTGACGCTGGACAGCGTGCCCGGCGAAGGCACCGAGGTGGTGGTGCAGCTGCTGCTGCCGGTGGTGCCGGCGCTGGAACCGGGCGATGCGGCGATGACCGCTGCCAGCGGGGTCGCGGCCTTGCCCGAAGCGCTGCAGCAGCAACGGGTGCTGGTGGTGGAAGACCACCCCACCAACCAGGCGCTGATGCGCTGGCGGTTGCAGCAGCTGGGGCTGCCCCACGCGGTGGCCGGTGACGGCATGGCGGGGCTGGCGCTGCTGGAGGAGGGCGGTTTCGACCTGGTCCTCACCGATTGCCGCATGCCCGTGCTGGACGGCTATGCCATGACCAAGCGCCTGCGCGAATGGGAGCGCAGCCATGGGCGGCCGCGCATCCCGGTGATCGCGTTGTCGGCCAGCGCGTTGGCCGAGGATGCGCAGCGCTGCCGCGAAGCGGGCATGGACGACCTGCTGGCCAAGCCGGTGGCCCTGGCCACGCTGCGCCAGGCCCTGCTGCGTTGGCTGGGCGGCGAGCCGGCGCCGGCGGCGCCGGCGGACACGCGCGCGCCGGCCACGGCCGCGCCCACCCGCGAGGCGATCGTGGCCCGCTTCGGGTCCGCGCACGTGGCCGACGTGGTCATCGAGAGCATGCGCAGCACCAGCGAGGAAGACCTGCAGCGCAGCCAGGCGGCGTTGGCGCAGGACGATGCGGCCGCGGCGGGCGAGGTGCTGCATCGCATGGCCGGCGGGTTGGGCGCACTGGGGGCCGGCACCCTGGCCGGGCGCGCACGCACGCTGATGGAGCAGGTGGAGCGCGACGGCGTGCCGGCCTCGCGCGCGGCCATCGAGGCCTTCGAGCAGGCGCTGCGCGACTACCTGGCCTCGCTGCAGTCCTAGCCGGTGGCGCCGCTCAACGCGCCTGCTGCAGGTACTCGATCACCTGCCGCCGGCGCTCCGGATCGGCGGTGGCGTTGACCATGCGCGTGCCCGGCACCACGCTGGCCGGCGAGCGCAGGAAGGCTTCAAGGGCCTGGGCATCCCAGGTGATCTCGGCCTGGCGCATGGCCGGCGAGTAGGGGTAATCGGCCAGGCTGCCGGCGCGGCGCCCGATCACCCCGTGCAGGTTGGGGCCGAAGCGATGCACGCCGCCGGCGGTGGTGGTGTGGCACCCGGCGCAGATCGCGAACGCGCGCTGCAACTGCTGCTGGTGCCGCTCGGCCGGAGTCTGCGGTGTCCGCGCGCAGCCCAACAGCCACAGCGCGGCCAGGCCCACGCAGGCCAGGCGCAACGCAGGCATCGACAAGGACAGGGACACGCGCATGCGCCGATGATAGCCGGGCGTGCCTGGGCGCCTGCGACCAACGGCCGCAGGCGCGGGGCATCACATGCCGGTGTAGTTGGGGCCGCCGCCGCCCTGCGGGGTCACCCAGACGATGTTCTGGGTGGGGTCCTTGATGTCGCAGGTCTTGCAGTGCACGCAGTTCTGCGCGTTGATCTGCAGCTGCTCGTTGCCCGGGGCACCGACGAACTCATACACCCCGGCCGGGCAGTAGCGCGCTTCCGGCCCGGCGTACTCGGCCAGGTTCACCTGCACCGGCACGCTGGCGTCCTTCAACGTCAGGTGGCTGGGCTGGTCTTCGGCGTGGTTGGTGCTGCTCAGGAACACCGAGCTGAGCCGGTCGAAGGTGAGCACGCCATCGGGCTTGGGATAGACGATGCGCGCGTGCTTGTCGGCCGGCTCCAGGCAGGCATGGTCCGGCGTGCTGTGGCGCAGCGTCCACGGCGGGTTGCGGATGCCCAGCTTGGGCAGCAGCCACTGCTCGATGCCGGTCATCAGCGTGGCCACGGTCTGGCCCTTCTTGAACCACTGCTTGAAATTGCGCGACTGGTTGAGTTCGGCATGCAGCCAGCTGCTTTCGAACGCGGCCGGGTAGGCGCTCAGTTCGTCGTGCTGGCGGTCGGCGGCCAGCGCATCGAAGGCGGCATCGGCGGCCAGCATGCCGGTCTTGATCGCCGCGTGGCTGCCCTTGATGCGGCTCACGTTGAGGTAGCCGGCCTCGCAGCCGACCAGCGCGCCACCGGGGAACACCGTCTTGGGCAGCGACATCAGGCCGCCGGCGGTGATCGCGCGGGCGCCGTAACCGATGCGCTTGCCGCCTTCCAGGTGCTTGCGGATCGAGGGGTGGGTCTTGAAGCGCTGGAATTCCTCGAACGGGCTCAGCCACGGGTTCTTGTAATCCAGCCCGACCACGTAGCCGATGGAGACCTTGCCGCCTTCGGCGTGGTACAGGAACGCACCGCCGTAGGTGGCGTTGTCCAGCGGCCAGCCGGCGGCGTGCACCACCAGGCCCGGCTCATGCCTGGCCGGGTCGATCTGCCACAGCTCCTTGATGCCGATGCCGTAGGCCTGCGGGTCCTTGCCGGCGTCGAGCTGGTAGCGCGCGATCAGCTGGCGGCCGAGGTGGCCGCGCGAGCCTTCGGCGAAGATGGTGTACCGGGCATGCAGTTCCATGCCGCGCTCGAAGTTGGGGCCGGGCTGGCCGTTCTTTTCGATGCCCATGTCGCCGGTGGCCACGCCCATCACCGCGCCGGCCTCGTTGTAGAGCACCTCCGCGGCGGGGAAGCCGGGGAAGATCGAGACCTCCAGCGCTTCGGCCTGCTGGGCCAGCCAGCGGGTGACCTCGCCCAGGCTGACGATGTAGTTGCCGTCGTTGTGGAAGCACTCGGGCAGCAGCGCGTGCGGGGTGCCGCGCGCGCCGGTCTCGCTGAGGAACAGGAATTGGTCGCGGGTGACCTTCTGCTTCAGCGGGGCACCGCGCTCGGCCCAGTCCGGCAACAGTTCGGTGAGCGCGCGCGGGTCCATGATCGCGCCGGAGAGGATGTGCGCGCCGGGCTCGGAGCCCTTCTCAAGCACGCAGACGGACAGCTCGCGGCCGGCCTCGATGGCACGCTGGCGCAACCGGATCGCGGTGGCCAGGCCGGCGGGGCCGGCACCGACGATCACCACGTCAAATTCCATGGCTTCGCGCGGGGGCAGGGCGGGGGTCTCTTCGCTCATGGGGGTGCGTAACTCTTGGGTAGTGCCGAGGGCTGGGCCGACGGTCGTTGCCTGGGAATCGCGCGCGCAGCACACGGCGCAACTACTGGATCAGATGAGCAGGGTACCGGGACACGGCGTTTCCGCCTAGATCGCCGACGTTGGCGCCACGTGAGTGCATGCTTCACACGCGCCGATGGTGCGGCGCACCAATGCGAATGTGCCCGCCGGCACCGCCGGTCGCGATGCCGCCTCGACCGTGCTGCGGCGTGCCTTGGCCGGGCCACGCGCAGCGACCACAATGGGGACTGTCTGATCGCCTTCGCACCCGGGTAGCCATGTCACTGAATCCGTACGACCTGTTTGATGTCCGTTCCCTGCTCAGCGACGAGGAACGCGCCGTGCAGGCCACGGTGGCGCGCTTCACCGACGAACGCGTGCTGCCCATCATCGGCGACGCCTTCGACCAGGGCCGTTTCCCGGATGAGCTGATCGGTGAGATCGCCGGCCTGGGCCTGCTGGGCAGCAGCCTGCCCGAACAATACGGTGGCGGCGGGCTCAACGCGGTCAGCTACGGCTTGATCTGCCAGGAGCTGGAACGCGGCGATTCGGGCCTGCGCAGCTTCGTGTCGGTGCAGAGCTCGCTGTGCATGTACCCGATCTTCGCCTACGGCAGCGAAGACCAGCGCACCCGCTGGCTGCCGGACATGGCCGCCGGCAAGGTGATCGGCTGCTTCGGCCTGACCGAAGCGCACGGCGGCTCGGACCCGGCGGCGATGAAGACCCGCGCCGTGCGCGACGGCGGCGACTGGCTGGTCAACGGCAGCAAGATGTGGATCACCAGCGGCCCGGTTGCCGACATCGCCATCGTCTGGGCGCACACCGAGGACGGCATCCAGGGCTTCGTGCTGGAGAAGGGCATGCCCGGCTTCACCACCCAGGAGATCAAGCACAAGATGAGCCTGCGCGCCTCGCTCACCGGCGCGCTGTTCTTCGACAACGTGCGCGTGCCCGACGCCAACCGCCTGCCCAACGTGCAGGGCCTGAAAGGCCCGCTGGGCTGCTTGAACCAGGCCCGCTACGGCATCAGCTGGGGCCCGATCGGCGCCGCCGTGGCCTGCCTGGACGAGGCCCTGAACTACACCAAGCAGCGCGTGCTGTTCGGCCGCCCGGTGGCGGCCACGCAGAGCGCGCAGATCAAGCTGGCCGACATGGCCCGGCGCATCACCACCGCGCAGCTGCTGGCATTGCAGCTGGGGCGGTTGAAGGACGCCGGCCAGCTGCAACCGCAGCAGGTCAGCCTGGCCAAGTGGAACAACTGCCGCATGGCCATCGACATCGCGCGCGAATGCCGCGACCTGCTCGGCGGCGCGGGCATCACGACCGAACACGTGGCGATCCGGCACGCGTTGAACCTGGAATCGGTCATTACCTACGAGGGCACTGAGACCGTGCACCAACTGGTGATCGGGCGCGAGCTGACGGGCATCAACGCGTTCTAGGGTGCCGGCGGTGGGGGAGCCGGCCAGCGGCCGGTGCTACCGTTGAACGGTCAGGTGCCGCCGCTTCATTCCCCGCCGGCAAACCCGCTCTGCCGCCACGCCTCATACATCACCACGGCCACGGTGTTGGACAGGTTGAGGCTGCGGTTGTGCGGCTGCATCGGCAGGCGCAGGCGCCGTCCATCGGGCAGCGAATCGAGCAGGTCCTGCGGCAGGCCACGTGTTTCCGGGCCGAACAGGAAGGCATCGCCATCGGCGAACTGCGGGGTGTCATGACGCACGCTCCCGCGGGTACTCAGCGCGAACAAACGTGTGGGTGCAATGGCCTGCAGGGCGGTATCCAGGTCCGGATGGACCTGCAGTCGGGCGTATTCGTGATAGTCCAGGCCGGCGCGCTTGAGCTGCTTGTCGCTCAGGTCGAAACCGAGCGGCTCGATCAGGTGCAGCCGCGCGCCGGTGTTGGCGCAGAGGCGGATCACATTGCCGGTGTTCGGCGGGATTTCCGGTTGGAACAGGATGACGTGGAACGTGGGCGCGGTCATCGCCGCAGTTTACGCGGCTGCTGCGGGTTACCGCAGCAACCGGTTACGGACGGACCAGCACCTGGGCGGCGGTTTCCAGCGCCAGCGCCTGCAGGTCGGCGGCCGACGGACGCACCTGCAGGGCCGGCAGGTTGACGATCACATCGCGGGCCACGGCCGTGGCGGCGGCGGTCAGGGTGGCCACGTAGTCGCGGTCGTTGACCTGCTCGGCGGCCAGCGCCTGCACCTGGTCGGCGGTCGGACGCACCTGCACGGCGGCCAGCGTGGTGACGCGGCGGCTGCCGGCCAGTTCGGCGCGGTAGTCGGCGATCAGCCCGGCGGTCGGGCGGACTTCCACCAGGGCCAGGGTCGGAATGGCGCTGGTGCGCTCCACTTCGGCCTGGGCGAGCTGGTCGGCCGAAGGACGGACCTGCACGGTGTCCAGGGTGATGATGTCGGCGGCCTGCACGTTCGACGCAAACGCGGTGCCGGCGGCGAGGGCGATGGCGATGGCGATGATCTTGGTGTTCATGGTGGGACCTGTTTAGTGTTGGTGGGCAGTGGTGTGGTAGTAAGGTAGTACACCGATTCTCGTGGTGCAAGCGGAATTTGAAGTTTTCCGTTTTTGTTCAGCGTTCAGTCAGTTTCGGTCTGGGCTGAGGTTTCCTGCCCTGACTACAGAGCAGTTCCCGTGCCAACTTTTAATCATTGATTTAAAAGGGATTTGTAGCGGTAACGCGGTGTCCGCTGTCCGGACACCTGTCCGTCCAGCCGCTTCAGGTGTCCGCCTTCAACGGTTCAGCGCGCCGCTTCCCGGCCCTGCCCGGCCTTGCCCCGCACGGAAAGTTCCCGATCGCCGCAATGACTGTTGGCCGATGCCGCAAGGCGCCTGCACGCGCTAGCATCGGCCTTCACTTTCATGACCAAGGAACCGGAATGACCGTTCATCTTCGACCGCGTGCTGCGTTGCTGGCTGTAGCGCTCTCCGCCGCCCTGGGCAGCCTCGCGCCCGCCCCGGTGATGGCCAAGCCCGCCACGCCGGCCAAGGTCGACATTCCGTTCGAGCAGTTCACCCTTCCCAACGGCCTGCGCGTGGTGGTGCACACCGACCGCAAGGCCCCGATCGTGGCGGTCAACGTCTGGTACCACGTGGGCAGCAAGGACGAGCCGGCCGGCCGTACCGGCTTTGCGCACCTGTTTGAACACCTGATGTTCCAGGGCAGCGAAAACCACGACGGCGAGTACTTCGAGCCCTTCAAGCAGGTCGGCGTGACCGGCCAGAACGGCACCACCAACACCGATCGCACCAATTACTTCGAGAACGTGCCCACCACCGCGCTGGACATGGCGTTGTGGATGGAGTCCGACCGCATGGGCCACCTGCTCGGTGCGATCGACCAGGCCGCGCTCGACGAGCAGCGCGGCGTGGTGCAGAACGAGAAGCGCCAGGGCGAGAACCAGCCCTATGGCCAGGTCTGGGAGAAGCTGACCCGCGCCATGTACCCCGAAGGCCATCCGTATCACCACAGCGTGATCGGCTCGATGAACGACCTCAACGCGGCCTCGCTGGACGACGTCAAGACCTGGTTCCGCACCTGGTACGGCCCCAACAACGCGGTGCTGGTGCTGGCCGGCGATATCGACGTGGCCACCGCCAAGGAAAAGGTCGCCCGCTACTTCGGCGACATCCCGGCCGGCCCGAGCATGGCCCAGCCCAAGGTGGACGTGGCCAAGCGCGAGAAGAGCACGCGCGAGGTGATGACCGACAAGGTGCCGCAGGCCCGCATCTACCGCGCCTGGAACGTGGCGCAGGTGGGCACCACCGACATCGACCAGCTGCAGCTGTTCGCCCAGGTGCTGGGCGGGGCCAAGTCCTCGCGCCTGGACCAGCGCCTGCTGCACCAGGACAAGCTGGTGGACAACATCAGCGCCGGTGCCTACGGCTCGCAGCTGGGCTCCAATTTCGTGGTGATGGCCACCGTCAAGCAGGGCGTGGACCCGGCCAAGGTGGAGGCGATCATCGACGAGGAGATCAAGCGCCTGGCCAAGGACGGTCCGACCGCCGACGAACTGAGCCGCGGCAAGACCGCCTTCCGCGCCGGTTTCATCCGCGGCATCGAGCGCATCGGTGGGTTCGGCGGCAAGGCCGACGCCCTGGCCGAGTGCACCGTGTTCGAGGGCGACCCGGGCTGCTTCCGCAAGTCGCTGGCCAACATCGATGCGGCCAGCGCCGCCGACGTGCAGGCCGTGGGCGCCAAGTGGCTGAGCGCGGGCGACCACACCATCGTGGTCGAGCCGGGCGCACGCGTGGCCCTGGCCGAACTGCCGTCGGCCTCGCCCAAGCCGTTCACGGTGCCGGCGGTGGACGCGCGCTTCAGCGCCCTGCCCACCCAGGTGGATCGCAGCAGCGGCGTGCCGCAGACCAAGACGTTCCCGGAACTGAAGTTCCCGCAGCTGCACCGCGCCACGCTCAAGAACGGCACCCGGGTGATCCTGGCCGAGCGCCACGACATCCCGGTGGTGCAGTTCAGCTATGAATTCCCGGGTGGCTTCACCGCCGACCAGGGCCGCAAGCAGGGCACCGCCAACTTCACCATGGACCTGATGGGCGAAGGCGCCGGCAAGCTGGGCGCGCTGCCCTTCGCCAACGCCGCCGACGCGCTGGGTGCCAGCATGGGCGCCTCGGCCTCGCTGGACAGCGCCAGCGTCTACCTGTCCGCGCTGAAGGAGAACCTGGCCCCGTCGCTGGCCCTGTACGCGGACATGCTGCGCCAGCCGCGCTTCGACCAGGCCGAGATCGACCGGGTCAAGGCGACCTGGATCGCCGGCATCCAGCAGGAGAAGGTCAACCCCAGCGCCGCGGCGATGCGGGTCATGCCCACCCTGCTGTACGGCGCGGGCCACCCGTATGCCATTCCCTTCACCGGCAGCGGCAATGAGGCGGACATCCAGTCGCTCACCCGCGAGGACCTGGTCGCCTTCCATCGCGAATCGCTGCGCCCCGAACAGGGCACCCTGATCGTGGTCGGCGACACCACCCTGAAGGACATCGTGCCGCTGCTGGAGCGCCAGTTCGGTGACTGGAAGGGCCAGGGCACCGCCCCGCAGGTGAAGGCGCCGGCGGACGTGGCCCGCCCGACCCACGCCCGCGTGTACCTGATCGACCAGCCCGGCGCGGTGCAGGCCAACCTGTTCGCCAGCCAGCTGGTGCCGTCCTCGATGGACCCGGGCAGCACCCGCTTCGATATCGCCAACGGCGTGATCGGTGGCGACTTCACCTCGCGCCTGAACATGAACCTGCGCGAGCAGAAGCACTGGTCCTACGGCGCCGGCAGCAGTGCCAGCAACACCCTGGGGCAGCGCCCGTGGGGCGCCCGCGCACCGGTGCAGATCGACAAGACCGCCGAGTCCATGCAGGAGATGCAGAAGGAGATCAGCGAGTTCGCCAGCGGGGCCAAGCCGGCCACCGCCGCCGAAGTGGCGCGCATCCGCAACATCCAGACGCTGAGCCTGCCCGGCGCCTATGAAACCGCCAGCGCGGTGCTGGGCACCATCAGCAGCATCGTGCGCTACCAGCGCCCGGACGACTACGTGTTCAAGCGCAAGGCCGAGATCGAGGCGATGACCCCGGCGCAGGTGCAGCAGGCCGCGGCCACGCTGGACCCCAAGACCCTCACCTGGGTGGTGGTCGGCGACCTCAAGCAGACCGAGAAGGAAGTGCGCGCGCTGAACCTGGGCGAGATCCACATCATCGACGCCGACGGAAAGGAAACGGCCCCCGCGGCCACCCCCGCCCGGTAGTGCCGGCCGCTGGCCGGCAACCTCGCTGACCTGCCGAAGCAGGGTGCCGGGCCAGTGCCCGGCACCCCATCACCCCCGATTCAGCCGTTTTCCGCACACTCCTTTCTCGTCGTCCCAGCCAGGTCCCCCACATGCGCGTTCTCCTGCTATCCCTGCTGACCCTCAGCGCCACCGCCTGCACCTGGGTGCCGATCGAACCGGTGGGCAAGACCGTGCGCGTGCTGCCCGCCGGGCCGGCGCCCAGCGGCTGCCAGACCAAGGGCGAGGTGGTGGTGACGGTCAAGAGCAAGGTCGCCTTCTACAACCGCAACCCCCTGCGCGTGCAGGAAGAACTGGAAACGCTGGCCCGCAACGAAGCCCCCAGCGCCGGGGCCAATGCGGTCCAGGCCGCCGGCCAGCCGGCCGATGGCAGCCAGCGCTTCCTGGCCTTCCAGTGCCCCCCGCGCTGAACCCTTCAGCACGCCCGGCCGTACCATACGCCCGGGCGTGAATTCGTAAAGGTGCGGTGAAGGCAAGGCCGGCTTACAATAGCGCCCCCTTTGCCTGAGCCTTGGCGCTAACTGATGCTCTTCAAGAATGTCTCTATCGCCGGCCTGGCGCACATCGACGCGCCGCACACGCTGACGTCCAAGGAAATCAACGAACGTCTGCAGCCGACGCTGGATCGTCTGGGCATCCGTACCGACGTGCTCGGCGACATCGCCGGCATCCATGCCCGTCGCCTGTGGGATGCGGACATGCTCGCCTCCGACGCGGCCACCCTGGCGGCCCGCAAGGCGCTGGAAGACGCCGGCATCGGCGCCGACAAGATCGGCCTGCTGGTCAACACCTCGGTCAGCCGCGACTACCTGGAGCCGTCCACGGCCAGCATCGTCTCGGGCAACCTGGGGGTGGGCGACGAATGCATGACCTTCGACGTCGCCAACGCCTGCCTGGCCTTCATCAACGGCATGGACATCGCCGCCCGCATGCTGGAACGCGGCGAAATCGACTACGCGCTGATCGTCGATGGCGAAACCGCCAACCTGGTCTACGAGAAGACCCTCGAGCGCATGGCCCTGCCGGGCGTGACCGCCGATGACTTCCGCAACGAGATGGCCGCCCTGACCCTGGGCTGCGGCGCGGCGGCCATGGTGATGGCGCGCACCGAGCTTGTGCCCGACGCCCCGCGTTACCGCGGCGGCGTGACCCGCTCGGCCACCGAGTGGAACCAGCTGTGCCGGGGCAACCTGGACCGCATGGTCACCGACACCCGCATGCTGCTCATCGAGGGCATCAAGCTGGCGCAGAAGACCTTCGTGGCCGCGCGCGAAGCGCTGGGCTGGGCGGTGGACGAGCTGGACCAGTTCGTCATCCACCAGGTCAGCCAGCCGCACACCGCCGCGTTCATCAAGAACTTCGGCATCGACCCGAAGAAGGTCATGACCATCTTCGGCGAGCACGGCAACATCGGCCCGGCCTCGGTGCCGATCGTGCTGAGCAAGCTCAAGGAGTTGGGCCGCCTGAAGAAGGGCGACCGCATCGCGCTGCTGGGCATCGGTTCGGGCCTGAACTGCTCGATGGCCGAAGTGGTCTGGTAAGCGTTCCCAGGGTCGACCCCGGTTTCCGGGGTTGGCTCCGTCGGCGGCAGGGACCGGGGCGAAACCAAACCCACGTCCCATTCATGTGCGAATTTTGTGTATTTCTGGACATGTAATCGACATCATGTCGATTCCATCGACATGAGGCGTCCTGATGCTGGTCGAGCAGGACCTGCTGGATCGCCCCGTGCTGTATCTGTCGCGCTACATCATCGAGCGCAAGGCCGACTACTACCGGCTGCTGCTGGCCGTCACCTGCGAGGGTGCCTGGGCGCCCTGGGTGGCGTACATGCTCGATGCCGTCGCCGATACCGCGCGCTGGACCAGTGCCAAGATCGATGCGATCCGCCAGTTGCACGAGCAGGCCTGCGAGTGGGTGCGCCAGCATCGGCCAAAGACCTATAGTCGCGAACTGGTCGATGTTCTTTTCAGCCAGCCGTACTGCCGCATCCAGAATGTGGTCGAGGCGGGGATCGCCAAGCGCGAAACCGCCGCGCGTTACCTGCGTGAGCTGGTTGATATCGGGGTGCTGGAAGAGCAGCGCATGGGCAAGGAAAAGCTGTTCCTGCACCCGGCCTACCTGCAGCTTCTATCGGACAATGCGCATGCGCCTGGGGGCTATGTACTGCCGCAGGCGCGGTGAACGTGGGCTCGCGCGCAGGTGCGGGCCTGGTGAAAATCTACAAGGCGATGGTGCCTTCAGCATCGACAGGTTGCGGTTTCAATGAATCTTCCCGGTTATCCCGCTAGTCCAAAGAAATTCGACGTCCGTCCCGGCCTGTCGATGAGCTATCTCGACGAAGGCCCGCGCGAGGGCGAGGTGGTGGTGATGGTCCACGGCAATCCGTCGTGGAGCTACTACTGGCGCACGCTGGTGGCCGGCCTGTCGGACACGTACCGCTGCATCGTGCCCGACCATATCGGCATGGGCCTGTCCGACAAGCCCGACGACAGCCGCTACGCCTACACCCTGCAGTCGCGCGTGGACGACCTGGACGCGCTGCTGGCGCACCTGGGCATCACCGGGCCGGTCACCCTGGCCGTGCACGACTGGGGCGGCATGATCGGCTTTGGCTGGGCACTGTCCCACCATGCGCAGGTCAAGCGGCTGGTGGTGCTCAACACGGCCGCCTTCCCGATGCCGGCGGCCAAGCAGATGCCCTGGCAGATCGCGCTGGGCCGGCACTGGAAAGTGGGCGAGTGGATCATCCGCACCTTCAACGCGTTCTCCTCCGGCGCCTCGTGGCTGGGCGTGGAGCGCAGGATGCCGGCCGACGTGCGCCGCGCCTATGTGTCCCCGTACGACAGCTATGCCAACCGCATCAGCACGATCCGCTTCATGCAGGACATCCCGCTGTCGCCGGCCGACAAGGCGTGGTCGCTGCTGGAGCGTTCGGGCCAGACGCTGGCCACCTACGCCGACCGCCCGGCCTTCATCGGCTGGGGCCTGCGCGACTTCGTGTTCGACCATCACTTCCTGGCCGGCTTCCAGGCCGCGCTGCCGCAGGCCGAGGTGCATGCCTTCGAGGATGCCGGGCACTACGTGCTGGAAGACAAGCACGAGGTGCTGGTGCCGAAGATCCGCGCGTTTTTGGACGCAAACCCGATTTGACCGGGGTGACGACCAACGGTCGTCACCTACCCAGCAACCGGTGGGTAGGACGTTGGGTCGGATCGAAACCGGTCACAGGGCACTGACATTTGATCGGGTCGGGAGCCCCGCCCGTAGAGCCGACCGTTGGTCGGCTGCCCTTCGCGCCGGGCCATCAACCCCCGGACGCGCACCTTCACGCCGCGATCGGCGCCTGTGGGGCCGGCGAATTGCCGTTGTCATCGGGATGGTCGTCGTCATTGCCCGCCTCGTCCCGCCAGCCCCAGTCGGCCAGGGTCAGCGCCGGCATGCCGTGCGCCACCCGTGCCTTGTCGCACTGCGGGCTGGCCTTGCCGTACTCCCAGGACGCATCGACCTCGCGGCACACGCTGGGCCGGTTGGGATGGATGCTGCAGCGCGAATAGACCCCGATCTCGGCATCCAGGGCCACGCAGTAGACCGGCTTGGACAGGGTGCCGCGCATGCACAGCCGATGCGGGTCCAGCGGCTGGGTGAGCTGGTGCGGCACGCCGCCGGGGGTGACCTCGTCCGATTCCATCCAGTGGAACGCCACACGGTACTGGGTGCAGCAGGCGCCGCAGGTGAGGCAAGGATGGGACATGGGGTGCCGGCCTTGGGCGGCAAATCGAGCAGGAGGGAAGGGCGCGAATTTTCCACGCTGCGGCCGCCCGCGCAAGATTTTTCTGCAGCGGCGACAATGAACGGATGAACGCCGCCCACAACATTGCCGCGCGCCTGCCCGAACTGGCCCGCGAGCGCCCCGACCAGATCGCCATCCGCTGCCCGGGCAAGCCCGGCCCCGGGGGCATGGCCACCTACGAGGTGACCCTGGATTACCGCACCCTCAACGAACGCAGCGATGCCCTGGCCGCCGGCCTGGCCGCGCACGGCATCGGCCGCGGGGTGCGCGCGGTGGTGATGGTGCGGCCGTCGCCGGCGTTTTTCCTGCTGATGTTCGCGCTGTTCAAGAACGGCGCGGTGCCGGTGCTGGTCGACCCCGGCATCGACAAGCGCGCGCTCAGGCAATGCCTGGACGAGGCGCAGCCGCAGGCCTTCATCGGCATCGGCCTGGCCCACGTGGCGCGGCTGGTGCTGCGCTGGTGCCCGGGGGTGAAGACGCTGGTCACCGTGGGCCGGCGCTGGGGCTGGGGCGGCACCACGCTGGACCGGATCGAGGCCGACGGCCGGCGCGCGCCGCCGCCGATGGCGACCACCGACGGCGAGGATGTGGCCGCGATCCTGTTCACCAGCGGCTCCACCGGAGTGCCCAAGGGCGTGGTGTACCGCCACCGGCACTTCGTGGGCCAGGTGGAGCTGCTGCGCGCGGCTTTCGGCATGGAGCCGGGCGGGGTGGACCTGCCGACCTTCCCGCCGTTCGCGCTGTTCGACCCCGCGCTGGGCCTGACCTCGGTAATCCCGGACATGGACCCCACGCGCCCGGCCAAGGCCGACCCGCGCAAGCTGCACGATGCGATCGCCCGCTTCGGCGTCACCCAGCTGTTCGGCTCGCCAGCGCTGATGCGGGTGCTGGCCGACCATGGCCAGCCCCTGGCCGGCGTGCGCCGGGTCACCTCGGCCGGCGCGCCGGTGCCGCCGGACGTGGTCGCGCGGATCCGCCGGCTGCTGCCGGCCGATGCCGAGTTCTGGACGCCCTATGGGGCCACCGAATGCCTGCCGGTGGCGGTGATCGAAGGCCGCGAGCTGGAAAGCACCCGCCAGGCCACCGAGGACGGCGCGGGCACCTGCGTGGGCCACGTGGTGGCGCCCAACCAGGTGCGCATCATCGCCATCGACGACGCCCCGCTGCCCGACTGGTCGCAGGTGCGCGAGCTGCCGGCCGGCGAGGTGGGCGAGATCACCGTGGCCGGCCCAACCACCACGGACAGCTACTTCAACCGGCCCCAGGCCACCGCCGCGGCCAAGGTGCGCGAAGTGCAGGCCGATGGCAGCACCCGGGTGGTGCATCGCATGGGCGATGTGGGCTACTTCGATGCGCAGGGGCGGCTGTGGTTCTGCGGGCGCAAGACCCAGCGCCTGGAGACCGCGCACGGGCCGATGTACACCGAGCAGGTGGAGCCGGTGTTCAATGCGCTGGCGGGCATCGCCCGCACCGCGCTGGTGGGCGTGGGCGCCGCCGGCCAGCAGCGGCCGGTGCTGTGCGTGGAGCTGCAGCCCGGCAGCACCGACACCCCGGCGCTGCGCGAGCGCCTGCGCCAGGCGGCGGCCGCGCACCCGCACACGGCCCGCGTGGAAACCTTCCTGATGCACCCGTCCTTTCCGGTGGATATCCGCCACAACGCCAAGATCGGCCGTGAAAAACTCGCGGTCTGGGCCGCAACGCACGTGGAATCGAACGCATGAAAATCCTGGTGACCGGTGGTGGTGGTTTTCTCGGGCAGGCGCTGTGCCAGGGGCTGGTCGCCCGCGGCCACCAGGTGCTCAGCTTCAACCGCGGCCATTACCCCGCACTGGCCGCGCTGGGCGTGGGCCAGATCCGTGGCGACCTGGCCGATGCCGAGGCGGTGCGGCACGCGGTGGCCGGCGTGGACGCGGTGTTCCACAACGGCGCCAAGGCCGGCGCCTGGGGCAGCTATGACAGCTACTACCAGTCCAACGTGGTGGGCACCGACAACGTGCTGGCGGCCTGCCGCGCGCATGGGGTCGGCCGGCTCGTGTATACCTCCACGCCCAGCGTGACCCACCGCGCCACCCACCCGGTGGAAGGCCTGGGCGCGGACGAGGTGCCCTACGGCGAGAATTTCCAGGCGCCGTATGCGGCGACGAAAGCCATCGCCGAGCAGCGCGTGCTGGCCGCCAACGACGCCACCCTGGCCACCGTGGCGCTGCGCCCGCGGCTGATCTGGGGCCCGGGCGACCAGCAGCTGGTGCCGCGCCTGGCAGAGCGCGCGCGTGCCGGCCGGCTGCGCTTCGTCGGTGATGGCAACAACCGGGTGGATACCACCTATATCGACAATGCCGCGCTGGCGCACTTCCTGGCGCTGGAGCACCTGGCGCCCGGCGCGGCGTGCGCGGGCAAGGCCTACTTCATCTCCAACGGCGAGCCGCTGCCGATGCGCGAGCTGCTCAACAAGCTGCTGGCCGCGGTGGGGGCGCCGGCGGTGGAGAAGTCGATCAGCTTCAAGACCGCCTATCGCATCGGCGCGGTGGCCGAACGCCTGTGGCCGCTGCTGCGGCTGCGCGGCGAGCCGCCGATGACCCGCTTCCTGGCCGAGCAGCTGTGCACCCCGCACTGGTACAGCATGGAGCCGGCCCGCCGCGACTTCGGTTACGTGCCGCAGGTGAGCATTGACGAAGGCCTCACGAGGCTGAAGTCTTCATCGCACGCACGCGATGCCATCACTTCCTGAACACCGCTTTCTGGCCACCATGGCAGCACGCCAATCCGGCACGCATTACGCGAGGATCGACATGCTGCATTACGCCGTTATCTTTTTCGTCATCGCCCTCATCGCGGCGGTGCTCGGCTTCTCCGGCATCGCCGGTGCCGCCAGCAACATCGCCTGGATCCTGTTCGTGGTCTTCCTGATCCTGGCGGTGGTGTCGATGTTCCGCAAGCGAGGGTAGTCCGCCGGCCTGCCGCGCGACCTCTCTCCCGCGCGGCAGGCAACGTGGCGGTGACGACGGCCTGGGGCGCTGATGCGCTTCAGGCCGTCGTCGTTATGGAGCTGCGCAGCCCGCGTTCCTGTGCGTGGCGGGCCAGCGCCAGGTCGAGCAGGCGGCTGATCAGCGCGGTGTAGCCCAGGCCGCTGGCCGCCCACAGCTTGGGGTACATGCTGATCCGGGTGAAGCCGGGCAGGGTGTTCACCTCGTTGACCACCACCTGCCCGTCGCGGGTGAGGAACACGTCCACCCGCGCCAGCCCGGCGCAGTCCAGTGCCTGGTAGGCCCGTATCGCGATCGCGCCGATGCGCTGCTGGTCGGCATCGCCGATGGCCGCCGGCACCACCACCTCGGCGCCGGTCTCGCTGATGTACTTGGTGTCGTAGGAATAGAAGTCGTCGTGCACGACCACCTCGCCGCACACACTTGCCTGGGGATGTTCGTTGCCCAGCACGGCGCATTCGATCTCGCGCCCATCGATCGCCGTCTCTACCAGCGCCTTGTGGTCGTAGGACAGCGCCAGGGCCAGCGCGTGATGGAACTCGGCGGCATTGCCGACCTTGCTCACGCCCACCGACGAGCCCTGGTTGGCCGGCTTGACGAACAGCGGCGAGCCCAGCTGTGCCACCAGGGCCGCGTAGTCCGCCCCGGCGGCGGTGACCCGGTTGAAGCAGGCGAACGGCGCCACCGCCAGGCCGGCATCGCGCAGCAGGCGCTTGGCCACGTCCTTGTCCATCGACACGGCCGAGCCGAGCACGCCGCTGCCCACGAAAGGCAGGTTGGCCATGCGCAGCAGGCCCTGCAGCGAGCCGTCCTCGCCCAGCGTGCCGTGCACGATCGGGAACACCACGTCGATCTGTTCCAGCGCCGTGGCCGGGTCGGTGGGCACCAGCTGCGCCTGCTCCAGCCCGGGCCGCACCGCCACCGCATTGCCGGAGCGGTTCAGCGCGATCCGCGCCGGGTCCTCGGCGTGCAGCAGGAAGCCCTGCGGATCGCTCACGTGCCACTGGCCCTGCTTGTCGATCCCGATCAGGGTGACGTCGAAACGTTCCCTGTCCAGCGCATCGAGGATGTTCTTCGCCGACTGCAACGACACTTCATGCTCGGCCGAACGGCCACCGAAAATGATGCCTACCCGGGTCTTGCTCATGCCTGCTGCTGCTCCTTGCCATCTTCATGGACCCCTAGCATGAACCGGTCCGCCGGCCGTGGCGCACCCGCCCTTCATCCACCCGTCAGCCTGGGCATCACCGCGACGGCCTTGGCCTGCCACGGGCCGGTTAGAATGCAGCGATGGCCCGTTCCTTCCTCAGTTCCCTCAAACCGCTGGCCGGCAATGCGCTGCAACTGGCGCTCAACCGCGCGCTGGCGCTGGACCCGGACACCCGTGGCGCGCTGGCCGCGCTGGATGGCCGCCACATCGCCCTCACCCTGGAATCGCCGGCCCTGGCGATGCGGATCGGGGTGGAGGGCGAGCGCCTGACGGTGGGCCCGGTGGATCCGCAGCAGGAGCCGGACCTGGCCGTGCGCAGCACCCTCGGCGGGGTGCTGGCGCAGCTGCCGTTCCTGGCCAACGCGCGCCGCGGTGGCGACACCCCCGCCGGGCGGGTGAAGGTGTCCGGTGATGCCGAACTGGCGCGCCGCCTGCAGCAGCTGGCCACGCGCTTCGATCCGGACTGGCAGCAGCCGTTCGTGCGCGTGTTGGGCGAGGTGCTGGGGGTGCAGGTGGCCAACAGCCTGCGCTCGGCGCTGCAGCACGCGCGCCGCGGCGCATCCGACCTGGCGCACAGCGCCGCAGAATTCGTAACCGAGGAGTCCCGCGACGTGGTAGCGCGAGCAGAACTGGAAGCCTTCCACGACGACGTGGACGTGATGCGTGACGATGTGGAACGCATCGCCGTGCGCGTGCAGCGCCTGCGCCAGGTGCGCGCATGAAGGCCATGTTCCGCGCCACCCGCATCGGCCGGGTGATCCTGCGCTACCGCCTGGACGACCTGCTGCAGGGCACCCCGCTCGAGCGCTGGCTGCGCCTGGCCAAGCCGTTCGTGCCACGTGCCTCGGCCGATATCGCCGCGCAGTCGCGGGGCGCACGGTTGCGCCTGGCGCTGCAGGACCTGGGGCCGATCTTCGTCAAGTTCGGGCAGATCCTCTCCACCCGCCGCGACCTGATCCCGGCGGACGTGGCCAACGAACTCACCCTGCTGCAGGACCGGGTCAAGCCGTTCGACGGCGATACCGCCCAGCGCATCGTCGAGCAGGCGCTGGGTCTGCCGGTGAGCGAGGCGTTTGCCAGCTTCGACCTGCAGCCGCTCGCCTCGGCCTCGATCGCCCAGGTGCATGCGGCCACCCTGGCCGATGGCCGCCAGGTGGTGGTCAAGGTGCTGCGCCCGGACATCGAGCGCCAGATCGATGCGGACATCGCGCTGCTGAAATCGGCCGCCGCGCTGGTCGAGCGCACCCACCCGCGCGCGGACAAGATCCGCCCGCGCGAAGTGGTGGCCGAGGTCGAGAACACGCTGGCCGCCGAGCTGGACCTGCAGCGCGAAGGCGCCAATGCCAGCGTGCTGCGTCGCAACTGGGTGGACTCGGACGATCTGTACGTGCCCGAGGTGATCTGGAGCCACACCGCCGAGCGCGCACTGACGCTGGAGCGGGTGTGGGGCATTCCCTCCGATGACATCGCCGCGCTGGACAAGGCCGGCATCGACCGCAAGGCGCTGGCCGCCAAGGGCGTGCGGGTGTTCTACACCCAGGTGTTCCGCGACAACTTCTTCCATGCCGACGCGCACGCCGGCAACATCTGGGTCGACCTGGACCCGGCCCGCCGCGACAACCCGCGCTTCATCGCGCTGGACTTCGGCATCATGGGCCAGCTCTCCCAGGAAGATCAGTACTACCTGGCCGAGAACTTCATGGCCATCTTCAACAAGGACTACCGGCGCATGGCCGAGCTCCACGTTGAAGCCGGCTGGATGCCCGGCAACGTGCGCATCGACGAGCTGGAAGCGGCCGCGCGCTCGGTGTGCGAGCCGTACTTCACCCGCCCGCTGTCGCAGATTTCGCTGGCCGAAGTGCTGATCAAGCTGTTCCGCGTGGCCCAGCGCTACGAGCTGACCCTGCAGCCGCAGCTGATCCTGCTGCAGAAGACCCTGCTCAACATCGAAGGCGTGGGCCGCCAGCTCGATCCGCAGCTGGACATCTGGGCGGTGGCGCGGCCGGTGCTCGAACGCATCCTGCGCGAGCGCTACAGCCCGCGCCGGGTGCTGAAGGAAGTGCGCAAGCGCCTGCCGGAAATCATGACCCACACCCCGGACATGCCGCGGCTGGTGCATGCCTGGCTGAAGCAGCAGGTGGACGGCAGCCACGAGCTGTCGATGCGCTCGGCCGACCTGGTGGCGCTCAACGACAACCTGCGCAAGCTGCAGAAGCGCGCGGTGGCCGCCATCGCCGGCGTCGGGCTGCTGATCGTGGCGGCCGTGCTGTACGGCATGCAGCCCGGCGGCTGGTACTTCGGCGATGCGCCGGTATGGAGCTGGGTGAGTGGCGCGGCCGGCCTGTTCTCGCTGGCCAGCGCCTGGTGGCGGCGCTGACATGACGCTGCAGGCGCTCAAGGACGAGCTGGCCCGCTTCGGCGCCGACAACGATGCCGCGCACAGCGGGCGTGCCCAGCGCATGCTCAACATCACCGCCGATACCGGCGCGCTGCTGGGCGTGCTGGTGCGCGCCACGCGGGCCCGCCAGGTGCTGGAAATCGGCACCTCCAACGGTTATTCCACGCTGTGGCTGGCCGAAGCGGCGGCCGCCATCGGCGGGCAGGTGACCACGCTGGAGTACGCCGCCGACAAGGTGGCGCTGGCGCGCACCACCGTCGAGCGCAGTGGGCTGGGCGCGCACGTCGCGCTGGTCCATGCCGAGGCGACGGCCTGGCTGCGCGAAGCGGCCGAGGCCAGCGTGGACCTGCTGTTCCTGGATGCCGACCGCAGCCTGTACCTGGCGTGGTGGCCGGCGCTGCGCCGCGTGCTGCGCCCGGGCGGGTTGCTGGTGGTGGACAACGCGGTCTCGCATGCCGGGCAGATGGCCGCCTTCGAGGCGCAGGTGCGCGGCGATCCGGCGTTCACCAGCGTGTGCGTGCCGATCGGCAATGGCGAACTGATCGCGGTGCGCAGCGACGGCTGAATCGGTGCGGATGGCGCTGCCCGCGGCAGGCGGGGATAATCGGTCGGTGAACGAGACCGACACCGCATCCCCCGCCGCGCCCGCCCCGGCCCCCCTGCAGCTGCTGCACCTGGACGACCGCCTGGCCGTGGTCAACAAGCCGGCTGGCCTGATGGTCCATGACAGCAAGCTGGCGCGGGGCGAAGACGACTTCCTTGCCGACCGCCTGCGCGAGCAGCTGGGCAAGCCCATCTTCCTGGTGCACCGCCTGGACCGCGCCACCAGCGGCTGCCTGCTGCTGGCCTTCGACCGCGAGAGCGCCAGCGTGCTGGGCAAATCGCTGATGGGCGGGGATGTCACCAAGGATTACCTGGCGATCTGCCGCGGCTGGCCGGCCGAAGCGGCCTTCACCGTCGACCACGACCTCGATGGCGGCCCGGGCAAGCCGGTCAAGAAACAGGCCATCACCCATTTCCAGCGCGTGGCCATGGGCGAGATCGCCGTGCCCATGGGCGAATTTGAAACCTCGCGCTATGCGCTGATGCGTTGCCAGCCGCAGACCGGGCGCTTCCGCCAGATCCGCCGCCATCTCAAGCACCTCTCCCATCACCTGATCGGCGACACCAGCCACGGCGACGGCCGCCACAACCGCAGCTTCCGCATGATGGGCATCCACCGCATGCTGCTGCACGCCGAGCGCCTGCGTTTCCCGCACCCGGACGGCAGCCTGATGGACGTCAGCGCGCCGGTGGACGGCGAATTCCGCAAGGCGGTGGATATGTTCGGGTGGGACGTATTGTGAGGAATGCGAGTCTGGAAGTGATCCATCTTTAGATGCGTTTGGCTTAGGCTCCGTAGCATCTGCGAGCAGCGCATCTGACCAACTACAACAAGTGCATTGCAAGCTGGCTTTCATACTCTTGGATTAATTTGGCATAGAACTTGGCATGCAACTTGAATCGCCCAGGGTTCCGTAGACACCTCGCAGCCATAAACTATGGCTTACGCG
>NZ_JAVWXA010000023.1:0-34703 GCF_036662295.1 Stenotrophomonas sp.
TACACCCCCCCCCCCCCCCACACACCAAAAAACGGCCCCCCATCGGGGGCCATTTTTTGCTTGGCTGGCGAAGAGGGGGATGAAGCGAAGACGCGCCGGGGTTCGACGGATTCGTCTGGAACGAATCCGGACAGCCGAATGGCTGGCCCTGGAGCGCGCAGCGCGGAAGGGCTGGGCCCATGGATGGGCCCAGCAATCCCGGCAATGACGGGGCCACCCTCGTCACGCGTTCGACGCCCCTGTCGGGGCAGCCCCTCAACAGAGGGGCTTGTGCCTTGGTTCGGGTTGCGCGCCAACGGAGACACTGCCGAACGCGAAGGCGGGAGCAACAGCTGACAACCGCCCACCTGCGTTCCACGCCACGTCCGTTAAACTGGCGGCCACCTGTAACGGATGGCCCCCATGACCGCTGAAATCCTGGTTCCCGTGTCCTT
The DNA here is from genome assembly GCF_036662295.1 of Stenotrophomonas sp. Taxonomy (GTDB): domain Bacteria; phylum Pseudomonadota; class Gammaproteobacteria; order Xanthomonadales; family Xanthomonadaceae; genus Stenotrophomonas. Next base: position 435 of record NZ_JAVWXA010000023.1, read on the forward strand.
CGGCGAGCTGCTGGACAAGATCTCGATCCTGCAGATCAAGGCCGAGCGCATCGACGATGCGGCCAAGCTGGCCAACATCCATGCCGAGCTGAGTGCATTGGAAAAGACCTGGATGGCGCACCCGGCCGCGGTCAGGGACATCGCGCGCCTGCGTGCGGAACTGAAGGCGGTCAACGAGCGTCTGTGGGACATCGAGGACAACATCCGCCTGCAGGACAAGGCCCAGGCCTTCGACGAGGACTTCATCGCCCTGGCCCGCAGCGTGTACCTGCAGAACGACCAGCGCGCGCGGATCAAGAAGGACATCAACCTGGCGCTGGGCTCGGGCTACGTCGAAGAAAAGTCGTACAAGGACTACGCGCCGCGCTGATGCCGGCCGCTGGCCGACACCCCGCCGGTTACGCCGGGCGGTGGTCGGCCACGTAGCGTTCGAAGGCGGCAATCCCGTCTTCGACGGTGATCAACTGCATCACCTCATCGAACTCGACCTTGGCCCCCCATTTCAGTTGGCTGGCCGGCTTGCCCAGGAACCTGCGCGCGGCATCGTCGTAGCGGTCCACGCAGTAGCGGCGATCCGAATACGGGCCACTGCGGTGCGGGTTGCTGGCCGCATGCAGCCCCAGCACCTTGGTGCCCATGGCGTTGGCAATGTGCATCGGGCCCGAGTCCGGGGTCATGACCAGGGCCGCGCGGGCCAGCAGGGCAGGGAGCTGCTTGAGCGTGTCCTTGCCGACCAGGTCCAGCGCCGGCACCTGCAGCTGGGCGAGGATGGCATCGGCCATGTCGCGCTCCAGCGTGCTGCGCCCGCCGCACAGCACCACCCGCCAGCCGCGCGAGGTGGCGTGGTTGGCCACCGCGGCGTAGCGGTCGGCATACCAGTTGCGGCGCACGTGGCTGGAGCAGGGCGAGATCATCAGCACCGGCCGGCCATCGTCCTGCCACTGCGCCTGTGCCCACTCGACCGCAGCCGGCGGGATCGCCAGGTCCCAGCTCACCTCGGTCTGGCGCAGGCCGAGCGGCTCGCAGAAGCTGCCGATCGCATCGAGCACGTGGATGCCCGGGCGGTCGGGGATGCGTTCGTTGATGAAAAGCCCGTGAAGGTCCTTGGAGCGGGCCTTGTCGTAGCCGATCCGGCGCAGCGCCGGCACGAACGCGGACAGCACGTTGGCGCGGAAGGCCACCTGCATCTGCAGCAGCGCCTCGAAGCGGCCGGGCGGCAAGTCCGCACGCAGGGCGCGCATGCCGGCCAGCCCGGTCTTCTTGTCGTAGGGGTGGAAGACCACGCCCGGCAGGCCGTCGAGCAGCTTGTGGCCGGCCTTGTCGATGATCCAGTGCAGCGGCGTGCCCGGCCGGGCCTGCTGCAGCGTCCTCACCAGTGGCACCACGTGGGTGACGTCGCCCAGTGCCGACAAACGCAAAAGACACACGGAAGAGGACGTTGATGCCATGGTGTTGTTAGACTCGAAGGAATGGTCGCATTCGACGCCACTGAAGCGCTGACGCCCTGCCGCGATGGACGCGGCATGGGTGCCATTCTGTTCGACCGCGAACGGCTGCGGCAAGCCGATATCAGTCTGTTCTCGCCGGCCCACTGGGCCGAACGGGCGCGACCGGTAAGCGATGGTGGCCGCGGCGGGGCCTGGTTCGTGGAGGCGCCGTTCGGCCAATGCGTGCTGCGCCAGTACCTGCGCGGCGGCCTGGCGGCCAAACTCAGCCGCGACCAGTACCTGTGGCGCGGCGCCAACCGCACCCGCAGTTTCGCCGAGTTCCGCCTGATGCGCGCGCTGCGCGCGCTGAAACTGCCGGTGCCGCAGCCGATTGCCGCCTTCTACATGCGCGACGGCATCCGTTACCGCGCCGCGATCCTGATGGAACGCCTGGAAGGGGTGCGTTCGCTGGCCGACCGCGCGCTGGTGGCCGGGCGCGGCGCGCCGTGGGAGGAGACCGGGCGGCTGATCGCGCGCTTCCACCGGGCCGGGCTGGACCATGCCGACCTCAATGCCCACAACATCCTCTTCGATGCCAACGGCCACGGCTGGCTGATCGATTTCGACCGCGGCGTGCAGCGCATCCCCGCCACCCGCTGGCGCGAGCGCAACCTCAAGCGGCTGCTGCGCTCGCTGATCAAGCTGCGCGGTGAGCGCAGCCACGAGGACGTGGAAAAGGATTACGCACGGCTGCGCCGGGCCTACGACCTGGCCTGGAACCGGGGCTACTGATGGATTGGGCGCTGCGCTTCATGGGGGTCGGCAATGCGTCGGCGGTCCAGCTGGGCTCGCCGATGGCGGTGATCGAGCGCGACGGCCGCCCCTGGCTGACCATCGACTGCGGCGGCGAAGGGCTGACCGCCTTCCAGGCGCAGTACGGCCACGTGCCGCAGGCGCTGTTTGTCACCCATGTGCACCTGGACCACGTGGCCGGCTTCGAGCGCCTGTTCGTGGACGCCTACTTCTCGCCGCAGCGGCGGGGCCGCATCCGCGTGTACGTGCCCGCGCCGGTGGTGCCGCTGCTGCACAGGCGCGTGGCCGACTACCCCAACGTGCTGGCCGAGGGCGGCGCCAACTTCTGGGATGCGTTCCAGCTGATCGTGGTGGGCGATGCGTTCTGGCACGACGGGGTGCGCCTGGAGGTGTTCCCGGTGCGCCACCACTGGCCGGAAACCGCCTACGGGCTGCGCCTGAAAGGCGCCGTGGTGTGGAGCGGGGATACCCGCCCGATCCCGGAAATGCTGGCGCGCTATGCCGACGACAACGAACTGATCGCACACGACTGCGGCCTGCACGGCAACCCGTCGCATACCGGCGTGGCCGACCTGGAGCGCGAGTACAGCCCCGCGCTGCAGGCGCGGATGATGCTGTACCACTACGCCAGCGAGGCCGATGGCGCCGCACTGCGCCAGCGTGGCCATCGCGTGGCGCTGCCGGGCGAATGCGTTCCGCTGGCGGCACCGACGGCGCCGCACGTGCTGGCGCAGGATCCGCCCTGAGCCGGCCCGCCACGCCGGCGCCAGCCGCGCTGGCCGCCTACCTCGAAGCGCTCGAGCGCGCGCTGCACGATCCGGCGGTGCGCGCCGATGTGGCGCGGCTGGCTGCGTTGCTGGATGCGGACTTCAGCGAGATCGGCAGCTCGGGCAACGGCTATGACCGGGCAACGGCATTGGCCGAGATTCCAGCCGAGCGCGCCGAGGTGACGATCCTGTCCGACGACTACCGGGTGACTCTGCTCGCGCCGACCGTGGCGCAGGTGCGCTATCGCAGCTGGTATGTGGTGGACGGTGTGCGCCAGCGCGTGGTGCTGCGCAGTTCGCTGTGGCGGCTGCACGGGGAGGCCTGGCAGGTGGTGTTCCACCAGGGCACGCCGAAGGCGGAACCGGCGTAACGCCGCGCATGGGTCGGCTGAGGTCGATATCTGCGGGGTGCAAGGGAGGCCGACCCACGGTGGGCGCTACGCGCACGATGGCAAGGGCCCAAAAAGGTGGCGGCCCCGCCGGCTGACCTCGGCGCCCGCGTCGATCGATACCGTTGCTGCCTTCCGGCCCTGGCGGGATTTTCGACCTAGCGTCGCGAGGGGCCGACGGGGCCACCATAGAGACGTTCCTGGCACCGGGTGATCGAAATCAGCGGATGCCGGAGGTGCAGTGCAAGGCATCGCCCCGCAGTGCAGTCGCGCATTCTAGCCCATGCGCGGCACGCAGTGCCAGCGTCGCGCGCCTGTGCCCAGGCAGGCACCCGTGCGGATCGGCCAGCGTCGCGGCGAGGCCGCCGCGCTGATCGAGACAGAGCGGCCTGAATGGCATGCGTCCCCGCGCTGAATCCCATGCAAAGCCGCGTTTCGGCGCGTCGCCCGGGTGCGGCGGGGTTGCTAGAATGCCGGCACATCTGGAGGAACGACCTCCCCCGTCACGGGAACCAACGACCAGGACGACCTGGCCCCTATCAAGGAGGGCCACATGGCCTGGATCTATCTGTTGGCTGCCGGTGTACTGGAAATCGTCTGGGCCTTTGCGATGAAGCAATCCGACGGTTTCAGCAAGCTCACCCCGTCGATCATCACCCTGGCCGCCATGATCGCCAGCTTCTGGCTGCTGTCGCTGGCCATGCGCACGTTGCCGCTCGGCACCGCGTACACGATCTGGACCGGGATCGGCGCGGTGGGCGCGTTCGTCATCGGCATCACCTTCCTGGGCGAGCAGGTCAGCGCGATGCGGATCGGCGCGGCGCTGCTGATCGTGAGCGGGCTGGTGCTGATGAAGGTGAGCAGTTCGTAATCCCTCCGGCCTGATTCTGCCGGGGGTACAGCCACGCCATGCGTGGCTGGCGCGCTCGATGCGAGGGCGCCGCTCAGTGCGGCGCCAGTGCCAATGCCATCTCCACCGCGTCCAGGCCGGGGCCGTGGCCGTCGGGGGTTATGGCGATGACGGCAAAGCCCAGCGCGGCGTAGAACCGGCGGGTGTGCTGGCTGGTGCTGAGGACCAGCCGCTGGGCGCCGAGGGTGCGGGCGCGCGCGATGCGCGCCACCGCCAGCTGCGTGCCCAGTCCCTGCCGATGGCATGCGCGGTGCACCATGCCCCAGCAGAAGGCGGCGGTGCCCGGCGTGTCCACGGCCAACCCGCCGCAGGCGACGATCTGCCCCGCGCGCACCAGCACCTGGTAGTCGGACGGGCGCGCCGGGTCGAGCAGGTACGCCGAAAAGTCCGTGCGCTCATGCGGTGCGAAGTAGTGCGGCACGTTGCCGTCGAAGATGGCCAGGCAATCATCGGTATCGCCGGGCTGGAAGGGGCGGATCATGCGGGCAGGCTCCTTGGTGGCGGTGGGATGCCGGCCAGCGGCCCACACTACCGGCTTTTTCGATGCGCACCGGCGCTCACACGTACGACACGCACGCGCCGGCCTCTGCAAGGCCCTGCCGCGGGGTTGGGTGAAGGACCAAAAAAGGCCGCCCCAGGGGGACGGCCTTCTCATGTGTGGCGGAGAGAGGGGGATTGTCGGGTGCATCCATGCACCCGATCCCGATGCGCGTTGCGCCTCGGGACCAGCCTGCGACTGTCCGGTTCTGCTCCTGCAGAACCGTCGAACCCCGGCGGGGCTTCTCACCACCCATCCCATCCATCAGATAAACGCAAAAGGGCCACCCTATGGGCGGCCCTTTTGCGTTTATCTGGCGGAGAGAGGGGGATTCGAACCCCCGAAGCGCGGTTTAGACGCTTACACACTTTCCAGGCGTGCTCCTTCAACCGCTCGGACACCTCTCCGGACCTGCTGCGATAACCCGCTGCAGGGGCGCAGATTCTAGCGGGGGAATTGCGATCGCACAAGCGGTCCGTCACAGGGGCAGGGGGGCTGGACAGGCGTGGCACAATGGACGTCCCGATGAAGACGGTGGCCTGATGTCCTATCTCGTCCTTGCCCGCAAGTGGCGTCCGAAGCGTTTTGCCGAGCTGGTGGGCCAGGAACACGTGGTCCGTGCGCTCAGCAATGCGCTGGACAGCGGCCGGGTGCACCATGCGTTCCTGTTTACCGGCACCCGCGGGGTGGGCAAGACCACCATCGCGCGCATTTTTGCCAAATCGCTCAACTGCGAACAGGGCACCAGCGCCGATCCGTGCGGCCAGTGCCCGGCGTGCCTGGATATCGATGCCGGGCGCTACATCGACCTGCTGGAGATCGATGCGGCGTCCAACACCGGCGTGGACGATGTCCGCGAGGTGATCGAGAACGCCCAGTACATGCCCTCGCGTGGCAAGTTCAAGGTGTACCTGATCGACGAAGTGCACATGCTCTCCAAGGCCGCGTTCAACGCGCTGCTGAAGACGCTGGAAGAGCCGCCGGAGCACGTGAAATTCCTGCTGGCCACCACCGACCCGCAGAAGCTGCCGGTCACGGTGCTCTCGCGCTGCCTGCAGTTCAACCTGAAGCGGTTGGACGAGGACCAGATCCAGGGCCAGATGACCCGCATCCTGGCCGCCGAGGAGATCGAGTCGGACCCGACCGCGATCGTGCAGCTGGCCAAGGCCGCCGATGGCAGCCTGCGCGACGGCCTGTCCCTGCTCGACCAGGCCATCGCCTATGCCGGCGGCGCGCTGCGTGAAGACGTGGTGCGCGCCATGCTGGGCACGGTCGACCGCACCCAGGTGGCGGCGATGCTGGAGGCCCTGGCCGATGGCGATGGCGTGCGCCTGCTGCAGGTGGTGGCCGCGCTGGCCGAATTCTCGCCGGACTGGGGCGGTGTGCTGGAGGCGCTGGCCGAGGCCCTGCACCGTATCCAGGTGCAGCAGCTGGTGCCCGGCGCCCCGGCCGATGGCGAGGGCATCGATGCCGCCGCCTTCGCCCAGCGCCTGCGCCCGGAAGTGGTGCAGCTCTGGTACCAGATGGCCCTCAATGGCCGTCGCGACCTGTACCTGGCGCCCAGCCCGCGCGCGGGTTTCGAGATGGCTGTGCTGCGCATGCTGGCCTTCCGCCCGGCCGCCGCCGTGCCACCGGTGCCGCGTGATCCCGGCGCCGGCACCGAGGTGAACAGTGGCGCCGGCAGCAGCGCCCAGGGCAGCGGCATGGCGGCAGCGCCCGCGCCGATGGCCGCCCCGGCCGTGGTGGCTGCCGTTGCCACGCCGCCGGCCCGCGTGGAGGCCCCGGTGCCGGTCGAGGCCGTGATCGCCCCGGTGGCTGCCGCGGCGACGCCCCCGGCGCCCGCGCCGGCGGCCATGCCGGCCCCTGAAGACGATCCGCCGCCGTGGCACCCGGCCGGTGCGGACGATCGCGACGAGGCGCTGGCGGCCGAGATGGCCAGCCCCGACGCGGCCATGGTGGCCCCGTGGGAGGCCCCGCCGGCCCGCCCCGCCGCGCCGCCCCCGGCGCCGGAGGCGGTCGTTGCCGCCCCGCGCCCGCAGGGCATCGCCATCGGGCCGGCCAGTGCGCCGGTTGCGACCGCCGCGCCGGGCACGCCGATCGTGCTGGCCTCGCCGGAAGCCTGGCTGGAGCTGGTCGCCCAGAGCCAGCTCAACGGGCCCTCGCGGCAGCTGGCCGCGCACGCGGCGTTCATCAGTTTCCAGCAGGGTGTCTTGAAACTGGCGGTATCGCCCGGATTTGAGTACCTGTGTTCGGACCGTTCGCTGGCGGCGCTGACCGAGGCGCTGTCCGGCCCGCTGGGGCAGACCCCGCGGATCGTGATCGAACATGGCAACGCCGAGGCCGAAACGCTGCACCAGCGTTCCGACCGGCAGCGTGGCGAGCGTCAACAGGCGGCCGAAGCCGCCTTCATGGCCGACCCCCAGGTGCAGATGCTGATCCAGCAGCACGGTGCGCGGGTCGTGGCCGATTCCATCCGTCCCTTTGATGAGTAACACGACATGCGCGGCAATATCGCCCAACTGATGCAGCAGGCCCAGAAGATGCAGGAAAACCTGCAGAAGGCCCAGGAAGAACTCGCCAAGCTGGAAGTCACCGGCAGTGCCGGCGGTGGCATGGTCAGCGTGACCCTGACCGGCGCCAAGGAGTGCCGCAAGGTGCGTATCGACCCGTCGATCCTGGCCGATGCGGAAATGACCGAAGACCTGGTGGCGGCCGCGTTCAACGATGCCTCCAACAAGATCGATGCCGAGTCCAAGAACCGCATGGGGTCGGCCACGGCGGGCATGCAGTTGCCGCCGGGCATGAAGCTGCCGTTCTGAGCCAGCGCGCCGCAGGCCTGCCTGCGGCCCTGCGGCCACCACGACGCGAAGCCTCCGGGCTTCGCGTGTTCGTTTCTGAGATGAGCACACTGCCATGAGCCTGCCCCTGCTCGAACAACTGATCGAGGCCTTCCGCGTGCTGCCCGGCGTGGGCCAGAAGACCGCCCAGCGCATGGCTTACCACGTGCTCGAACGCGAGCGCGAGGGCGGGCAGAAGCTGGCCGAGCTGCTGGCCAGGGCGATCGAGAAGATCGGCCACTGCGCACAGTGCCGCGATTTCAGCGAGACCGAGGTCTGCGCGGTGTGTGCCAACGGCAGCCGTGACCGGCAGCAGCTGTGTGCGGTGGAGTCGCCGGCCGACCGGCTGGCGATCGAGCATGCCACCGGCTTCCGCGGCGTCTATTTCGTGCTGCAGGGGCGGTTGTCGCCGCTGGATGGCGTGGGCCCGCGCGAGCTGGGCCTGGAGCAGCTGGACGCGCGCCTGAAGGCCGGCGAGGTGCAGGAACTGATCATCGCCACCAGTGCCACGGTGGAAGGCGAGGCCACCGCGCATTACCTGGCGCAGCTGGCGCGCGCGCACGCGGTCCGGCCCAGCCGCCTGGCCCAGGGCCTGCCGCTGGGCGGTGAGCTGGAATACGTGGATCGCGGCACGCTGTCGCACGCCTTCGGCACCCGCACCGAAATCCAGGATTGAGCGCGGCCGTGTGCGGCCGTGATCGAAACCGCCCGGCCATCCGCGCTACTCTCCAAGCCCCTGTTGCAAGAGGTGCCCCATGAGCGAAGACACCCTGTTCGGCAAGATCATCCGCCGCGAGATCCCGGCCACCATCGTCTATGAGGACGAGGAGGTGCTGGGCTTCAAGGACATCGCGCCGCAGGCGCCGGTGCATGTGTTGTTCATTCCCCGGAATGAGGCGATCCCGACCCTGGACGACGTGCAGCCGGGGCAGGCGCACCTGATCGGCAAGCTGGCGATGGCCGCGGCCGAGTACGCGCGCCGCGAGGGGTTTGCGCAGGATGGCTATCGCATCGTCATGAACTGCCGCGAGCATGCCGGGCAGACGGTGTTCCACATCCACCTGCACCTGTTGGCGGGTGCGCCATTGGGGCATTTTGGGACGGCTTCGGGCTGAGCGGTGCGGGCGTCGTCGGACGCCGGTTCGTCTTGCAGCCACCCATGGGGTGGCTCTACCCGGGTTGAACTTGCAGCCACCCATGGGGTGGCTCTACCGGAGGGATTGAAAAAGCCGCCCTTGGGCGGCTTTTTCACTGGACCCCGACCGGTGGCCGATTACCACCAGCCCCAGCCGCGGTAGCCCCAGCCGGGACCGAAGCCCGGGCCCCACGGGCCGTAGGGGTAGGCCGGCACCACGTCCACCTGGCGCACTTCCGGCCACAGGTAGATCACATCGGCCTCCAGCTTGGGCAGGCGGTAGTCGTACTCGCCGATGCGGGTGCTTTCATAGCCGGCGATCTTGCCGATGAAGGTCACGTCGCGGCCCGGCTCGAACACCGCCGGGTCGTAGAAGCCGGCGCGGCAGGCGATGAAACGGCCATCGCTGGCATCGGCCGAGGTCGAGCTGGGACGGCCGCTGCCGTTGAGCGGGCGCGAGATCAGCTGGAAGCAGGTCTGGCCCTGGCCCGGATTGGTCTCGATGATGCGACCGCCCCAACGGACCGGCGTACCTACCTGCTGGGTGGGCACCGCATCGCGCGGGCTGACCATGCTGAACTGGCCTTGCAGCGGCTTGGGCGCGGTCGCGCAGGCGGCCAGCGCCAGGGACGCGGCGAGGGGAAGCAGAATCTGGATCTTCATGGGGATGCTCCGGAGGACGGGCGATGCCTGCGCAGGTCGCGCAATAATGAAGTGAGGTCGACGTCCGCGCCAGCGTAACGCGCGAGAACGAAACGGCTGCTGAGTGACAGCAACGCTGGGTCCGGGCGCTGCCGGTGGACGCGCCCGGCCCAGCTGGCGGCAGGCTCGGCGCTTTCGCGGGCCAGGCCCAGCCGGGCGTAACGACGGCCGAGGCGATGCCAGGCGCGCAACAATGGGTCGCGTTCGCGTTCGCCACGGGCCAGCAGCCAGGCCATCCAGCCCAGTGCGGCGCCGGCGAACAGGGCAAACACCGCGATCAGCTGCGACGGCGTCAGCATGTCCACGCCCAGCGGCCGCAGCAGTTGCTGCTGGCGGGTGGCGTTGAAGGACAGCACCAGGTCGTTCCAGCCACGGCGCAGCCAGTCGCTGGCCTGGCCGATCTGCGCCCAGCGCGTTTCCAGCGTGGCGTCCCCGCCGGCCGGCAAACGGTCTTCCAGGGTGTCGTAGATGCGCTCGGGCGCTACCGCCGCGGTCGGGTCCACCCGCACCCAGCCGCGCCCCGGCAGCCACACCTCGGCCCAGGCATGGGCGTCCATGCGCCGGACCACCCAGTAGTCGCCATAGCGGTTGTGGGTGCCGCCGGCGAAACCGGTCACCACCCGGGCCGGGATGCCGGCGTTGCGCATCAGCACCACGAAGGAGGAGCTGAAGTGCTGGCAGAAGCCGGCCTGCTGGTCGAACAGGAACTCGTCCACGCCGTCGCGGCCGGGCAGCGGCGTGCTCAGGGTGTAGGCAAAGCGCGCGCGCACCCACTCCAGCGCGCGCTGCACGATCGCCGCGTCATCGCTGCCGGCCTCGCGCCGCCACTGGCGGGCCAGCGCGGCCGTGCGCGGGTTGAACCCGTCGGGCAACTGCAGCGCCTGGCGGCGCTGGTAGGGCGAGAGGTCGTCCACGTAGGCGCTGGCGGGGGACGACTGCAGGCGCCAGCGGGTCAGTGCGGTGAGCGCGGTGCCGCTGCGCAGGCTGTGGTCGGCGCCCAGCGTGCTGCCTGGCGGTGCCTGCAGCGGCAGGTCCAGGGCGACCAGCTGCCGGCGGTCGGTGGGTTCGTAGTCGATCTGGTAATCCCATCGCGCCCGGCCATGGGTCACCGCCGGTGGCGCGCGCTCTGCCGCGCGATGGTCCTGCGCCCAGGTGCGGCCATCGAAGTAGGTCATCACCGGGCCGCGCCAGTAGCGCTGCTGCGGGGTGGGGACCGGGCCGAAGAACTGCACGCGCAGCGCCGGGCTGTCGTCGGCCATCAGGTCCAGCCACTGGCCCGGTTCCATGTGGTCGGACAGGCCCGGCCGCCCGACCGCGCGCTCGGGGATGCCCCACAGCGGTTCGCTCAGCCGGGGGAACAACCAGAACCCGGCCAGCGCCAGCGGCAGACCGAGCGCGACCAGCCGACCCACGCCGCGCAGCTGGCCGCCCAGGCGCGGGCTGGGTGCCTGGCCTTCGGCCTGGGCCAGCCGCTGCAACGTGAGCAGGGCGGTCAGCGCGGCCAGCATGGCCAGGCCCATGGTGATGGGCCCCTGGTCGAGCAGGAACGCGGCGAACGGGGAAAACAGCGCGAAGCCGAGCAGGCTGCGTGCATCGCGCAGGCTGCGCAGCTCGCTGGATTTGAGCGCCAGCATCGCCGCCAGCAGCGCGCAGCCGGTGTCGCGGCCGGGGCGGGCGCCCATCTGCCAGTAGATCGCCGCCAGCATGCCCAGCACCAGCAACAGCCGCAGCGGGGCCGGCAGCACGCGCTGGCCGGAGACCAGCGCGATCAGCACCGCCACCAGCGCGATGATGCCGGCCAGCAGGTCCGGCAGCTGCAGCAGCAGGGGCACCAGGCCGAGCGCGGCGCTGGCCAGGGTCCAGTGGCGCGCGCGCGCGTCCAGGGCGGGGGAGGTGGGCTCAGCCATGGGGCATCAGCGCCAGGGCGCGTTGGCACAGGTGGTGGTGTGCGCTGCCGTTGCCCGGTCCCAGCGCCGGCTGCCCGGGCAGCTGCAGGGTGTAACGGCGGCCCTCGCGTTCGGCCATGTCCACCCAGCGCGCCAGGCGCGCGATCTTCGCCTCCAGCGGCAGCGCGGCCAGCGCGCGCCAGTCCAGCAGCACGTCCACGCCGATCGGTTTTTCATACTCGCGCACCAGCAGGGTGTCGCGCCGGGCCGAGTGCTTCCAGGCGATGCTGCGTTGTGGATCGCCGGCGCGGTAGGGGCGCAGCTGGTGCAGTTCGTCGCCGCTGGCGTGCACGCGGGTGTGCAGCGGGTCGCCGCCGCTTTCGGGCAACGCCGGGGCCTGGCTGGCCGGGCAGGCGTAGACCAGCAACGGTGCCTCCGGCCATACCCACGACCAGGCGCGCACCAGCCCCAGTGGCTGGGTGGTGGATATGCGGATGCGCTCCAGGTCCAGCCAGCCGCGGCGCGTGGTGGGCAGGGACAGGTCCACTTCGATCTGGTCGCTGTCGATCAGGTGGCCGAAGGCGATGGCATCGCCGAGTGCCACCTGCAGCCCGCGCCGCGCACGTGCATCGCCGCGCGACAGGCTGATCCGCAGCCGCATCGGCAGGCCGGCGTGGACCGGTTCGGCCGAGACCGCATCGATGCGCAGGCCGGACAGCTGCAGGTGCGCGCTGATCGTGCTGGCGATGGCCACGGTGGCCAGCAGCAGCGCCAGCAACATGGCCGGGTTGTTGTTGTAGTTCAGCGCGCCCAGCAGCATCGCGCCCAGCAACGTGGCCACGAACAGGCCGAAGCGCGTGGGCAGCACGTAGATGCGGCGCCGTTCCAGCTGGCACGGCAGGCCCTCGGGCCGGCGTGGCCGCGTGTAGTGGCCGCCGTCGGCCGGCCGCAGTGCGGTCTTCAAGCGGTCTCCCCAGCCGCGCCGCATGCTCAGTCCACCGGCACGGTCTGGAGAATGGCGCGGGCCAGCGCTGGACCATTGCCTGCCTCCGCTTCGGGAACCAGCCGGTGCCCGGCCACTGCCACGAACAGCGTCTGCACGTCCTCGGGCACCACGTGCGCACGGCCAAGCAGCAGCGCGTGGGCCTTGGCGGCGCGCAGCAGGGCCAGCCCGGCGCGGGGCGACAGACCCACGCGCACGCCGGCATGCTGGCGGCTGCGGGTCATCAGCGCCTGCACGTAGTGCACCAGCGCATCGCTGGCATGCACCTGGCCGACGGCCTCGCGCAGGGTGCGCACCTGGCTTTCGTCCAGGCGCGCGGTGGCCTTGGCGATCAGGTGGCGGCGATCGGCCCCACGCAGCAGTTCGCGCTCGGATTCGGCATTGGGATAGCCCAGCGCCAGCCGCAGCAGGAAGCGGTCCAGCTGCGAGTCGGGCAGCGGGAAGGTGCCCGAGAGATCCACCGGGTTCTGCGTGGCGATCACGAAGAACGGATCCGGCAGCGGATGGGTCACCCCGTCGAGGGTGACCTGCTGTTCGGCCATGGCTTCGAGCAGGGCGCTCTGGGTGCGCGGCGGCGCGCGGTTGATTTCATCGGCCAGCAGCACGTGGGTGAAGACCGGGCCCGGATGGAACTGGAACTGGCGGCTGGCCGCGTCGTAGACCGAGACGCCGAGCACATCGGCGGGCAGCAGGTCGGAGGTGAACTGCACGCGCTGGAAGCCCAGGCCGAGGCTGGACGCCATCGCGTGGGCCAGGGTGGTCTTGCCCAGCCCGGGCAGATCCTCGATCAGCAGGTGGCCGCCGGACAGCAGCGCGACGAACGCCAGGCGGACCTCATGCGCCTTGCCCAGCACCAATCCGTTGACCTGGTCCTGGGCGCTGCGCAGGGCGTGTCGCAATACATCGGTTAGCATGGCTGGCACGTGGGGCGAATTTTCCATGTCCGTCTCGTGTCGATGATTCCTTCGATTCTATAGAGCAATGCAGGGCGAACAACGCGCACGCACAATTTTCCTGCTGTTGTGGACGCTGATCACCGCCGTGAAGCTGGTGATCGCCGCGCGTCTGCCGTTGTTCGTGGACGAAGCTTTCTACTGGCAGGAAGGCCAGCACCTGGCAGCGGCCTATTCGGACCTGCCCGGGCTGACGGCCTGGCTGTCGCGCCTGGGCGTGGAGCTGGGCGGTACCCACATCCTGGCCCAGCGCCTGCCTTTCCTGGCCATCGGCGCGCTGCTGCCGTGGCTGGTCTCGCGCATCGCCACGCGCTGGTTCGGCGCGGTGGCCGGCTGGCAGGCCGGCAGCCTGACCCTGCTGATGCCGCTGTCAGGCACGCTGGGCATGCTCGCCGTGCCGGATGTGCCGATGGCGCTGGCGGCGGTGCTGTGCCTGGATGCCGGCGCACGCCTGCTGCGCAATGTCGACGCCGCCGCGGCGGTGAAGCTGGGCCTGGGCCTGAGCATCGGCGCGCTGAGCCATTACCGCTTCATCGGCGTGATCGTGGTCGGCTTCATCGCCTTGCTGCTGCTGCCGCAGGGCCGCCGCATGCTGCGCGATCCGCGGGTCTGGGTGGCGCTGGCGGTGGGCGTACTGGCGTGGTTGCCGCTGCTGTCCTGGAATGCGGACAACCATGATGCCGGCCTGAAGTTCCAGGTGGTCGAGCGCCACCCGTGGGCCTTCCAGTGGAGTGGCCTGTGGTTCCTGGTGATCCAGCCGATGCTGGTCACCCCGATCCTGTGCATGGCAATGTGGAAGGTGGCGTTGGCCGGCACCCGCTCCGGGGGCGGTGCGCGCGCGCAGTGGCGTTATTTCGGCCTGGTGGGCGCGGTGTCCACGCTGGCGATCTTCGCGCTGGGCTTTTTCACCGACGTGGAGCGGATCAGCTTCCACTGGCCGTTGCCCGGCTATCTGGCCCTGCTGGTGGCGGTGCCGGTGGTGCTCAACGGCTGGCCGCGCTGGCTGCGGCGCACCGGGTGGTGGTTGGCCGGCGGCGGGTTGGCGCTGGCCTTCGGCTATTACCTGATGGCCTCCACGCCGAGCCTGCGCGAGCAGCTGGCCGGCTACAAATACTATCCGCGCAACTTTGCCGGCTGGGAGCCGCTGGCCAGCGCGGTGCGCGAGGAACTGGCCGCGATGCCGCCGGGCACGCGCGTGCTGGCCGGCAACTTCAAGGTGGGCGCCGAGCTGGGCTTCCAGTTGCGCGATCCGGCCATCGAGGTGCTGCGCCACCCGCTCAACGACAAGCACGGGCGCAGTGCCCAGCTGGGCCTGTGGGGGCTGCTGCACCAGGGCCCGCGCCGTGCGCCGATGCTGCTGGTGCTCTCGCCCAGCGACCAGCGTTACCGCGACCTGCTGGCGCGTTACCACGACATCTGCGCGCAGGTGGGGCCGCTGCCGCCGCCGCGGGTGGTCAGCAACGACCACGGCTTCCAGCGCTTCCTGCTGTTCCGGCTGCCGGCCGGGCAGGCGACCGGCCCGTGCGTGACCCCGGCCATGGCCTGGATCGATACGCCACTGCCCGATGCCACCGCCGAGGGTTGGGTGGACGTGCGCGGCTGGGCCTTCAAGGACGGGGTGGGGCTGGCGCGCGTGGAGGTGCTGGTGGACGGCCAGCCGGCCGCCGACGCCGTGTACGGCCGCACGTATGACATCACCAGCTTCTGGACGATCTCCAACGATCCCCAGCACCCCCGCGTGGGCTTCGATGCGCGCGTGGATACCCGCGCGCTGGCGCCGGGCCGGCACTGGCTGGGGCTGCGCCTGCACGGCCGCGACGGCAGCGTGGAAACCTGGCAGGAGCAGGCGCTGGTGGTGCCCGGGCGCTGAGCCGCGGTGGTCGCCGGGTCAGGGCAGGGTATAGCCGGCCTGGCGCAGCAGCCTGCCGAGGGCGATCAGCGGCAGCCCGACCAGGGCGGTGGGGTCGCGGTTCTCGATCGCCTCGAACAGGCTGATGCCCAGGCCTTCGCACTTGAAGCTGCCGGCGCAGTCCAGCGGCTGCTCGGCGGCGACGTAGCGGGCGATGCTGGCCGCATCGAGCACGCGGAAGTGGACCTGGGTCAGGTCACAGGCCTCCAGCACCTGCGCATCGCGCTGCACGCAGACGGCGGTGTGGAAGGCCACCGCTTGGCCGGACATCGCCGCCAGCTGCGCATGGGCCGCCTCGACCGTGCCGGGCTTGCCCAGCGGAGCCCCGTTCAGCTCGGCGACCTGGTCCGAGCCGATCACCCAGCGGCCGGGCTGGCGGGCGGCCACCGCGGCGGCCTTGGCCCGCGCCAGGCGGATCGCCAGTGCCTGCGGCGCCTCGCCGGGCAGGGGCGTCTCGTCCACCTCCGGGCGTGCGCATTCCGGGGCCAGGCCCAGCCGCTGCAGCAGTTCCAGGCGATAGCGGGAGGTGGAGGCGAGGACGGGCGGAAACATGCGAAAATACCGGTTCGTGGGGGCGGCAGTCTGGCCCCGGGGGCCCTGCCGGGCAAGTCTGCACGACAGGGATTTGACAGCCGGGCAGACGGTCCTTAACATTCAGCGGCTTATGTCCGCGAACGTGCCCGAATTGCTGGATGCTTGGCGGATGGTCGCAGCGCGCAGGCGCTTCGACGGCCAAGTGGATCTGGCTGAACTGACCCGCCTGCAAGGGCTTGTTGCCGATACCGAAGGCCGGTGCAGCTATGCACTGGAATTCGCGCACGACGACATCCTGCGGGTATCCTATGTCGAACTATCCATCGACACCGAGCTGCCGCTGATCTGTCAGCGCAGCCTGCAGCGCTTCCTGCTGCCGGTTTCGATGGTGCAGCGGCTCGGCCTGATCCGCAGCGAAGAAGATGAAGCTTCGCTGCCGGAAGGGTACGAACCCTGGCTGGTGCCCGAAGACGGCATGCTGCGACCGCTGGAACTGGTCGAGGACGAACTTGTCCTGGCCGTGCCGGTGGTGCCGCTGTCTCCCGATGGCGAGGCCGTGGACCGGGACTGGGCACCGACCGAAGAAGAAATCAGCAAGGCCAATCCGTTCGCGGCGTTGGCGGCACTGAAAAAACAATAGCAGCCGGATTGTCGTCGGCGGCTGCGGCGAAAGCGAAGACTGTGCTGGGCGCTGGCGTCCTGCGCGACGATACGACGAAGCAAAACGAACCGAGTTTGGAGCAATCCCATGGCTGTGCAGAAATCCCGTGTTACCCCGTCCCGCCGCGGTATGCGCCGTGCGCATGACGCACTGAGCGCCAAGCAGCTGTCCACCGATCCGACCACCGGTGAAGTGCATCTGCGTCACCACATCACCGCTGACGGTTTCTACCGTGGCAAGAAGGTGATTGCGACCAAGTCGAATTCGGCCGTCGAAGAAGATTGATCCGTGAAGGCCGCTGCCCGGTCGGGCAGCGGCCTTTACCCCTTTCTTCCCGGCTGTCAGTGTGGACAGCCGTGCTACAGGACATGCAATGAGCAAGCGGATCTACTCGAGGATCGCGGGCACTGGTAGCTATTTGCCCGAAAAAGTGTTGACCAACCAGGATCTGGAGAAAATGGTCGACACCACCGATGAGTGGATCCAGACGCGCACGGGGATCCGTGAGCGGCACATTGCAGCCGAGACCGAGACCACCAGCGACCTTGGCTACCATGCCGCGGTGCGTGCGCTGGAAGCGGCCGGTATCGATGCTTCGCAGCTGGACATGATCGTGGTGGGGACGACCACGCCCGATCTGATCTTTCCCTCCACCGCGTGCCTGATCCAGGCCAAGCTCGGTGCGAGCGGTTGCCCCGCCTTTGACGTCAACGCCGCCTGTTCGGGCTTCGTGTTCGCGTTGAGCGTGGCCGATAAATTCATTCGTTCCGGTGATGCCCGCCATGTGCTGGTCATCGGGGCGGAAACCCTGACCCGGATCGTCGACTGGACCGAGCGCACCACCTGCGTGCTGTTCGGCGACGGGGCCGGCGCGGTGGTGCTCAAGGCCGATGAAGACACCGGCATCCTCAGCACCCACCTGCATTCGGATGGCAGCAAGAAAGAGCTGCTGTGGAACCCGGTAGGCGTGTCGGCCGGCTTCGGCGAGGGCGACAACAACCGCGGCGCGATCCTGATGAAGGGCAACGACGTGTTCAAGTACGCCGTGAAGGCGCTGGACTCGGTGGTTGACGAGACCCTGGAGGCCAACGCGCTGACCAAGGCCGACCTGGACTGGCTGATCCCGCACCAGGCCAACCTGCGCATCATCGAAGCGACGGCCAAGCGCCTGGACATGTCGATGGAGCAGGTGGTGGTGACGGTGGACAAGCACGGCAACACGTCCTCGGCCTCGGTGCCGATGGCGCTGGACGTGGCGATCCGCTCGGGCCGGGTGGAGCGTGGCCAGCTGCTGCTGCTGGAGGCCTTCGGCGGTGGCTTCACGTGGGGTTCGGCGCTGCTGCGCTATTGATAGTGCAAGTTACGACAATGTGACGTTGTCGTTACGGCCCCATTTCGGGGCCGTTTGCATTTTAGGAGAACTGTCATGGTTGAGCCCATCGTCATTGAAGGGCAGCGCGCCTGGCTGAAGCAGTACGGCGAGGGAAGCCGCGCGGTCGCCTTGGGCCTGCTCAATTTTGTTGCCCACCGCTTCCAGCTGGACGCGCTGCGCCCGCCACCGCACCGGGGCGGCGATGCCGCGCGCGAGACCGAGGCGCGGCGGTTGGGCGAGTTGCTGGCGCAGGGCGTGAACGTGCCGCATGTGATCGGCAGCGGGCATGCGGCGCTGGTACTGGAGGACAACGGCAGTTCGTTCAACACCTGCCTGCGCGAGGCGGACGAGGCGGGCCGTGACCGGCTGGTGGCCGCGGCGATGCACGCGATCGCCACGGCGCACGGCAAGGGCGCCTATTTCGGGCAGCCGCTGCCGCGCAATCTCACCTGGGACGGCGTGCAGGTGGGCTTCATCGATTTCGAGGAAGACCCGCTGGAGGTGATGGACCTGGCGCAGGCGCAGGCGCGTGACTGGCTGATGTTCGGTTACGGGGTGGCCAAATATTACGAGGACCGGCCACAGCAGTTGCAGGCGCTGATGGCCGAGGCGATGGACGGGGTGGAGGCGCCGGTGCTGGCGCACGCGCACGCGGTGAGCGGGCGGCTGCAGGGGCTGGCCCGGGCAAGCCTGAAGCTGGGCCGTTCGGCGCGCGCGCTGGCCCACGCGATCCTGATCGTGCACGGGGCCACCACGCTGGGGATGCTGATGCTGGCGGTGATCTGCTTCGACTTCTTCTCCGACGGCGACCTGGACATCCTGCAGTTGCTGGTTTGATCGGGTGGGCGGTTTTACGTCCAGAGCTTTTTGAAGCCAGAGCCAGAGCGTCATTGCGCGTGGTGCTGTGGCTGGGTCGGCATGGGTGGGTTGGCGGGACACGCCGTAGATCCATCCATGGAGGCTCGCATACGCCATCCATGGCGTATGACGGTCCCGCCAACCCACCCATGCCGCCCCTCGAAAGTGCGTCGGGGCGCATGGGCGATCAACGGCACGTCGGCTCGGCTTCGCCGAACCTCGGTAGAGCAGCCCGCCCGTAGGGTTGAGGGGAGGGTAGTGCCGAGCGTAGCTCGGCAGCTCATCCCCCCCAACGAAGGCCGCGCGTGGCTCTTGCCTTGTCCCTGCGCGCCGACCGTTTCCGGCGGGGCTGGGGTGGGTGGCGCTGCGGGACCCGTTTTGCGCCATGGATGGCGCAAAAGGAGCTTACATGGACGTACTTGCAGCGTGTCCCGCAGCGTCACCCACCCCAGCCCACTTCCCGACAGTGACTGACTGCCGTGGCTGTTGCTCACGCTCAAAACCGGCCAACCCCCACCCCACACATACGCGCCAGTACAGACGGAGGGCGCTGTTCCCCCTTATCATTCGCCGTTCGATTTTTGCAGGCGGATGACCGCGTGACCGATTCCAATCTCGCATTCGTGTTCCCCGGGCAGGGCTCGCAGTCGCTGGGCATGCTGGCCGAACTGGCCGAACTGCACCCGCAGGTCCGCGAGGCCTTCACCGAGGCCTCCGATGGCGCCGGTGTCGACCTGTGGGCGCTGTCCCAGGGCGGTCCCGAGGAAATGCTCAACCGCACCGAATACACCCAGCCGGCCCTGCTGGCCGCCAGCATCGGCGCCTGGCGTGCCTGGAACGCCGTGGGTGGCGTCCAGCCGGCCGTCCTGGCCGGCCACAGCCTCGGCGAATACACCGCCCTGGTGGCGGCCGGTGCGCTGACCCTGCGTGACGGCGCCCACCTGGTGCGCCTGCGTGGCCAGCTCATGCAGGAAGCCGCCCCGGCCGGCGTGGGTGCCATGGCCGCCGTCCTCGGCGCCGAAGACGCCCTGGTCGTGGAGGTCTGCGAGCAGGCCGCCGGCAGCCAGATCGTGGTCCCGGCCAACTACAACTCCCCCGGCCAGATCGTCATCGGTGGCGATGCCGCCGCCGTTGACCGTGCCCTGGCCCTGCTCGCCGAAAAGGGCGTGCGCAAGGCCGTCAAGCTCGCCGTCAGCGTGCCCTCGCACACCCCGTTGATGCGCGAAGCCGCCAACCGCCTGGCCGAAACCATGGCCGGCCTGGACTGGCGCGCCCCGTCGCTGCCGGTCGTGCAGAACGTGGATGCCCGCATCCATGACGGCGTGGACGCCATCCGCCAGGCCCTGGTCCAGCAGCTGTACCTGCCCGTCCAGTGGACCGGCTGCGTGCAGGCGCTGGCCGCCCGTGGCGTCACCCGCGTGGCCGAGTGCGGCCCGGGCAAGGTGCTGAGCGGATTGATCAAGCGCATCGACAAATCGCTGGACGCGCGCACACTGTCCACGCCCGCCGACTTCGAGGCTGCCCGCGAAAGCTGGGCTGGCTGATCCTTCGACCGCCTTCGCGTGCCCCGGCCCCGGCCTGGCACGTGGACCGGTCCCGTTCGAGGAAACACAGATGAGCAAGCCCCTTCAGGGTGAAATCGCACTGGTGACCGGCGCCAGCCGTGGCATCGGCGCCGCCATCGCCGATGCACTGGCCGCGCAGGGCGCGACCGTCATCGGCACCGCCACCACCGACGCCGGTGCCGCCGCCATCGGCGAGCGCCTGGCGGCCCTGGGGGGCCACGGCCGCGCGCTGAACGTCACCGACGCGGCCGCGCTGGACGCTGCGCTGGACGGCATCGCCAAGGAGTTCGGGGCCATCACCATCCTGGTCAACAACGCCGGCATCACCCGCGACAACCTGTTGCTGCGCATGAAGGACGAGGACTGGCAGGCCATCCTGGACACCAACCTGACCAGCGTGTTCCGCACCTCGAAGGCAGTCATCCGCGGCATGATGAAGGCGCGCAAGGGCCGCATCATCAACATCGCCTCGGTCATCGGCGTGACCGGCAACGCCGGCCAGGCCAACTATGCCGCCGCCAAGGCCGGCATCATCGCCTTCTCCAAGTCGCTGGCCAAGGAAATCGGCTCGCGCGGCATCACCGTCAACGTGGTCGCCCCGGGCTTCATCGACACCGACATGACCCGTGCCCTGCCCGAAGAGCAGCGCACCGGCCTGGTCAAGTCGATCGCCCTGGAGCGCCTGGGCGAACCGACCGACATCGCCAACGCGGTGGCGTTCCTGGCCGGTCCCTCGGCCAGCTACATCACCGGCGAAACCCTCCATGTGAACGGCGGCATGTACATGCCGTAAGCATGTGGCGCATGGATTGCGCCGCAAGTGGTTGATCTGAAAGATGTTTTGTAGCAATGCAAGGCATCGCCGGTTTCCACTACACTATCCCACGGTCATCCATTACCGGATGACGTCATTTTTGAACCACTACTCCATCTGGAGCGATATCCAATGAGCACCATCGAAGAACGCGTCAAGAAAATCGTCGTCGAACAGCTTGGCGTCAAGGAAGAAGAAGTCACCACCAGCGCATCGTTCGTCGATGACCTGGGCGCAGACTCGCTGGACACCGTCGAGCTGGTGATGGCGCTGGAAGAAGAGTTCGAGTGCGAAATCCCGGACGAAGAAGCCGAGAAGATCAGCACCGTGCAGGCGGCGATCGACTACATCAACGCCCACGTCAAGGCTTGATGTCAGGCGGCTTGCGCGCGGTTGTGGCCTGTGCCGCGACCGCGTGCGGCAAACCCATGGGGCCGCGCTTGCGGCCCTGTGCATTTGAGCGTTACACCGCGTCATACCCGCAACACCCGGGTCAGGAGAATCTGCAATGAAGCGTCGCGTCGTCGTTACCGGCATGGGCATGGTCTCGCCGTTGGGCAATGATCTGGCCACCAGTTGGAAGGGCATCACCGAAGGCCGTTCCGGCATCGGTGCGCTGACCAACGTTTCGCAATCCTACCTGGACCGTTTCACCACCAAGATCGCAGGTGAGGTCAAGGACTTCGACATCACCGCCGACAACGAACAGTTCGGCAAGTACCGGGTCAGCGGCAAGGATGCCAAGAAGATGGACCCGTTCATCCATTACGGCCTTGGTGCCTCCTTCATGGCCCTGCACGACTCGGGCCTGGAGATCACCGAGGCCAACGCCGAGCGCGTGGGTGCCATCGTCGGCGCCGGCATCGGCGGCCTGCTGGGCATCGAAGAGCAGACCATCGAGTTCCACGAGGGCAAGAAGATCTCGCCCTTCTACGTGCCCAAGACCATCATCAACATGCTGCCCGGCCAGCTGAGCATCATCAGCGGCCTGAAGGGCCCGTCGTTCTCGGCGGTGTCGGCCTGCGCCACGTCCAATCATTCGATCGGCACGGCCATGCGCATGATCCAGTACGGCGATGCGGACGTGATGGTGGCCGGTGGCGCCGAACGCGGCTCCTCGCCGACCGCGCTGGGCGGTTTCTGCGCGATGAAGGCCATGAGCACCCGCAACGATGATCCGGCGGCCGCCTCGCGCCCGTGGGACAAGGACCGCGACGGCTTCGTGCTGGGCGATGGCGCCGGCATCCTGATCCTGGAAGAGTACGAGCACGCCAAGGCACGCGGCGCGCGGATCTACTGCGAACTGGCCGGTTTCGGCGCCAGCTCCGACGCCTACCACATGACCGCGCCCAGCGAGAACGGCGAAGGCGCCGCGCGCTGCATGGTCATGGCCATGAAGGATGCGGGCGTGAACCCGGACCAGATCGGCTACCTCAACGCGCATGGCACCTCCACGCCGCTGGGCGACCTCGGCGAGACCATGGCGATGAAGGCCGCTTTCGGCGAGCACGCCTACAAGATGATGGTCAGCTCCACCAAGTCGATGACCGGCCACCTGCTCGGCGCGGCCGGCGGCGTGGAAGCGATCTTCTCGGTGCTGGCGCTGCGCGACAACGTGGTGCCGCCGACCATCAACCTGCACCAGCCGGGCGAAGGCTGCGACCTGGATTACGTCCCCAACCAGGCCCGCCAGGCCTCGGTGGACGTGGTGATGTCCAACGGCTTCGGCTTTGGCGGCACCAACGGCACGCTGGTGTTCAAGCGCGTCTGAGTGTCCCCCGCTGCCAGCGCTCCCGGGCCGCCTTCTGGGCGGCCTTGGTGTATCTGGCCCCCGCGCACATCCCGGTGTTCCCGCCATGCTCCTGATCCAATCGCTGCCCGCCACCACCGACCTGCTCGCGCTGCAGCGGGTGGCCCCTGCGCGCTATCCGTTGCTGATGGAGTCCACGGCCTCGGGCACCGCCCAGGGGCGCTGGGACCTGCTGCTGATGGGCAATGGACAGGCGCTGGCCCTGCACGCCGACGGCGTGGTGCGCGATGCCGACGGCGAGCGGCATCCTGGCCGCTTCCTGGACGTGCTGGACGCGCACTGGGCCGCGCTGCGCCTGC
Source organism: Stenotrophomonas sp. (assembly GCF_036662295.1). Taxonomy (GTDB): domain Bacteria; phylum Pseudomonadota; class Gammaproteobacteria; order Xanthomonadales; family Xanthomonadaceae; genus Stenotrophomonas. Next base: position 23,617 of record NZ_JAVWXA010000023.1, read on the forward strand.
CGCGCGAAGCCAACCAGCTGCCGTTCCGGGGTGGCTGGGCGCTGATGCTGGATTACGAGCTGGCCGGGCAGATCGAGACGGTGCTGCAGCTGCCCACCCGGGCCGACGGCCTGCCGTCGGCGCTGGCCCTGCGCTGCCCGGCGGCGGTGCTGCACGACCGCGTGCTGGGCCAGTACCACGCCGTGTGCGAGACCGACCACGCCGCGCTGCTGACGACCCTGCTGGCCGACCTTGAGGTGGCCGCCACCTTGCCGCCGCTGCCGGCCTGGCAGGCGCCGGTGGAGGTGGGCGAGGACGCGCCGGCCCGGTTCACCGGGGGCGTGGGCAAGGTCATCGACTACCTGCGCGCGGGGGATGTGTTCCAGGTGAACCTGTCGCGGCGCTGGGCCGCGCAGTTTGCGCAGGCGTTGTCCCCGCAGGCGCTGTATGCCCAGCTGCGGGTGGCCAACCCGGCGCCCTTCGCCGGGCTGTTCATGGCCCAGGGCAGGGCGGTGGTGAGTTCCTCGCCCGAGCGGCTGGTCTCGGTGCACGGCGATGACGTGCAGACCCGGCCCATCGCCGGCACCCGGCCGCGGTTTGCCGGCGACGATGATGCCGCGCGCATCCAGGAGCTGGTCGGCCATCCCAAGGAGCGCGCCGAGCACGTGATGCTGATCGACCTGGAGCGCAACGACCTGGGCCGCATCTGCCTGCCCGGCACGGTCGTCGTGGACGAGTTGATGACCGTGGAAAGCTACGCCCACGTGCACCACATCGTCAGCAACGTCAGCGGCCACCTGCGCGCCGATGTCACACCCGGCGAGGTGATCGCCGCGACCTTCCCCGGCGGCACCATCACCGGCTGCCCCAAGGTGCGCTGCATGCAGATCATCGCCGAGCTGGAGCAGACCGCGCGCGGTGCCTACACCGGTGCCTTCGGCTGGCTCAACCGCGATGGCGACCTGGACCTGAACATCCTCATCCGCACCGCAGAGGTGGCCGCGGACACGGCCGCGTTCCGGACCGGGGCGGGCATCGTGGTCGATTCGGACCCGGACAGGGAACTGGATGAAACCCGCGCCAAGGCGCGCGGCCTGCTGCGCGCGCTGGGCCGGGATGACTGAACCGTTTGGCCGCGTGCCACGGTCGCGCGGTATGCTGCGCGGCGGCGAAAACCATTCGAGGTGACCATGGCGGGTGCGAAACGGGGATGTCTGGCCGTGCTGACGGTGCTGCTGCTGGCGGCCGTGCTGCTGGCAGGCGCAGGGGCGTGGTTCTGGCACAGCCAGCGCGGTTTCGCCGATGCGCCGTTGACCCCCGACCAGCCCAGCGTGGTGATCGCCTCCGGTGATGGCCTGAATACGGTGCTCGGCAAGCTGCGCGCGGCCGGCGTGGACGAAGGCAGCGACACCCAGTGGCAATTGCTGGCCCGCCAGCTCGATGCCGCCGGCAAGCTCAAGGTGGGCGAGTACGCGCTCGATGCGAGCCTGACCCCGCGCGAGCTGCTGCTGCGCATGCGCCAGGGCCGCGTGCTGCAGCACCGGGTGACCATCGTGGAGGGCTGGAACATCCGCCAGCTGCGCGCCGCACTCAAGCGGGCCGACCCGCTGGTGCACACCACCGACCACCTGGACGATGCCGCGCTGATGAAGGCGATCGGCGCGCCCGCCGAGCACCCCGAAGGCCGCTTCCTGCCGGAAACCTACGTCTACCAGCGCGGCGACACCGACGTGGACGTGCTCAAGCGCGCGCACGCGGCGTTGGAGAAGGAGCTGACCGCGGCCTGGAACGACCGTGCCGACGACCTGCCGCTGAATTCGCCTTACGAACTGCTGACCCTGGCCTCGATCATCGAGAAGGAAACCGCGCTGCCGAGCGAGCGCCCGCAGATCGCCGGCGTGTTCACCCGCCGGCTGAAGATCGGCATGCGCCTGCAGACCGACCCGACCGTGATCTACGGCATCGGCAGCAGCTACGACGGCAACATCCGCAAGCGCGACCTGACCACCGACACGCCCTACAACACCTATACCCGCGCCGGCCTCACCCCGACCCCGATCGCCATGCCCGGGCGCGACGCGCTGCAGGCGGCCGCGCAGCCGGCACCCGGCGATGCCCTGTATTTCGTGGCGGTGGGCGATGGCAGCGGCGCGCACGCGTTCTCGGCCAGTTACAGCGACCACAACGCCGCGGTGGCGCGTTACCTGCAGCAACTGCGCCAGAAGCGCAGCCAGGCGGCGCCACAGTGACCGCCGGCCTGCTGCGACACCCGCGCTTTGTCAGCCTGGAAGGCGGCGAGGGCGCCGGCAAGACCACCGCGCTCACCGCCCTGCGCGAGGCATTGCACGCCCGCGGCCACGACGTGCTGCTGACCCGTGAGCCTGGCGGTACGCCGCTGGCCGAGCGGATCCGCGCGCTGGTACTCACCCCGGATGCGGAGATCGCCGCCGAGCCGCTCTCGGCCGAGGCCGAACTGCTGCTGGTGTTCGCCGCGCGCGCCCAGCACGTGCGCCAGGTGATCGCCCCGGCCCTGCGCCGTGGCAGCTATGTGATCAGCGACCGCTTCACCGATTCCAGCTACGCCTACCAGGGCGGCGGGCGCAGCCTCGACCCGGCCTGGATCGCCGACCTGGAGCGGCGCGCGGTGGGCCTGCTGCCCGGCCTGACCCTGCTGCTGGACGTGGACGTGGCGGTGGGCCGGGCCCGCGCCAATGGCCGCGACCTGTGGCCGGACCGCATCGAGCGCGAGCAGGACGATTTCTTCCAGCGGGTGCGCGAGGTGTTCCGCACGCGTGCCAGCGCCGACCCGCAGCGCTTCCGCCTGATCGATGCCAGCCAGGACCAGGCCGGGGTGGCGGCCTCGGTGGTGGCGGCGGTGGATGCCTGGCTGGCCCAGGAGGCCTGCGATGAGTGAGACCTTTTCCCCGTGGCAGCAGCGCGCCTATGACCAGACCGTGGCCGCGCTGGATGCCGGCCGCCTGGGCCACGGCCTGCTGATCTGCGGGCCGGCCGGGCTGGGCAAGCGCGCGGTGGCGCTGCGCATGGCCCAGCACATCCTGTGCGCCGGCGAACCGGCGGCGGCGCGGCGCAGTGCGCAGCTGATCGCGGCCGGCACCCATCCGGACCTGCAGCTGGTGTCGTTCATCGCCAACAAGTCCGGCGACAAGCTGCGTACCGAGATCGTGATCGAGCAGGTCCGCGAGATCTCCCAGAAGCTGGCGCTGACCCCGCAGTACGGCATCGCCCAGGTGGTGATCGTCGACCCGGCCGATGCCATCAACCGCGCCGCCTGCAATGCGTTGCTGAAGACGCTGGAGGAGCCGCAGCCGGGCCGTTACCTGTGGCTGATCAGCAGCGACCCGGCGCGCCTGCCGGCGACCGTGCGCAGCCGCTGCCAGCGGCTGGAGTTCAAGCTGCCGCCGCGCGAGGAAGCCCTGGCCTGGCTGCAGGCGCAAGGCCATGCCGAGGCCGGCGCGCGCGAGGCGCTGGAGGCCGCCCGCGGCCATCCGGGGCTGGCCGATGCGTGGCTGCGCGATGACGGCCTGGCACTGCGTAAACAGGTGGCCACCGACCTGGAAGCGCTGGTGGCCGGGCGCGCCGGTGCGGTGGAGCTGGCCCAGCGCTGGGCCGGTGATGACAACACCGCGCTGCGGTTGCGCCACGCCGCCGACCTGGCGCTGGCCCAGGCCACCGGTGGCGGCTTGACCGATCCGGATCGATTGAACAAGCTGGCGGCGTGGTTCGACGCGGCCAACCGTACCCGCGATCTGCTGCGCACCACGGTGCGCGCCGACCTGGCGGTGGTGGAATTGTTGTTGGCCTGGAACAAGGTCAACGAGCGGCAAGCAAAGGGGAATAGAGCATGAGTGCCACCAACGCCCGCCAGGGCATCCTGTCGCTGGCGGTCAAGGACAAGGCCGCGCTGTACAGCGCGTACATGCCCTTCGTGAAGAACGGCGGGGTCTTCGTGCCCACGCCCAAGCGTTACTTCCTGGGCGATGAGGTGTTCCTGCTGCTGACCCTGCCCGATTCCAGCGAGCGCCTGCCGGTGGCCGGCAAGGTGATCTGGGTGACCCCGGCCGGGGCCCAGGGCAACCGCGCGGCGGGCATCGGCGTGCAGCTGGCCGAAGGCACCGAGGGCGAGAACGTGCGCAACCGGATCGAGACGCTGCTGGCCGGCATCCTGGGCGCGGACAAGCCCACGCACACGATGTGAAGAAATTTTCGGAAAACCGTTGACGTCGAAATTTGCCGCCCTATAATGAGCGGCTCAGCAGCATCGGGCGGTTAGCTCAGCGGTAGAGCATTGCCTTCACACGGCAAGGGTCGCAGGTTCGAACCCTGCACCGCCCACCACGCTGAAACATGAAAAAGCCGGCCCTTGGGTCGGCTTTTTTGTTGGCTGCGTTTCAGCGGGCTACGTCCTCTCCGCTCGCTGCAAGCCATTCCAACCCAGCGCCGATCCCCTCCCGCGCCCCCTTGTTGAGCGATCGGCATGGGCCTACCATCGAGCCCGACGGGCCGATCGCGCCCTTGGCTGACAGGATGTCGGGACTGCATGAAATGGCGTGAACCGTGGGGCGTATCGCTCCGGCAACAAGGCCGCTTCAATCCACTGTCCGCACCGGTGCGGAAGACATTCCTGACACTGCTTGTCCCGTTCACGGCGCTATGGCTGATGGGCAGTTGGAGGAGCGCGTCCGGCTTTCAGGAGGCCCTGATGGCCTCGATGTCCTGGATTTGGATCTTGCCGGTGCTCGCGGCGGCAATTGCCGTGTTTGTTTGCCTGATGACCTGGCTGTGTCCGCGAGAGTTCGATGTCGGGCCAAACGGCATCTTGTTGACCAAGGTCGAACGGGGGCTGCTGGTTCCCTGGTCGGCGGTGGCCAGCCATCGCTTCATGACAGTGGATGGCGATGCGGCGCTGGAGATAACCACGATCAGCGGCGAGGCGCTCAGGTTGTTCCTGTCATCCACGGTGAGCCGCGCCGCGATCGAGCGTGAGATCGCGCAGCACATGCGCATGGCAACCGCGTAGATATCGAGGCAAGCAGTGTGGCGGTGGTGCAGGCGATGCGATACCGCTTTTGTGGAGTGCCGCTGTGCCCGGCCGTCTACGTCGTCCAGCTTGCGCGACGGTAACCCGGACCGGCTATGATCCGACCACGGTAGGGAAGCGTCGGGAACGGATATGGATGTGCGTCTCACGCGCGAGCAGGTGCTTGCGTTGGCGCCGGATGCGTCGTCGAGCAAGGCGGCCGGTGGACTGGCAACGGATGGCAAATGGGGCCTGCTCGGGTCCGATGACGAAGCGGTGTGGGGCGAGTGCCAGGGCAGCGGCGCCAAGCCCTACCAGGCGCAGGTGGACCTGGCCGCGCTGGTCAGCCGGTGCTCGTGTCCCAGTCGCAAGTTTCCCTGCAAGCATGGGCTGGCACTGCTGCTGTTGTATGCGCAGGGCAACCCGCGTTTTGCCCCGCTGCCGCAGGCCCGCCCGGCCTGGGTGGAAGAATGGCTGCGCGGTCGCCGCGAGCGTGCCGCGCGCCAGGCGCCGGCCGGCGAGGGGGCGGCAGCGACGCCCGCGGTTGCACCGGAGGTGGCGGCGGCCGCCGTGGCCAAGCGCGAGGCCACGCGCTGGGGCCGGATCACACAGGGTTGCGCCGAGCTGGAGCGCTGGATCGCTGACCAGTTCCGGCATGGCCTGGCCAATCTCGGCGCCGATCATCGCGACGAAGCACGGCGGATGGCCGCGCGCATGGTCGATGCCCAGGCACCGGCGTTGGCTGGGCTGCTGCAGGGCGCGATGGAGGCCGAGGCGCGCGGCATCGCCGGGCTGCCCGACATGGGCGAGCGGCTGGGCCTGGTGCAGTTGCTCAACCATGCGGTACAGCGCCGCGCATCGCTCTCACCGACGCGTGTGGCCGACCTGCGCGCCGCGCTCGGCTGGCCGCTGGACAAGGACGAGGTGATCGCCGGCGGGCAGACGCTGACCGATCGTTGGCAGGTGCTGGGCCAGTGCATCACCGAGCTGCCCGGGCGTCTGAGCGAGCGCCGGGTGTGGCTGCACGGGCTGGAGAGTGGTCAGCCGGCCCTGCTGCAGGAATTCGCCCATGGTGGACGCGGCTGGGAACGCATCTGGCCGGGCAACCAGGTGCTCGCCGCGACCCTGCATTTCTTCCCCGGCAGCGTGCCTTTGCGCGCGCTGGCGCCGAGTGCGACGCCGCTGGCCGATGTGCGCGCTGCCGCACCGACCGATGGCCTGCACGCGATCGACCAGGCGTCGATCCCGTTCGCGGTCAATCCCTGGTTGCCGCAGGTGCCGTTGCGGTTGGCAAAGGCGCGCGTGCACGTGGCCGATGGTGCCTGGCAGGTGCACACCGATGCCGGCGCGCTGCCGCTGCACGTGGATGCGGACAATGGCTGGTCGCTGATGGCCTTCGGCGGCGGCCACGCGCTGTGCGTGATGGGCGAATGGGATGGCCGTGCGTTGTTGCCGTTGTCGGCCTGGAACGATCATGGTCACTACTGGGAAAGGAGCGCGGCATGACCGAGGCCTGGCTCACCCCTGCATTGCTGGGGATCGACCGCCCGCAGCCGATTGCCGCCGACGGTGCGCTGGGCGCGTTGTTGCTGCAGATCGGCGCAGGCGAGGACGCCGCACTGGCCTACAGCCGCAGCGTCGGCGCGATGGCCGCGTGCGGGCTGGCGGCGGTCCGCACCGGCCCGCCGGCCCCGGCACGGGCGCCGGCCGGGGAAGACCCGCACGTGCTGCCCGATGCGCATACCTGGACACCGTTGCTGGCCAGCGTGTTCGCGCGGGGCGTGGCCGTGCAAGGGCATGACGTGCGGCTGCGCCACGAGGCCTGCCTGCAGCTTGCCGCGCAGCACCGCCGCCTTCCGCACGCGGTGTTGCCGTTGGCGCTGGATGCGGGCGCCCGCAGCCAGGCGTTGCGCGCGCCACTGCTGGCGGTGCTGGGCGCTCGCGGGCGCTGGCTGGCCACGTGCAATCCAGCGTGGGATTTCGGCCTGGCAGGCGAGCCTGCCGCGATCGCGTCCGCCCCGACGGCCGCGTTGCAGTGGGACGGTGCCCGTCATGAGGAACGCGTGGCGTGGTTCCTCCACGCCCGTCAGTCGGCGCCGGCGGAGGCGCGCGAGCGGCTGCTGGCCAGCCTGAAGACACTGTCGGCGCGCGAGCGCGTGGATTTTGTCGAGGCGATGGCCGTGCACCTCGATGCCGCCGATGAACCCGTGCTGGCCGGCCTGCTCAAGGATCGCAGCCGCGAGGTACGCCATCTGGTGGGCCCGTTGTTGGCGCAGTGCCCGGGTGCCGCCCACGGCCAGCGCGTGCTCGGGTGGATGCAGGCCATGCTTACCCGGCGCACGGCGCTGCTGCGCCGCACGCGCTGGGAATGCGAGCCGCCGCAGGTGGCCGACCCCGCGTGGGCCGAGGCCGGCATCGACGCCAAGCGCCCGCCGCATGACCGGCTGGGCGAGCGCGCCTGGTGGCTGTACCAGGTGGTGCGACAGGTGCCGCTGCCGTGGTGGCCGGCGCATACCGGCATGACCCCGGCCGAACTGCTGGCCTGGGCACGCGGCACCGACTGGGAAGCCGCCTTGCAGCGCGGTTGGCTGGAGCGCATGGACGCGCGCCACCCCGACTGGGTGCGGGCGGCGCTGGACGACTACAGCCTGCACGCGCACGCGCCACGGCTGCTGGCGATGCTGCCCGTGGAGCAGCGCGAGTCTTACTGGCCCGGCGAGGTCGATGAACTGGCACGCACCGGTCTGCTGTCGGACGTGCTGGCGGCCTGCGCGCCCGGGGAAACCCTGACCGCCGCCTACTCGCAGCGCCTGGTGCCGGGCATGTGCGCCTGTTTTGCCGGCGAGCGGCTGCGCAACGACTACAACCTGCGCCTGCACCTGCTGGCACTGGCCACGCTGCTGCATCCCGACGCGCTGGCGGCGGTGGCATTGCCGGCCCAGCCTGATGACGCCACCGAGAGCATGCGCGACTGCGCGCACGACCTGCAGCGCATCGTGCAGGCCCGGCACGCCTTCCATTCTCCCCTTTGACCTTCACTGGAACCCCGATGAGCACTGCCGTCCTGCGCCAACACGCTGAACACCAATACGCGGAAGAACTGGACCAGCTGCGCCGCCTCGACACGCGGCAGCGCCCCGCCAACTGGCAACTGTCGCCATGGGCCGTGGTGACCTACCTGGTGGGGGGCACCCTGGACAACGGCTTCGTGGTCAGCCCGAAGTACATCGGCGACCGACGCCTGATGGAGATCGCCGTGGCCACCATCGCCACCGACCGCGCGCTGTTGTTGTTCGGCGTGCCGGGCACGGCCAAGTCCTGGGTCTCCGAGCACATGACGGCCGCCATCAGCGGTGACTCCACGCTGCTGGTGCAGGGCACCGCCGGCACCAGCGAAGAGCAGATCCGCTATGGCTGGAACTACGCGCAGCTGCTGGCCAACGGCCCCAGCGAGGCGGCACTGGTGCCGAGCCCGCTGATGAACGCGATGCGCCTGGGCAAGATCGCCCGCATCGAAGAACTTACCCGCATCCCGGCCGACGTGCAGGATGCGCTGATCACCGTGTTGTCGGAGAAGACGCTGCCGGTGCCCGAGCTGGGGTCGGAAGTGCAGGCCACGCGCGGGTTCAGCGTGATCGCCACGGCCAACAACCGCGACAAGGGCGTGAACGAGCTGTCCAGTGCACTCAAGCGCCGCTTCAATACGGTGATCCTGCCGGTGCCCTCCAGCGAGCAGGACGAAATCGCGATCGTGACCAAGCGCGTGGGCGAGATGGGCGTCGCCCTCGACCTGCCCGCCGAGCCGCCGGCATTGCAGGAAGTGGCCCGCGTGGTGCGGATCTTCCGCGAGCTGCGCAACGGCGTCACCGAAGACGGCAAGGCCAAGCTGAAGTCGCCGACGGCAACGTTGTCCACCGCCGAGGTGATTTCGGTGATCAACAACGGCATGGCCCTGGCCGGCCACTTCGGCGACGGCGTGCTGCGCCCGGCCGACATGGCCGCCGGCATGATCGGGGCGATCGTCAAGGATCCGGTGCAGGACCAGGTGGTGTGGAACGAATACCTGGAAACGGTGGTGAAGGAACGCAGTGAGTGGAAGGATCTGTACCGCGCCTTCCGTGACCACGCCTAAGCAACGCCGATGAGCCAGAGTGTCTCCCTGTTTGGCATCCGCCACCACGGCCCGGGCTGCGCACGCAGCCTGTTGGCGGCCCTGCACGCGCTGCAGCCGGACTGCGTGCTGATCGAAGGCCCGGCCGGCGCCGAGGCACTGCTGACGCACCTCGCCGATGCGGCGATGGTGCCGCCGGTGGCGCTGCTGTCCTACAGCGCGGACGACCCGCAGCTGGCCGTGTTCCATCCGTATGCGGTGTTCTCGCCGGAATGGCAGGCCATGCAATGGGCACGCCAGGCCGGCGTGCCGGTGCAGTTCATCGATGTGCCGGCGGCGATGTCGCTGGAGTGGCAGCACCAGGCCCGCAGTGCGGGCGCGCAGGCGCAGGACGAGGCTGACCAGGACGACGACGCGGCACTGACCGTGCCCGTCGACACCGATCCCAGCGTGGATGCGGCGGCGCTGGGCGAGGATGCGCCGGCCGCATCGCCGCAGGAGGGCGACACCGGGGCCAGCTTGCCGGTACCGGCCGATCCACTCGACTGGCTGGCACGCGCCGCCGGCTACGGGGATGGGGAGGCATGGTGGAACCACATGGTGGAGGAACGGGGCGACGGCCAGGACCTGTTTGCCGCCATTGCCGAGGCCATGGCCGAAGTACGCACGCACGCACCGCCCCGGCCGAGCCCGCGCGCGGCGCAGGAGGCGGTGCGTGAAGCGCACATGCGTGCCGGCGTGCGTGCCGCGCGCAGGCAGTACCAGCGCATTGCGGTGGTGTGCGGCGCCTGGCACGTGCCTGCGCTGGACGAGGCAGCGCTGGCGGCCCACAGCGCCACCGCCGACAACCGCCTGCTCAAGGGCATGCCCAAGCGCCGCATCCAGTCCACCTGGGTGCCGTGGACCTACCGGCATCTCAGCGCGGGCAGTGGCTATGGCGCGGGCGTGGACGCACCGGGCTGGTACGACCACCTGTGGCGCAATGCCGGTGCGCGTGGCCAACGGGCAATCGGCTGGTATGCGCGGGTGGCGGGCCTGTTGCGCGAGAGCGGGCTGGACTGCTCTTCGGCACACCTGATCGAGGCAGCGCGCCTGGCCGATGCGCTGGCGGCGATGCGCGAGCGCCCCGCGCCCGGCCTGGAGGAGATCAACGACGCCACCCGCAGCGTGATCTGCAATGGCGACGACCTGCCCATGCAGCTGATCGCCGAGCGGCTGCTGCTGGGCGACGCGCTGGGCAGCGTGCCGCCGGCCGTGCCGGTGGTGCCGCTGCAGCGCGACCTGGAGGCGCAGCAGAAGCGCCTGCGGCTGAAGCCGGACGCGCTGGCCAGGTCGCTGGACCTGGACCTGCGCGGGGAGACCGACCTGCAACGCAGCCAGCTGCTGCACCGGCTGGCGCTGCTGGGCATCGACTGGGGCGAGCTGTCGCGTGCCGGGCACTCGGCGCGCGGCACCTTCCACGAAGTGTGGACGCTGGCCTGGCAGCCCCGCTTCCAGCTGGACCTGATCGACGCCAGCCGGCTCGGCCAGACCCTGGCCGCGGCGGCCAGCCAGCGCGCGCTGGACCAGGCCCGCCAGGCCACCCAGCTGCCGGCGTTGGCGGCGCTGGTGGATCAGGTATTGCTGGCAAACCTGCCCGAGGCCGTCAGTGCGATCGCTGCCGAGCTTGAAGCGCGCGCGGCCACCGACGCCGACCCGCTGGCGTTGCTGGCTGCGCTGCCGGCGCTGGCCAACGTGTACCGCTACGGCAACGTGCGCCGCACCGATGGCGAGCAGGTGGCGCACCTGTTCGACGGCATGCGGCAGCGTGCCTGCATCGGCCTGTCGCTTGCGGTGGGCGACCTGGATGAAGAACGCGCCGAGTACGCGCGGCACACGGTGCTGGGCGCGGACCGCGCGATCGCACTGCGCGAGGACGAGGCGGGGCAGCAGGCCTGGCGACGCAGCCTGGTTGCGGTC